>JBHIWX010000007.1:0-72470 GCA_041987205.1 Rhizobiaceae bacterium | reverse complement strand
GCGGCGTAGATGACGATGCCGAGCGTGGCGAGCCAGAAGTGCCAGTTGACCATTCTGAGCGAGTAGAGCCGCTCGCGGTCCCACAGTTTCGGAACCAGATAGTAGATGGCGCCGAAGGAGATCATGCCGACCCAGCCGAGCGCACCGGAGTGGACGTGACCGATGGTCCAGTCGGTGTAGTGCGACAGCGAGTTGACCGCCTTGATCGACATCATCGGGCCCTCGAAGGTGGACATGCCGTAGAAGGCGACCGCGATGACCATCATGCGGATGAGCGGGTCGGTACGGATCTTGTCCCAGGCGCCGGACAGCGTCATCAGGCCGTTGATCATGCCGCCCCATGAGGGCATCCACAGCATGATCGAGAAGACCATGCCCAGCGTCTGCGCCCAGTCGGGCAGGGCGGTGTAGTGCAGGTGGTGCGGACCGGCCCAGATGTAGAGGAAGATCAGCGCCCAGAAGTGGACGATGGACAGCCGGTAGGAATAGACCGGGCGTCCGGCCTGCTTGGGCACGAAGTAGTACATCATCCCGAGGAAGCCCGCCGTCAGGAAGAAGCCGACGGCGTTGTGGCCGTACCACCACTGGGTCAGCGCGTCCTGAACGCCGGCGAAGGCGGAGTAGGACTTGGCGCCCAGCAGCGACACCGGCATGGACAGATTGTTGACCACGTGCAGCATCGCGATCGTGACGATGAAGGACAGGTAGAACCAGTTCGCCACGTAGATGTGCGGTTCCTTGCGCTTGAACAGCGTGCCAAGGAAGACGAGCAGGTAGCAGACCCAGACCACGGTGAGCCACAGGTCGACATACCATTCGGGTTCTGCGTATTCGCGCCCTTCAGTGACGCCGAGCAGGTAACCCGTGGCGGCCATCACGATGAACAGCTGGTAGCCCCAGAAGACGAACCAGGCGAGGTTGCCGCCGAACAGGCGGGCGCGCGTGGTGCGCTGGACGACATAGAATGAAGTCGCCAGCAGGGCGTTGCCGCCAAAGGCGAAAATCACGGCCGAGGTGTGCAGCGGCCGCAAACGGCCGAAGTTGAACCAAGGCTCGATGTTGAGATCGGGCCAGGCGAGCTGCGATGCGATGAGCACGCCGACGAGAAAGCCGGCGATCCCCCAGAACAAGGTTGCGATCGCGCCGTAACGGATCGGTCCGTCCATATAGGCGGATGTGTCGACTGGCGTGGCCGGAGCAATCCGGACGCGGCGCAACAGGAACACCGCGGTTGCCGCCAGCACGAAGAAGAGCACCCAGGCATGGGCGCGGAAGAGATCGTCCTGTGCGAATGCCGCGCCCATCAGGGCGAGGAATGCCGCCAATGTGACGACGATCATTTCGGCTGCGTTTTTCATGGTTCAGTCCTTAAACTGGCCCGGTCCTTTGCCGGGTCCTTATCGGTTTCCCACCCGCGGAGAGGCGACAGGGGGTGCCGCCACGCTTCCGCGCCGATGGCCGGTACATTGTCCGCGAACCTGCTTGCCGCATTGATCTGGGTCAAGGTGAATTCACCGGCGCGGTGGAAGGTTTTCCCAAAAAAGCAGGAAGGGTCCGCATGTCAGCGGAATATTGGAGCACCAGCCGAAACATGCCGGGCAAGACGGTTCGACCAAGCAATCCCGCAGGGCTGCAGATGTCGCAGGCCGAGGTGCCGCAAGGCCAGATGTCTCAGGGCATGGGTCCGGCCGAGGATGTCACAGAGGGCCTCGAAGACGATGTCGCGGAACTCGTCTCGGTCCTAAGAGCCCATCATGCGCGCAAGCTGCATCTTTGCGAGGAGCTTGAGGAGATCGCCGATTCGCTACCGGACCGGGCGAGCCCGCAAGCCTGTCTGGCGGTCGCGCGGCGGATCGTGCAGACGGTGCGCGAGGCGCATGAATTCGAGGACCGGAAACTGTGGCCGGTACTGCGCACGTTGCGTCCGCATGACGGAAGACTGGAAGCCTGCCTGATCCGGCTGCGCCACGAGCATGTGGAGGACGAGAGTTACGCCGAGGAACTGGCCGTCGTGCTGACCGAATGGGGCATGTGCGTCGGCACGCGCGGTGCGGAGGCGACGGGCTACATGCTGCGCGGCTTCTTCGGCGCGGTGCGCCGTCACATCGCCTTCGAGCGCGACCATATCGTGCCGTTCCTGCTGGAGAAGAAGGAAACCCGGCAATGACCATTCATCCCAAGCTCGACCGCACGTTCGACAAGGCCGATCCGGTGCGCCTGTTTTCCGCGCCGGTGCCGCGTTACACGAGCTATCCCACGGCGCCACATTTCCATGACGGGATCGATGCCGCGACCTACAAGGGCTGGCTCGGCGGGATTGCGGCCGATGCGCCGGTATCGGTCTATGTCCACGTGCCCTATTGCGACCGGCTGTGCTGGTTCTGCGGCTGCCACACCAAGCAGACGCTGCGCTACGATCCGGTGGCGCGCTATCTTGAGGTCCTGCATCGCGAGATCGAACTGGTCGCTGCGGCGGCCGGCAAGCGGCTGCGCCTGCGCGAACTGCATCTGGGCGGCGGGTCGCCGAGCATGCTCAAATCGGAAGATCTTGCGCGGCTCGGCGAGGTGCTGCGTCGGCATTTCGACTTCGACGACGCGGCGCGCATTTCCGTCGAGATCGACCCCAATGACGTGACCGCGGACACGATCGAGGGCTTCAAGGCGCTCGGTATGAACCGCGCCAGCATCGGGGTGCAGGATTTCGATCCGCTGGTGCAGGAGACGATCAACCGGATCCAGACCTTCGAGGACACGGCGCGCGTGGTCGGGATGCTGCGCGAGGCCGGCATCACATCGATCAATGTCGATGCGCTTTACGGCCTGCCGCACCAGACGCGCGGCTCGCTGGAACGGACGCTCGAACAGGTCGTCTCGCTGGCGCCGGACCGTATCGCGCTGTTCGGTTATGCGCATGTGCCTTGGATGAAGACGCATCAACGCATGATCGATGAGGCGACGCTGCCGGACATGGAGGAGCGCTATCTCCAGGCGCGACTTGCGGAGGAGAAGCTGAAGGACGCCGGCTATGCCGCAATCGGCATCGACCATTTTGCGCTGCCGGAAGATTCTCTGGCGCAGGCCGCGGCGACGGGACGGCTGCGGCGCAATTTCCAGGGCTATACCGACGACCCCTGCGAGGTGCTGATCGGGCTCGGTGCCTCGTCGATCGGGAGCCTGCCGCAAGGGTACATCCAGAACGTCCCCGCGACCGGCAATTACATCGCCGCTGTGGAACGCGGCGAGCTGCCGATCGCAAAGGGAATCGCACTGTCGGACGACGACCGGCTGCGTGCCCGGGTGATCGAGGCGCTGATGTGCGATTTCGCCTTCTCGGCGGATGATCTGCGCACCGAATTCGGCGATACCGCCGAGGTGGTCATTGAGGAAGCGGATGCGCGTGTCGCCGACGATGTGCACGGCTTCTTCCGTCGCGAGGGCGAATGCTTCGTCATCGCCGAAGCCGGCCGGCCCTTCGCGCGCACCATCGCGTCGTGGTTCGACGCCTATCTGGGCAAGGGCAAGGCCCGCCATTCCGCGGGGGTGTAGGCTTCGCAACAACAGGTTTCGAGGTTGAAATCACATATTTTCGGAATTATACAGAAAATATGGAAAAAATTGACGAAAAGAAGTACCCTTCGGTTTCAACGGCGGAGTTTATCCGTCACTTCGGTCGTTATCACGATGAAGCGAGAATACGTCCCATCACGTTGACGAAACATGGAAGGGATTCACTCGTCGTGCTGTCCGCCGAGGCGTATGAGCGCCTGACCCGGACGATTGACCCGAGAAGGGTTTACGCAGCGGGTGAGGCGCCGCATGAACTTTCCGATCTACTGCTAAGCGAACTCGACCGGCAATCCGCCGAGTATGACGGCGAGAAGGATGCCTGAGCGGTTCGGGAACGGCAGCATTATCCGCTATCCCTATCTGTGGCGCTGGCAACGGGACGAAGGCCGCGACCATGGCGAGAAGGACCGGCCGGTCTGCCTCGCGCTGACGGTTCCCGACACACGGCAGGGCATCACGCATCTTGTCATACTGGCAATATCCACGACGCCGCCCATGGAAGGGCAATCAGCGCTGGAAATACCGGTTCTGGAATTGAGGCGTGCGGGTCTATCGACGCTCAAACGGGGCTGGATCACCGTGGACGAGTTCAACTACGACATTGCCGAGCGTTCATGGCATCTCGACCTCCGGCAGGAACCCAGCGGACGTTTCAGCGCGAATTTTCTTGAAGAGATCAGGCAAGCCCTGCGTCCAGTGCTCGCCGCATCGGCAGGGCGCGTCGACCGAACGCTGTAGGGTGGCTCGCCTCAGTTCCCGGCGGCGCGGTCGAGGCGTTCCATGTCCGGCACGATGACGTGGCGGTTGTTTTCGATCTCGACGATGCCGGCTTTTCTCAGCTTGGTGAGCTGGCGGCTGACGGTCTCGATCGTGAGGCCGAGGAAATCGGCGATGTCGGCGCGGGTCAGCGGCAGGTCGAAGGCGGCGGGACCCGGCTCGTTGTAATCATGGTCGGGATCGACGTTGCGCGCGATCATGTGCAGGAAGCTTGCTACCTTCTCGGCGGCGGTCTTGCGGCCGAGCGTCAGCATCCATTCGCGCGCCTCGTCGAGTTCGCGCAGGGCCTGGCGGTGCAGGCGGTTTTCCAGTTCGGGCTGCTCGACGATCATGGATTCGATCAGCGATTTCGGGAAGGTGCACAATCTCACGTCGGATGCGGCCTCAGCCGAGACGCGGCTGGAGGCATGGAAGGGTCGACCGAGGAAATCCGGTGCAAATTGCAGACCGACGATCTGCTGGCGGCCATCGGCCATGGTCTTGGCGAGCTTGATGACACCGGAAAGCACGTTGGCGTAGTTCGAGACTTCTTCCTCGTCGCCGATCAGTTCGGAACCCGCGGTGGCGCTGCGCTGGGAGGAATAGCGGTTGAGCCGGAGGAGCTGTTCGGAATTGAGCGCGCCGCAAATGCCCTTGTGCCGGGCCTCACAGGCCTTGCACAGATTGGGCACGTCGGAATTGTGGATGTCCTTGCGCTCGTCTTTCATCGGTCCCGTCACCGGATGCCTCCCGTCGAGCAACAGGCTACCCGAATTCACCCCCTGCTTTAAAGCGGCAAATTGACCGAGGTGTAATCACGCGTCGATCCCGGGGTGTGTCGATGCTGGCCGATTTCTATCCTGAAGCGCCCGTTTTGGACGCGCCCGTTGACGTGCGCGCGGCCAATATGGCTAATCTCATGGCGATACCCGCATTTTCAGTTTGTGGGCCAGGAACTCTCACGGGAACGATCCATGCGCTATTCCGCGCTCTCCATCCTGACCAACGCGCTGACCGGCAACCGCAACTGGAAGCCGGTCTGGCGCGAGCCGGAGCCGAAGGCGGAATATGACGTCGTGATCGTCGGCGGCGGCGGGCACGGCCTTTCGACGGCCTATTACCTCGCCAAGGAATTCGGCATCACGAATGTTGCGGTCGTCGAGAAGGGCTGGCTCGGCTCGGGCAATATCGGCCGCAACACGACCATCGTGCGTTCCAACTACATGCTGCCCGGCAATACGCCATTCTACGAATTCTCGCTGAAGCTCTGGGAGGGGCTGGAGCAGGATTTCAACTACAACGCCATGATGTCGCAGCGCGGCGTGCTGAACCTTTTCCACTCCGACGGCCAGCGTGACGCCTTTGCGCGGCGCGGCAATGCGATGCGGCTGGAAGGCGTCGACGCCGAACTGCTGGACCAGGACGGCGTACGGAAAATGTATCCCTTCCTCAATTTCGACAATGCGCGCTTTCCCATCCAGGGCGGGCTCCTGCAGCGGCGCGGCGGCACGGCGCGCCATGACGCGGTCGCTTGGGGTTTCGC
Organism: Rhizobiaceae bacterium; assembly: GCA_041987205.1. Classification (GTDB taxonomy): domain Bacteria; phylum Pseudomonadota; class Alphaproteobacteria; order Rhizobiales; family Rhizobiaceae; genus BOKV01. The sequence continues at coordinate 66,604 of JBHIWX010000007.1, read as the reverse complement.
GCGCGGCGCCGACTCGAGAGGCGTCGACCTGATCCAGAATTGCGAAGTGACCGGCTTTGTCATCGAGGGCGGCACGGTCAAGGGCGTTGAAACCACCAAGGGCACGATCAAGGCCAAGAAGGTGGCGGTCGCCGCGGCCGGCTCGACGACGCGTGTCATGGAGAAGACCGGCCTGCGCCTGCCGATCGAAAGCCATGTGCTTCAGGCCTTCGTCTCGGAAGGCCTGAAGCCGATCATCGACGGCGTCGTCTCCTTCGGCGTCGGCCATTTCTACATTTCGCAGTCGGACAAGGGCGGTCTTGTCTTCGGCGGCGATCTGGACGGCTACAATTCCTACGCCCAGCGCGGCAATCTGCCGATGGTCGAACATGTCGCGGAAGCCGGCATGGCGATGATGCCGGCCATCAGCAGGGCGCGCATCCTGCGCTCCTGGGGTGGGGTTATGGACATGTCGATGGACGGTTCGCCAATCATCGACAAGACATCGATCGACGGGCTCTATCTCAATTGCGGCTGGTGCTATGGCGGGTTCAAGGCGACGCCGGCCTCGGGTTTCTGCTTCGCCCATCTGATCGCCCGCGACCAGCCGCACAAGGTCGCGATCAAATACCGGCTCGACCGTTACGAGACCGGCCATCTGATCGACGAGGAAGGCACGGGCGCGCAGCCCAATCTGCACTGACGGCAAACCCGCACCGAGGATCCGAGCAAACCATGCGACTTCCCTGCCCCAATTGCGGCGAACGAGACCAGGGCGAATTCGTCTATCGGGGCGATGCCAATGTCGTGCGGCCGGATGCTGCCGCGCCGGGCGCACGGCGGGCGTTCTTCGAGTTCGTGCATCTGCGCGACAATCCCGCCGGCTGGCACAAGGAGCACTGGTATCACGAGGGCGGATGCCGTTCGTGGATCGTGGTGGAACGCAACACGCTGTCGCATGAGGTGCGCGGCGCGGTGACGGCGGCGGCGCATACGCTGGCCCGCAACGGCTCCGGTGCGGGCGCGGACGAGCCGGAGGCCGGGGCATGAGCGGGGCCAAGTCATCGCACCGCCTCGACAAGGGCGGCATCATCAACCGCAGCGAGAAGTATGCGTTCACTTTCGACGGGACGAAGTTCGTCGGTCATGATGGCGACACGCTGGCTTCCGCGCTGATCGCCAATGGCGTCAAGCTGGTCGGACGCTCGTTCAAATATCACCGCCCGCGCGGCATCCTGACGGCCGGTTCGGAAGAACCCAATGCGCTGATGGAAATCGGCGAGGGTGCGCGACGCGATCCCAATACGCGCGCGACGACGGTCGAGCTTCATGACGGGCTGGTCGCGAGAAGCCAGAACCGTTTTCCGAGCCTTTCCTTCGATGTAGCGGCAATCAACGATCTCCTGTCACCCTTCCTGACGGCCGGTTTCTACTACAAGACCTTCATGTGGCCGGCGGCCTTCTGGGAAAAGGTCTACGAGCCGATCATAAGGCGCGCGGCCGGACTGGGATCGCTTTCGGGCAAGGCCGATCCGGACGTCTATGAGAAGGCGACGGCGCATTGCGACCTGCTGGTGATCGGTGCCGGGCCGGCCGGATTGCAGGCCGCGCTGGTCGCGGCGCGCGCGGGTGCCCGTGTGATCCTGGCCGACGAGGATTTCGTCGCGGGCGGCCGACTCAATGGCGATCGCACGGAAGTCGCGGGCATGGCGGGGTCGGAATGGGCGGCCAAGATCGCCGGCGAGCTTGACGATGCCGACAATGTGCGGGTCATGCGGCGGACCACGGTGTTCGGCACCTATGACGGCGGCACCTACGGAGCGCTGGAGCGGGTCGGCGACCATATGGCGGTTCTGCCCGACCACATGCCGCGCCAGCGGCTCTGGCGGATCATTGCCCGACGCACGATCCTCGCGGGCGGCGGCTTCGAGCGGCCGATCGCCTTTGGCGGCAATGACCGGCCGGGCGTGATGCTGGCCTCGGCGGTGCGCACCTATGCCAACCGGTTCGCGGCGCTGGCCGGCCAGTCGACCATCGTCTTCACCTGCAACGACAATGGCTGGCTGACGGCGCGCGACCTCGTTGCCGCCGGCGCGGAGGTCGGCGCGGTGATCGACACGCGCAGCGCGGAAGCCGTCGCACATCTGCGCGAGAGCATCGGCGACGTTCCGGTCTTCACCCGCGCCCGCGTCGTCTCGACCGCCGGTCGCAAGGCGCTGAGCTCGGTCACCTTCCTCAACGCCAACGACAAGCCGGTGACGTTGAGCGCGGACTGCCTGGCGGTCTCGGGCGGCTGGAATCCGGCGGTCAACCTGACCTGCCACCAGCGCAATTCACCGGTCTGGAACGACCGCATCGCCTCCTTCGTTCCCGGATCTGACCTGCCCGCCGGCATGCGCGTGGCAGGTACGGCGGCCGGTGCGTTCTCGACGCATGGCGCCCTGGCGCAGGGCCTGGAACGGGCCGGCGCGGCGCTCGCCGATCTGGGTTTCAAGGTGCCGGTCGGCGGTGTGCCGGATGCCGAGGACGCGCCCTATGGCATTTCGCCGGTCTGGCATGTCACCGACCCAAAAGCGAAGCGGAACGAACGGGCCTGGCTCGATTTCCAGAACGACGTCACGGTCAAGGATGTGAAGCTGTCGCATCAGGAAGGCTTCCGCTCGGTCGAGCACATGAAGCGCTACACGACGCTCGGCATGGCGACCGATCAGGGCAAGACGGCCAATGTGCCGGCGCTCGCCGTGATGGCCGAACTCACCGGCAAGTCGATCCCCGAGACCGGCACGACGATCTTCCGTCCGCCCTACACGCCGGTGGCGATCGGTGCGTTCGCCGGGCGCAATGCCGGCAAGGCCTTCCGCCCGAAGCGGCTGACGCCAAGTCATGACTGGTCGAAAGAGCGCGGGGCGGTGTTTGTCGAGGCCGGGCTGTGGATGCGGCCGCAATGGTATCCGATGCCGGGCGAGCACAGCTGGCGCGACAGCGTCGACCGCGAGGTGCTCGCGACGCGGCGCTCGGTCGGCGTTTCCGACGTCTCCTCGCTCGGCAAGATCGACATCAAGGGTGCCGACGCGGCGAAATTCCTGGACCGCATCTACACCAACACCATGTCGAGCCTGCCGGTCGGCAAGGTGCGCTACGGCCTGATGCTGCGCGAGGACGGCCATGTCATGGATGACGGCACGGTAGCACGGCTGGCCGAGGACCATTTCCTGGTGACGACGACCACGGTCAATGCCGGGCCGGTCATGGCGCATCTCGATTTCTGCCATCAGGCCCACTGGCCCGAGCTCGACGTCCACATGGTCTCGGTGACGGATCAGTTCGCGCAGTTCGCGATTGCCGGGCCGAATTCGAGAAAGGCCCTGGAGAAGCTCGTCGACAAGGGCCAGAAGGGGGATGGCAAGACGGGCGATCTTTCCAACGAGGCCTTTCCCTTCATGGCCTGCGGCGCCGTCACCGTTTGCGGCGGCACGCCGGCCTGGCTCTACCGCATTTCGTTTTCGGGCGAACTCGCCTACGAGCTGGCGGTCGGCGCGCGCTATGGCGATGCGATGATGCGCGCGATCATGGAGGCTGGGCGCGAATTCGACATCGTGCCCTACGGGCTGGAAGCGCTCAACGTAATGCGCATCGAGAAGGGCCATCCCGTCGGCAGCGAACTGCATGGGCGCACGACGGCGGCCGATCTCGGGCTCGGCAAAATGGTGTCGGCGAAGAAGGACTGCATCGGCAAGGAAATGGCGCAGCGGCCCGGCATGGCCGATCCCGACCGGCCCATGCTGGTCGGCTTCAAGCCGGTGACGCATGACGAGGAACTGACGGCCGGGGCGCATTTCATCGGAATCGGACGCGAGGCGAACACGGAAAACGACGAGGGCTACATGACCTCGGTCTGTTACTCGCCCTCGCTCGGCCATCCGATCGGGCTGGGTTTCATCACACGCGGCGCCGAGCGCCATGGCGAGAAGGTGCGCGCGGTCGATTCGGTGCGCGGACGCGATGTCGAGGTCGAGATCTGCTCGCCGCATTTCATCGATCCGAAAGGGGAGCGGTTGCGTGCCTGAGACCCAATCCCAGTTCAAGCTTACCGCGCAGAGCGGGCTTGCCATGACCGAGCCGGTCGACGAGGCGTGGCCGGATTTCAGCGTACGCGAACTTGCCGGCCTGCCGATCCGTTGGGTTTCGGTCTCTGCCGGCGGCGAGACGGCGTTGTCGAAAGCCTGCGAAAAAGCGTTCGGTACCGGTCTGCCGGCGCCCCGGCGTTTCACCGATGGCGGGCACAATGGCGGACAGGTGCGAATCATCTGGGCCGGCGAGCGGCAATGGTTCGTCACCGGCATCGAGGGCGCCTTGCCCGATCCGGTGGGCAAGGCCTGCCACGCCACCGACCAGTCTAACGGCTGGATCGCGGTCCGCATCGCGGGGCGCAAGACACGCGAGGTGATGGAGAAGCTTTGCGGGATCGATCTGCATGAATCGGTGTTTCCGACGCATGCCGCCGCGCGGGCCCCGATCGAGGGCATGATCTCGCTGATCGTTTGCGAAGATGCGTCGGCGGGAAGCTTCGTCCTGTTCTTCCAACGCTCGTCGGCGCGCAGCTTCCTCGAGCATCTGCGCCACGCCGCGCATTCGACCTCGCCCAGGCACTGAACGCGGCCTCCAAACGCTGGCGAGCCGCGCAATCGATGCCGACGCGCATTGATTGACGTTGACGTTCCGGGAAAGGAAAGGCTTGCGTCGAATGGGGCTTCCTGCTTTGCTCTGACCGACTGCACCGACGATGCGGGGAGGAGGTCCTGGGGCCGCCGCATCGTTCAAGCTTGTCGAAACGACGAGGGGCGCCGGGCAATCGGGATTGCCGCGGGTAACGCCCTGAACGGGAAATCACCCGAGAGTCGCGCAATCGCCGGTCGATCACCGGCCTGCACAAGGAGGAGAACATGAAAGCATTCTGGATTTCGGCTGCGATCGCCACGGTCATGATGGCCGCGCCCGCTGCCGCGCAGACACAAGGTGTTTCCGACACCGAGATCAAGATCGGCGGGTTTCACGATCTGTCCGGCATATTCGCCGGCTTTTCGGTCCCGGCGGTGAAGGGCGCGCAGCAATATCTCGACGAGGTCAACGCCAAGGGCGGCGTGCATGGCCGCAAGATCGTCTACATCACCGAGGATCACGGCTACAATCCGGCCAAGGCGGTACAGCTCGCCAACAAGCTGGTGAATTCCGACCAGGTCTTCGCCATGCTGCTGTCGCTCGGCACGCCGCACAACCTCGCCGCCTTCAAGATCATGGATCCCAAGGGCATCCCGAACATCTCGCCGCTGACGGCGGCGCGGCAGATGCTCCAGGAGCCGCTCGCCCTGCACTATGCCGGCACCTCGTCCTATTACGACCAGATTCGCGCTTCGCTGAAGTGGATGAAGGACGACATGGGCATCAAGACGGTGTGCTCGATGTACCTGCCGACCGATTTCGGCGAGGAAATCCAGGCCGGCACGGCCGACGAAGCCAAGGAATCGGGGCTGAAATTCGCCGCCGAAACCACCCACAAGCCGGATGAGGCCGATTTCGTCGGCCCGCTGCAGAAGCTCAATGCCGAAGGCTGCGAGGTCGTGACCGTCGCGCTCGGCCTGCGCCAGATCATCACCATTCTCGGCACGGCCAAGAAGCTCGGCTACAACGACATGAAGTTCCTGGGTGCCTCGGCGGCGTTCAACACCGTTGTTGGCAAGGTGCCGGGCGGCATCACCGAGGGCTTCTATGCCGCGTCGGGCTGGCAGGACCATGAAAACCGCATGGACGTGCCGGAAGTCGCTGCCTGGGTGAAGGCCTATACCGACGCTGTCGGCGAGGCACCGGGCACGGGTTCGCTGCTCGGCCGTACCGCCGCCGAACTGCTGGTACGCGGGCTCGAGGCCGCCGGTCAGGACCTGAACGGCGAGAGCTTCCAGAAGGGCATGGAATCGCTGTCCTATGACGACGTGATTGCCGGCAACACCGTCAAGCTGGGACCGGGCGACCACCAGGCCGCCGACGAGATCTTCATCTCGCAGGTCCAGGACGGCGTGTTCAAGACGGTCGCCACGCTGAAGTAATCCGGTACCGGAGACATGAGGAGGGCGGCCGAACGATCGGCCGCCCTTTTTACGTTGCGGAACGAATAACAGTTGACGGATCGCCGACCCCGCGGCCAAACAAAGATCAGCCAACGGCAATCCAACACATCGTTCAAAGGACAGGGAATCGACATGAAGATCAGCGAAACGGTCGCCATCGTTACAGGCGGGGCATCGGGCCTGGGTGAAGCCACGGTCAGGAATTTCGCAGCGGGCGGCGCCAGGGTCGCCATTTTCGACATGAACGCCTCGCGGGGCGAACAGATTGCCGCTGAACTGGGCGACAACGTCATCTTCGCCAAGGTCGACGTCACCAGCGAAGAGAATGTGAAAGCGGGTATCGCAGCGGCGGTCGACGCTTTCGGCAAGATCAACGCCAACGTCAACTGCGCCGGCATCGGCATGGCGATGAAGACCATGGGCAAGGAAGGCCCGCACGATCTCGGCATCTACAAGAAGGTCATCGAGATCAATCTCATCGGCACGTTCAACGTGCTCAGGCTCGCCTCCGAACAGATGGCCGGCAATGAGCCGAACGAGGACGGCGAGCGCGGCGTGATCGTCAACACGGCCTCGGTGGCCGCCTATGATGGACAGAAGGGCCAGGTCGCCTATTCGGCGTCAAAGGGCGGCATTGTCGGCATGACGCTGCCGATCGCGCGCGATCTCAGCTTTTACGGTATCCGTATCTGCACCATCGCGCCGGGCCTGTTCATGACGCCGCTGTTCGAGGGGCTTGGCGAAAAGGTCGTCGAGCAATTGTCCGCGCAGGTGACCTTCCCCAAGCGACTCGGTTCGCCGGCGGAGTACGGCCAGCTTGCGCGCAACATCGTCGAAAGCCCCTATCTGAACGGCGAGACCATTCGCCTCGACGGCGCCATCCGCCTGCCGTGATCCGCAAGGCAGCGGGACAATAGCCATGGGACCGCTCACCGGTTTGCGAATCGTCGAAATGGCCGGCATCGGACCGTGTCCGCTGGCCGGCCAGTTGCTGGCCGACATGGGTGCCGAGGTGATCATTGTCGATCGCGGCAAGGGCGGCGACCTCACCGGCGGCGTCAACCGGCGCGGCAAGAAATCGATCGCGGTCAACCTGAAGGATGCGCGCGGCAAGGAGGTCGTGCTCAGGCTGATCGAGGGATCGGACGTGCTGATCGAGGGGTTCCGGCCCGGCGTCATGGAGCGCCTCGGACTGGGTCCCGATGCCTGCATGGCGCGCAATGCGGGCCTGATCTTCGGCCGCATGACCGGCTGGGGTCAGGACGGACCGCTGGCGCAGGTCGCCGGACACGACATCAACTACATGGCGTTGACGGGTGCGCTGCATGCGATGGGCGAGCCCGGCCGGCCGCCCGTGCCGCCGCTCAACCTGGTGGCCGATTATGGCGGCGGCGCGATGTTTCTCGTCACCGGCGTGCTGGCAGCGCTGTTCGAGCGGTCGCGTTCCGGCAAGGGACAGGTGGTCGACGCGGCGATGGTCGACGGCGTGCCAGCCATGATGGGCCTGATGCACAGCTGGCTGGCGAATGGCGGCTGGTCGAAGGCGCGCGGCGACAATCTGATCGACGGCGCGGCGCCATTCTACCGCTGCTACGAAACCGCCGACGGCAAGTACATCTCCATCGGCGCGCTCGAGCCGCAATTCTTCGAGATCGTGGTCGACAAGCTCAAGCTCGACCGGGAATGGCTTTCCGCGCGCATGGACAAGTCGCGTTGGGCGGAGCTGACCGGCATCTTTACAGAGATTTTCGCCGGCCGCAGCCGTGATGCGTGGGCGGAAATGTTCGAGGGTACGGATGCCTGCATCGCGCCCGTGCTCGACTGGGACGAGGCGCCAGGGCACCCCCACGTCGCCGCGCGCGGCACGCTCGCCAGTTATGACGGTGTCGTGCAAGCCGCGCCGGCGCCGCGCTTCTCGCGTACCGAATTGCCGGTCCCGGAAGCAGCGCATGCCAGTGGCGCCGATACCGAGGATGTGCTGGGTGAACTCGGCTACAACGCTGCCGAGGTCGAGGAACTGCGCCAGTCTGGCGCGCTCGTCTGACGCGGTGCTGACAGGGAGGGGTAGAGACCATGGCGGATGAAGCAGGGTCGAGCGAGACGGTTTCGGTCGAAACACAAGGGCCGGTCGCGCGCGTCACGCTCAACCGACCGAAGGTACGCAACGCCTTCAACGCTGAATTGCGTGCCGCGCTGCTGGCGGCGATCCAGTCGGTGGAGGAGGACGAGGCCGTGCGGGTGGTCGTGCTGGCCGGTGCCGGCGACGGCTTTTGCGCCGGTGCCGATCTCACCCAAGGCATCGATGGGTCGGTCACCGAGCAAATCGAGACCGAGTACAAGCCTTTCCTGATGGCGATTGCCGAGAGCTCCAAGATCTGGATTGCGGCGGTGCATGGCGTCGCCGCGGGGATCGGCGGTGCGCTCGCCATGACCTGCGATCTCGCGGTGATGGAGGAGGACGCCTCGATCTATCTGGCCTTCGCCGCGATCGGGCTTATCCCCGATGGAGGCTCGACCTGGCATCTCTTGCACGCCATGGGCTATGCCCGCGCCTTCGAGACCATCGTCGAGGGCAGGCGCATTCCGGCGGAGGAGTGCCGCGACGTTGGCCTTGCCAACCGGATCGTCGGCAAGGGCAAGGCCAGCGAGGAGGCGCATGCCTGGGCGGAAAAGCTCGCCACCGGCGCGCCGCTGGCGCAGGCCACGGCCAAGCGGGTGCTTCGAAATATCGGGCGGATGCGCCTGCAGGACGCGATCACGCTGGAGGCGAAGGCGCAGCAGAAGCTGGTCGAATCGGAGGATTTCCGCAACGCGGTCGCCGCCTTCTTCGACAAGCGCAAACCCGAGTTCAAGGGAAAGTAGCCAGGTCTGTGCTCGTGGATGAGTGAACGCGGATTTGTGCTTTCGACGGAACTTCTGACAGTGTTCTTTCACTTCGGGAGGGAAACCAACCCCGACGCTGCCCCCGAAGCTCCTCGAAAGCGGAAAGATCACTCACGAACTTCCCGACCGAAACCAGAAATGACGGTTTCGAACCCAAACCGGCATCGCTGAATTTTCTACCATTCCTGAATTCGTCGTGATCTTATCAACGCAAACCGTGGCGGGTGAGCCTGTCGAACCTCTGGCATTTACGGGAGCCGGAGCATGCAGCACGCAAAGACAAAGGTTGCGATCATCGGTGGCGGGCCTGCCGGCCTGATGCTCAGTCACATTCTTGGTGTGAACGGCATCGACAATGTCGTGCTGGAGCGCCAAAGCATGGACTATGTCGCATCGCGCATTCGAGCGGGCGTGCTGGAATACGGAACGGCGGAACTTCTGAAGGAGTACGGTCTCGCCGACAGGATGCTGCGTGACGGAAAAGCCAAGAATGGTGCCCTGATCGTTTGGGAAAATCGCCCGGACTTCTTCATCGATCTGAAGAAGTGGACGGGAAAGCAGATGTGGGCCTGGGGACAGACCTACATCCAGGAGGATCTGCACGATGCGCTGATCGCCTCCGGGGCAAACATGGTCCATGAAGCGGGTGAAGTGGCGCTGCACGACGTCACGGACAATCCCTCGGTCACCTACGTAAAGGACGGTGTTCGGCATCGCCTGAGTTGTGATTTCATTTGCGGTTGCGACGGGTTTCACGGCCCGTCACGGCATTCCATTCCCAAGGACATCAGGCGCGAGTTCGAGCGGGTATATCCGTTCGGCTGGCTGGGCATCATGGTAGAGCGCCCACCGTTGGATAACTTCACCTACGCCTATCATTCGGACGGGATGGCCATGGCGGCGCAACGCAATCCGATGTTGAGCCGCTACTATGTGCAGGCGCCAATCACCGACCGGATTGAGGACTGGTCAGACGATCGCTTCTGGGAGACCCTGTTGCGCCGGCTTCCGGGAGATCTGGCTTCGAAGGTCCAAACCGGCCCGTCGATCGAAAAATCGATCGCACCGCTCCGTTCCTTTGTGTCGGAGCCGCTCAGATGGGGGAAACTGTTTCTTGCCGGCGATACCGGGCATATCGTACCGCCGACAGGCGCCAAGGGTTTGAACCTTGCCTTCTCGGATGTCTTTTACCTCAGTCGCGCCCTTCGCACGCATTATCTCGAAGGGTCTGACCACTATCTAGACTGCTATTCCGAGATGGCGCTTCGTCGTATCTGGGCCTCCGAAAACATCAGCTGGCGATTGACGAAGCTGCTGCACGTTTTTCCCGATGATGACCCTTTCGACCAGAGAATGCGTGAAAGCGATTACGACCTGCTGCTTGGGTCGGAAGCCGCTCAAGAAGCCCTGGCCTACGAATATCTCGGACTTCCATTCGAGGATTGAAACGAAGCGACCCCAGGCGAACAAGACGAGCCTGAACGCCATCTCCATCTATGGCAGGCGGGCGTGTTCAACGTCCGCACCCCCGTGAAAATGGTTGTGCGTTCAGGTCTTCAGAAACCCAAGGCAGCCTGAATCAGCGGACTGTCGGGGTCGGCCAAACCATCGATCACGTTGAAATGGTGGCGGTCGGGTTCCTCCACGCAAGCGGTACGGGCGCGCAGGCCGTGCCAGACATTGGCGAGCAGGGCGTTCTGGCGGATGAATTCCGCGCGCTCGCCGGCACCGACCCAGCAGACCAGCGTCACCTCGCCGGCCGGTTCGAGCAGGACGGGGCTTTCGGCCGCTGCCTCGGCGGGGGCGAGGCGCAGCGTCGCGTTGAGGGCGAGGTGCAGCAAGGGGCGCAGATCGTGGACGCCGGAGATCGAGACCGTGTTGGCGATGCGCGCCATCGTGGCAGGGGCGAGCGGGCTGTCGCCGCAGATCATGCGCGAGACCAGATGGCCGCCGGCGGAGTGGCCAGCGAGCACGATCGGGCCGGCGATACGCGCTGCGGCCGCATCGATCGCCATGCCGATTTCCTTCGTGATGCCGGCGATGCCGATGTCGGGACACAGCGTGTAGGAAGGCATGGCGACGGCGTAGTTCTTCGCCAGTGGCCCGGCGGCCAGATGCGACCACATCGATTTGTCGAATCGCATCCAGTAGCCGCCATGGACGAAGACGAACAGGCCTTTCGCCTCGCCCCGCGGCAGGAACAGGTCGAAGCGGTTGCGTTCGCCCGGACCGTAGACAAGGTCGAGTTCCGCGCGACCTTCGGCCGTCACGGTGTCGCGGAAGCCGGCGGACTTCTGCTCCCAGATGCCGGGATAGGTCTCGCCGCCGGGAATGTTCTGCACGTTGGCGTAGGCGTCGTCCCAGTCCTGGACGGTGTGGAATATCATGTCGGCATCTTCCCAAATGTACTGTCATCTATCCGGGGCAGACGGAATGCGGCCGCCCCATCAACTGGTTTAATGAATTTGAGACGTTCGGGCCAGCCGGGCGTAACACGTGGCGGATGCAATGCAGCTCTGGCAAGGGCGCATGGCTGGTGGCGCTGAGGCGCATTCCAGTTCCCCCTGAAATGCTCTAGCTTGCCGACCGTCCAACAAGGAGCTTCATACCACATGACACAGACCATTTCAGAACGGCTCAAGGCGATGGGGATCGAACTGGCCGAACCGGCGGCGCCGGTCGCGAGCTATGTCGGCTTCGTGCGGCAGGGCGACCTCGTTTTCGTCTCGGGGCAGTTGCCGTTCGTCGATGGCAAGGTCTCCAGGACCGGCCTTCTGGGACAGGATGTGAGCGTCGAGGAAGGTGCCGAAGCGGCGAAGGTTTGCGCCATCAACCTGCTGGCGCAGATCAACCAGGCCTGCGAGGGCGATCTGGAACGCGTTGTGCGCTGCGTGCGTCTCGGCGGCTTTGTCGCCAGCACGCCAACCTTTACCGACCATCCGAAAGTCATCAACGGGGCTTCGGATTTGATTGGTGCGGTGCTCGGCGAAAAGGGCGCGCATGCCCGTGCCGCCGTCGGTGTCGCCGCGCTGCCGCTCAATGCCTGTGTCGAGGTGGACGGAATATTCGCGATCCGCTAGCCGCAAGGCGCGCATGCGGCCGTCTTTTCAAGGCGACCACGAACCATCATAATCGCCGACGCCGGTCCGGCGGGGCGTGAACCGGATTAACCTGCGGGGGACGCCTTCTTGCAACGGGAGTTATTCGGCACATCGCCTGAGGGCAGGCCCGTCGAGCGCGTCACGCTCAGCGGCGGGGGGCTGACGGCGTCCGTGCTGAGTTGGGGTGCAACGGTGCAGGATCTGCGGCTCGATGGGCATACGCCGCCGCTGGTGCTGGGATTTCCGACCTTCGATCCCTATCCCGATCACAGCATGTTCTTCGGTGCGGTCGCCGGGCGTTACGCCAACCGTATTGCCGATGGCCGTTTTGCCATCGATGGCGAGACCTTCCAGCTCGATCGCAATTTCGTCGGCAAGCACCTGCTGCATGGTGGTTCGCACGGCACCTTTTGCCGGGACTGGACTATCGCCGAGGTCGGGGATGATCACGTCACGCTGACGCTTTCCGATCGTGACGGCGAAATGGGCTTTCCGGGCAATTGCGAACTGACGGTCGATATCGCGCTGCCTGGCGACGGTGTGCTGGCCTTCTCGATGCGCGCGGTGACCGACCGGCCGACCATCGTCAACCTCGCCCATCACGGCTATTTCAATCTCGACGGTTCGGACACGGTGCTGGACCACGAGGTGCGCATCGACGCCGGCCACTATCTGCCGGTGGACGAGGAATTCATCCCGACGGGCGAACCGGCATCGCTCGACGGCAGCGATCTCGATTTCCGGCAACCCCGCGCGCTGCGCCGGCAGGTCGATGGCAGACAGGTGCTGTACGATCACAATTACTGCGTGTCGGGCGTGCGCACCGGCATCCGCGAGATCGCCCGCGTCAAGAGCCCGAAATCCGGTGTCGCCATGACGCTGTCGACCACCGAGCCGGGCCTGCAATTTTATGCCGGCGAGCACATCGCCTATCCCGCGCCGGGGCTGACGGGTCGGCCCTACGGGCAATATGCCGGCATGTGCCTCGAGCCGCAGATCTGGCCGGATGCGCCGAACCGACCGGATTATCCGAGCGCGCTGCTTCGGCCCGGCGAAACCTATCGCCAGGAAACGCGATACCGGTTCGCCCTTGGGGAATAGCGGGAGCATGCCGTGCTGAACCGTGTCTTCGTGCCGGGAACGGCCGGTGCGGTCGCCGGGTTGGCGGTCACGATGACGGTTGGCTACGGCACGCTGTTCTATTCGTTCTCGATCATGTCGGGCGAGTTCGTCGAAGCCTTCGGCTGGTCGCGTTCCTTTGTCTTCGCCGTGTTCTCGGCCGGCCTGCTGGCGAGCGGGCTGATCGCGCCATCCGCCGGCAATCTGCTCGACCGGGTCGGCGCACGCGTGCCGATGGGTGTCGGATCGCTACTGGCCGGCGCGACCCTGATCGCCATCGGATCGACCGTCGGTCCGGTTTCCTTCATCGCGGCGTCGCTGGCGCTGATGCTGGTCTCCGCCTTCGTGCTCTACGAGGCCGCCTTCGTCGCGATGACCCAGGTCGCGGGTGCACGGGCAAGGCTGGGCATTACCCAGATCACGCTGGTGGCGGGTTTTGCCCAGACGATCTTCTGGCCGCTGATCGTCTGGATGCTGGGTTTTCTCGACTGGCGCGAGGTCTATTTCGTGCTCGCCGCGATGCAGTTCGCGATCTGCGCGCCGATCCACTGGATCGTGCTGCCACGCTCGGCGTTTGCAGCGCATGAGGCTCGCGACGAAGCGTCGGATGTTTCTGAAACGGCGCCACGCCCACATGCCCCGCCCGGCACGATGGCGCTGCTCGGCATCTGCTTTTGCGGCGGCGCGATGGCGATCACGGCGACGCAGTTGCACCTGCCGGGCATTCTCGGCGGGCTCGGTTATGACGCGGCGGCGGCTGCTTTCGTCGGCGCGCTGGTCGGGCCGTTCCAGGTGGGCGCGCGTCTGGTCGAGATGATCTTCGGCGCGCGGCGCACGCCGCTGGCGACAGGGATCGTTTCAACGTCGCTGCTGACCGTCGGGCTGGTCTTCCTGCTGTTCGCCGGCCTGTCGAGCAAGGCGGCGATCGCCTTTGCGGTGTGCTATGGCGCGGGACAGGGGCTGACCTATATCGTGCGCGGCGCCATTCCGCTGCACCTGTTCGGCCCGGTCGGCTACGGCCGGATCACGGGGAAGCTGAATTCGGTACGGTTGATCCTCTCGGCGACGGCGCCCTTCGGCTTCGCCTTCGTGGCGGAAGGCTGGGGCGAGGTGCCGGCGATCGCGCTGCTGGTGGCGAGTGCGGCGGTCTCGCTCGGCGCCCTGATCGTGCTCATCAGGCGCTTCAATGCCGATATGCTGCAGCGCAGCAAAAGTGCAGCATAGCTGCAACATGGACCGCAGCAATCGTGCGGCATGAGCCGCAGCATTTTCGGCCGGCGCTCAGAGGTAACGCAGCGAAATCCCGTCCTCGGTGAAGGCATGCAACTTGGCGGCCGGTGCTGAAAGTCGGACTGTCGAGTCGCGCTTGACCCGGTGCGTGCCGTTGAGCTTGGCGATTACCGGTTCGTCGCTTTCCGGGGTGTCGACATAAAGCAGCGTCACCTCGCCCAGAGATTCGACCAGTGTCACCGTACCCTCGACCAGCCAGCTCGCGCCCTTGGTGATCGACAGATCTTCGGGGCGCACGCCGAACTGGACGCTCTTGCCCTTCATCGCCGCCTTGGAGGCGATCGGCAGTTCGGCCTTGCGGCCCTTGCCGATCTCGATCGTCGTCTTCGCGCCGGTCGCGGTCACCTTGCCGGGCAGGATGTTCATGGCCGGCGAGCCGATGAAGCGGGCGACGAACAGATTGGCCGGGTTCTCGTAAAGCTCTATCGGCGCGCCGACCTGCTCGATACTGCCGGCCGACAGGACGACGATGCGGTCGGCCAGCGTCATCGCCTCGACCTGATCATGCGTGACGTAGATCATGGTCGTGTCGGGCATGCTCTCCGAGAGCTTGGCGATCTCGATGCGGGTCGCGACGCGCAACGCGGCATCGAGGTTCGACAGGGGTTCGTCGAACAGGAAGACCTTGGGATCGCGGCATATCGCCCGGCCGATCGCGACGCGCTGGCGCTGGCCGCCGGAAAGCGCCTTGGGCAGACGGTCGAGATAGGGGTCGAGCTGGAGGATGTCGGCGGCGCTTTTGACGCGCTTGTCGATCTCCTGCTTGCTCATCTTCGCCAGCCGCAGGCCGAACGCCATGTTGTCGTAGACCGTCATGTGCGGATAGAGCGCATAGGTCTGGAACACCATGGCGATGCCGCGCTGCGAAGGCGGCACGTCGTTGACGACCATGCCGTCGATCTCCAGCGTGCCGCCGGTGATGTCCTCCAGCCCGGCGATCATGCGCAGCAGGGTGGATTTGCCACAGCCGGACGGTCCGACGAAAACGACGAACTCCCCCTTGTCGATTTCCAGATCGACGCCGTGGATCACCTCCACTGGCCCGTAGGCCTTCTTCACGTCCTTGAGTTTCAGTTCAGCCACGGTGTGTCCTCCTCACCGACCGCAGATTTCATTCAGCGGCGTATTCTCCCGACAAATCCGCCCAGCGCCTCCAACGCGAGGGTTCCGTTCTTTACCTCCCCGTCCAGCGGCGCATCGCGCATGCGCTCGACATCCAGCCCGGTGTCGAAGACAACCGGGTGATGGCCGAGATTGTAGGCGCACAGAATCCGCTCGGTGCCGTCGTCGCGGATCATGGCGACGACATCTTCGGGCGCGTCGATGAACTCGATGCTGCCCTTGGCCAGTACGGGGTGCTCGCGCCGGAACTCCAGGAAGTCCCGGTAGAACTCGAAAATGCTGTTCTCGCGCCCCTGCTGCAGGTCGACCGCCATGGCGCGATGGATATCGGGCACGGGCAACCAGGGCCTGGCGGTGGTGAAACCGCCATTGGGCAGGTTGGACGACCAGACCATGGGCGTACGGCAGCCGTCGCGGCCCTTGAATTTCGGCCAGAAGCGGATGCCGTAGGGATCCTGCAGATCGTCATAGCTGATGTCGGCTTCCGGCAGGCCGAGTTCCTCGCCCTGATAGATGCAGACCGAGCCGCGCAGAGAGAACAGCACGGCGGCAACGATGCGCAGATAGCGCTCCGGGTCGCGCTCGAAGGCACCCCAGCGCGAGGCGTGGCGCACGACGTCGTGGTTGGAAAAAGCCCAGCACGACCAGCCGTCGGGGGCGTCGCGCTCGAACGCTTCGACCACCTTGCGCACGCCCTTCGCGGTGATCGGGTCGGGCGCGAGGAAGTCGAACGAATAGCACATGTGGATGCGATCGTTGCCCTTGGTGTACTCGGCAAGAATCTCGGTGCCGCGCTGCGCGTCGCCAACCTCGCCGACCGCGGCCGTCGCCGGGAATTCGTCCAGTACGGCGCGGAAGCGCTTGAGAAAGCCGACATTTTCAGGCTGGCTCTTGTCGTAGAGGTGGTCCTGATAGTTGTAAGGATTGACCTCGGGCGCGATCGACGCGTTGCGCTGCTCGGGCGGCAGCGCCGGATTGCTCTTCAGGCTCTGCGAGTGGAAATAGAAATTGATGGTGTCGAGGCGGAAGCCGTCGACGCCCAGTTCCAGCCAGAAGCGGACGATGCCGAGCAGCGCCTCCTGCACTTCCGGGTTGTGGAAGTTGAGGTCGGGCTGGCTCGTGAGGAAATTGTGCATGTAGTACTGGCAGCGGGTCGAATCCCACTCCCAGGCCGAGCCGCCGAAGATCGACAGCCAGTTGTTGGGCGGCGAGCCGTCCGGCTCGGAATCGGCCCAGACATACCAGTCGGCGCGCGCATTATCGCGGCCCGAACGGCTTTCGGCGAACCAGGGGTGCTGGTCGGAGGTGTGCGAGATCACCAGATCGATCATCACCTTCAGGCCGAGCTTGTGGGCGTCGTCGACGAGGACGCGGAAATCCTCGAGGCTGCCGAACATCGGATCGACGCCGTTGTAGTCGGAGACGTCGTAGCCGAAATCCTTCATCGGCGAGGGGAAGAAGGGCGAAATCCAGATGGCGTCCGCGCCGAGCTGGGCGATGTAGGGCAGGCGCTGGCGGATGCCGGCGAGATCGCCGATGCCGTCGCCATTGGAGTCCTGGAAGGAACGCGGATAGACCTGATAGATCACCGCGCCACGCCACCAGTCGGGATCGATGGCGGGCAGTTCGGCGGTCTGTTGCGCGGTCGACGCAAATACACTCATGTTCGAAGAAGTCCTGTTATTTGACGGAGCCGGCGAGGAGTCCCCGCACCAGATAGCGCTGCATGGCGAAGAAGACCACCAGCGGCACCGCGATGGAAACGAACGCGGCCGTCGCCAGGATCTCCCAGTTGCCGCCGCGCGTGCCCAGCAATTCGACGATCTGGTTGGTCATGACCGTCGTCTCGCCCGTGGCATCGATGAGGAAAACCTTCGCGACCAGCAGATCGTTCCATGTCCAGAGGAACTGGAAGATGGCGAAGGACGCCAGGGCGGGGAAGGACAGCGGCAGGATGATGCGCGTGAAGATCTGGAAGTCTGTGGCGCCGTCGACCTTGGCGTTCTCGATGATGTCGCGCGGCAGGCCCACCATGTAGTTGCGCAGGAGGTAGATGGCGAGCGGCAGGCCAAAGCCGGTATGGGCCAGCCAGACGCCGAGATAGCCCTTGCCGATGCCGATCCCCAGATGCAGGCGCAGCAGCGGGATCAGCGCCAGCTGGAGCGGCACGACGAGCAGGGCGACGATGGCGGCGATCAGCAGGGCGCGGCCGGGAAAGCGCATCCAGGCGAGCGCATAGGCGGCAAACGCCGCGATTACGATCGGGATGATCGTCGCGGGAATGGTCACCGTCAGCGTGTTGAAAAAGGCCTTGGCCATGGAATCCGTCTTGGAGCCGCTCAGCAGGACCTTTTCATAGTTCTCCAGCGTGAATTCGGGTGGCGTCTCGGCGGTCACGAAGACGCGCTCGCCGCGCCTGCCGGAAAATTCGGTGCCCTTCTCAAGCTGGTAGTCGCCATTGGCCTGAAGTGTCAGCCGCCCGTCCTCGCCCATGTCGGCGGTGTCACCCGGAACGTAGTCGGAGATCGCTCGTGACGAGACGCCCCAGACGCTGATCGTCGCGTTCTGGTCTTCGTTGTTGTCGGCAAAGATATTGCCCTCGATGACGTAGAGCGCGCCGTCCTGCTTCTGGGTATCGGGATCTGCCGTTCGCAGCACGAGGTTCCGCTCCTGCGTGAACAGCGCATTCCACCAGCCGCTGGTCGATATCTGGTCGGCGGTGCGGAAGGACGAGATGAAAAGACCGACGGTCGGGAACAGCCAAAGCGCCACGAGAAGGACCACCGAGAGGTGGACTGCCCAGGTGAGGCCGGATTTGCTGCCTGCAATCGATGACATGATGCCTGCCTCCCCGCTCAGCGCATTTCGTTGCGCGCGTTGTAGACGTTCCAGATCAGGATTGGCGTGACCAACAGCATGATGACGATGGCGCTGGCCGAACCGACGCCCCAATCATTGGCGCGGAACAGCTTGTCGTACATGTAGTTGGCGAGAACCTGCGTCTCCCACTGGCCATTGGTCATGGCGAAGACGATGTCGAAGATCTTCAGCACGACGAGCGTGATCGTGGTCCACACGACGACGATGGTGCTCATGATCTGCGGTACCTTGATCTTGAAGAAGATGTCGAACGGGTTGGCGCCGTCGATGATGGCGGCCTCGATGGTTTCCTCCGGGATGCCGCGCAGGGCTGCCGAGAGGATGACCATGGCGAAGCCGGTCTGGATCCAGATCAGCACGACCATCAGGAAGAAATTGTTCCAGAAGGGTATCGTCAGCCAGGTCTGCGGCTCGCCATAGGGCAGGCCGGTGGTGAAGACGGAGACGGTGGATTTCAGCGAAAGCCACAGCAGCCACAAGGCGGCGATTGCGACGGCAAGGCGCAGCGGCACGGTAAACCACGAACCGCCGCCGCGTTCGGCCTCGCCCCAGATGAGTGGGCGCAGCGTCAGATAGATGCCGTAAACCATGAAGGCGGCGAAGGCGAGCAGGATGAGCGCCGGTACGAGCCGCAGCATGAGGAAGGAGCCGGCGCCGCCGTCGAAGGCCAGCCACACCGCGTTGAGCACGCCGATCTGGTCCTGCCCGGCGGGGCGGGTGTCGTAGACGAGCTTGAAGATGACCGACGCGCCGACGAAAGAGATCGCCATGGGCATGAAGACCAGCGATTTGGCGATGTTGCCCCATTTGATACGGTCGGTGAGCTGGGCGGCGAGCAGGCCGAAGGCTGTGGCGGCGGCGGGCACCACGATCAGCCAGAGCATGTTGTTCTTCATCGCCTCCCAGAATTTCGCCTCGCCCGCCATCTGCCGATAATTGTCGAGGCCGACAAAGGCGCCGCCCGCATTGCGGTCGGTCAGCGACAAGCGGAGCGTTTCGAGGACGGGATAAGCGAGATAGAGCGTCAGCGCGAAGACGGCGGGAAACAGGAACAGCCAGGGACGAACGCGATTGGCGCGGTTGATGTTGCGGCCGGCATGTTCGCCACGCGCGGGAAAGAGGACACGATCGAGGAACTGGTTGGAAAGGTAGAAATAGGCGAGGCAACCGCCCACGCCGACAATGATCGTTACAAGCCCTTGCAGTGCTGGATTCATGGTTCTTTCCCCCGGGGCACTTCCGTCTTCACCGCAACCCGGAAGCGCCCTGTTCCCTTGTTCTTGCGCGGTTCCGGTTGGAAATCCGCGTGTCCGTCATTACCGCATCGTTCATGCAGTCATTCCGCCTGGCCTTTTGCCCCCATCGGCCCGGGCGGAGCATGCATCCGGGACCTTGCGGCCCCGGACGCGTTTTTTCGTTCGGCGTCTTCGGCCTATTTCAGCGCATCCCAGGATTTCTGGATTTCTTCGGTGACTTCCTCGGCCGACTTGCCGCCGGCATAGTCGACCATGCCGGTCCAGAAGGTGCCAGCGCCGACGCCACCGGGCATGAGATCGGATCCGTCGAAGCGGAAGGTCGTGGCGTTGAGCAGGACCTCACCCAGCGCCCTTTGCGTGTCATCGATATAGGTGTCGAGATTGGCGCTCTTGAGCGGCGTCAGGAAGCCGGCCTGCGACATCATGATTTCATGCGCAATGGGTGTCTCGAGGAACTCCAGGAAACCCTTGGTTGCCTCGCTGTCATTGGTGATGCCCATCAGGGTTCCCGCGCCGAGTACCGGCTTGCCGAGATCCTTGTCGGCATAGGCCGGGAAGTAGAAGAAGTCGGCATCGACACCCACTTCCGTGCCTTCCGGGAAATAGGCGGGAATGAAGGACGCCTGGCGATGCATGTAGCACTGCGGCGGCGAGGTGAAGAGACCCTTCGGCGAATCGCGGAAATCGGTCGATGCGACCGTGCCGGCGCCGCCTGCGACAAAGGAGTCATTGCGAGCGAACCAGCCGAATTCCTCGATCGCGCCGACAACCGCCGGATCGTTGAACGGAATTTCGTTGCTCACCCATTTGTCATAGGTTTCGGGCGACTGCGTGCGCAGCATCAGGTCCTCGACCCAGTCGGTGGCCGGCCAGCCGGTTGCCGCGCCCGACCCCAGACCGATGCACCACGGAGTCGCCCCGTCGGCTGCGATCTTCTCTGTCAGCGCCTTGAGTTCTTCCATGGTCTCGGGGACCTCGTAGCCGGCATCCTCGAAATTCTCCGGCACATACCAGACCAGGGATTTGACGTTCACGTTGAAGAAGAAGCCGTAGAAATTCTTCTCGCCCTTGTCGTTGGCGTAGGTGCCGAGATCGACCCAGGACTGGCCGGCGGCATAGTTCTCGCGCACCCAGTTGGCGGCATCTTCGCCCAGCGGCGTCAGGAAGCCGCGTGCGGCCATGTTGGAGGCAAGGCCAGGCTGCGGAAAGAACGCGATATTGGGTGCGGAGCCGGCCTCGGCGTCGATGACGATTTGCTGTTCCATCGAATCGGAGCCCACATAGCTCGCATCGGCACCTGTCGCCTTGGCGAAATAGGCAACGAGATTCTGGAAAGCCTCGCCTTCGCCCGCGAGCCATGGTCCGAGAATGGTGAGTTTCTGACCGCTATAGTCGTGGGAATCGGCGAATGTGTTGTAGCTGTCCCAGTTGAAATCGCCCTCTCCAACGGGGAATTTCAGTTCCTGGGCGTGGGCGCTGCCGATGACAAAGGTCAGCGCCAGGGCCGAGATGCCGGCCTTGAGCATGGATTTCATATTTTTTCCTCCTCCTGGAATTATGCGTCGTTCTCGAAGTCTGTCGGGTGTCTCCCAATATGATCCTGACTTCCGGCGAATCCGCCTGACGTCGCAATTGCAATCGAGTCCTCACCAGTCGAGCACGCGTCTTCCGAAAACCCGAATGAGCCTGTGAGTGTCTGACCCGCAAACCCGGTGAGATCGTTCGGGGTGATGCCCGCTCCCTTCGGCTTGACCCACGAAACCGGGCCGAACCATCAAAAAACAAGGGCCGACTCCTTTCAGGGGGGCGGCCTCTTGCGTGATTGTCGCGCGGCATGACCCGTAACGGACGAACGGTCACGCGAAAGAGTGGTTCCCTGCGGCCACCGGCCCCTGGTGCACGCTCTTGCCTGGGCGCCTGTTTCCAAAGCGCTTTGGCTGTTCGGCACTGTGCACCCGGCGCGCGAGGCGAGTCAAGCGGGCACGGATGCGGCTCGGCGGAACGTCCCAAACGACGTGTCGAACCTGACTTTTCATGAAGTTAAATGGCGCATTCTCCGATCTTCCGACGATGCAATTCTATTGGGCGACCTGCCTGTGATTGTCTGTCCCGGCAGGTCGCGACGGATGCACCAAACTTGACCGACAGGCAAAAACACGAATATCCAAAGCGGTTTGGAGGAGGAGCGACCGTCCCATGAAGCTGAAGGAGCTCGCAGAGGCACTCGGCCTGTCGCCGACCACCGTGAGTCGGGCGCTGAACGGATACCCGGAGGTGAGCGAGGCCACACGCCGGCGCGTGGTGGACGCCGCGCGCGCCCATGCCTACCAGCCCAGTTCCTCGGCCAAGCGGCTGGCGACCGGCAAGTCGATGAGCATCGGACATGTCGTGCCGCTCGGCCATCACATGATGATCGATCCGCATTTCGCCGAGTTCATCGCCGGTGCCGGCGAGGCTTATGCACGGGAAGGCTACGACATGCTGATTTCGGTCGTGCCCGAAGCCGATCAGGACCGCGTCTATCGCCAGCTCGCCGCCTCGCGGAAGATCGACGGGCTGATCGTGCATGGCCCGAAGCAGAACGATCCTCGCGTGCCGATGCTGCGCGAACTCGGCCTGCCCTTCATCGTGCACGGCCGAATCGATGAGAGTGGCAAGGATTATTCCTGGCTCGACATCAACAACCGGCGCTGCTTTCGCCGCGCCAGCGAATTCCTTATCGATCTGGGCCATCGCCGCATTGCGCTGCTCAACGGGCAGGAAGAGATGAGCTTTTCGGTCCGGCGCCGTTCGGGTCTGGAGGAAGCCCATGCGCGGCATGGACTCGAGATGGATGCAGGCCTCGTTTTTCACGACGAAATGACGGAACCGAACGGTTATGCCCGCGCGCGGCAAGTTCTTGCCGGGGCGAAGCCGCCCAGCGCGCTGATGACTTCGAGCGTGCTGCAGGCGATCGGCGCGGTGCGCGCTGTGCGCGAGGCAGGGCTGGAGCCCGGCCGCGACGTCTCGATCCTGACACATGACGACCGGTTGTCCTTCCTGCAGGACACGGCATCGGTGCCGATGTTCACGGCGACGCGGTCCTCGATCCGCGATGCGGGCCGGCGTTGCGCGGAACTGATCATCGCGCTCGCCGACAATCCGGCGGCCGGACCCGTGCAGGAACTGTGGGAGGCCGAACTCGTCGTCGGTGCCTCGACGGCGCGCGCGAGGTGACCCAGGCGGGCGTAGCGAGTGGCCGGAGCGGATCAGGCCTTCTCGCCCTGTTTGCCACGTCATGTCCGTCATGTGTGACGGTGATGGATAAGCGGTTGACGAAACACCCTTCCTTGGGTTCTCTCGGCCAATTCATCCAAGCAGGATCTGCGGGCCCGCGTTGCCGAACGCTGGCGGCGGATCCACGGAAACCAGTCCATGCCAAACGCCCCGTGCGTATCGATCATTATCTCCGCCTACAATCGGCCCCATGTCGTCCGGTTCGCGATCAGGAGCGTCCTGCAGTCCGATTTCGCGGACTGGGAAATGATCGTCGTCGGCGATGGATGCAATGCCGAAACCGAGGCGGCGATCCGGTCCTTTGACGATCCGCGTATCCGGTTCCACAACCTTCCGCACAATACCGGTCACCAATCCGCCCCGCACAACAAGGGCGTGGAGATGGCGCGGGGCGAGTTCGTCTTCTTCCTCAATCAGGACGATCTCTGGTTTCCCGATCATCTTGCCGCCCGTGTCGCCTTCATGCGCGAGACGGGCGCCGACATTTCGTGGTCGCCGATCCTGCTGCTCAATCGCTCCGGGTTGGATGAAGGTCCGCTCGATGTCGACAATGATAGCGTGACGCTGGACGGGGCGATCGCGACCGGGGAGTTCGATCCACGCAGCTTCATCATCTCGTCATGCTGGGCGGTGCGCCGGGAAATCTGCCAGGCGGTGGGACCGTGGCTGCCGAAGGATGCCACGCGGCTGTCGCCGTCGCAGGAATGGCTGTTCCGCGCCCACAGGCAGGGGCGCAAGATGCGTTACCATCCGTATGTGTCTGTGCTTTGCATCCACTCCGGCGTGCGGCGCTATTCCTATGTCAATGCGCGCTCCGTCGACCATGAAAGGGCGTGGACATGGGTGTCGGGCGGCGATACCGCGCGGCTGCACATGATGGATGTGCTCGCGGTCCAGCAGGCACGCGAACTCGTTGAAAAGCGTCTCGAACTGGGCAAGCGCAAGCGCCCGCTCTTTACGTGGATGCAGGGGCTTTTCGAGAAGGCCGGTGTTCATCCCGATTCCTTCCGTCGCGCCTTTTCGGGCATCGGAAAGGGCGGCTTCGTCAACACGCATACGCGGTTCACCTCGAAGCCACCCGAGCTGAAACCCGGCGAAGTGCTGCCCTTCGGTTCGACGGTGGCGAACGATCTTGTCGGCGATGGCTGGCACGAGGCAGAGCCGCACGGGCGCTGGACGAAGGCGCGCAAGGCCGATCTGTTCTTCTCCTCGCCGAAGCGCGACGGTGCCCGTCCGGCCATGGCGGTGGAAATCAGGGGGCGGCCGCTGTCGCCGAAGACCAGGATCCGGTTCGAACTCGATGGTGGCGAAGCGATCGAACGGCAGATGGACAATATCGACGCCACCGTCTCCATTCCCGTACCCGGCGCGGGGGCACATCATCTGCTGATCGCGGTTGAAAAACTGCAGACACCCCTCCAACTGGGTATGTCAGATGACCCAAGAGAACTCGGGTTCTGGATAACAACCCTGCGTCTCGTTGAAGCGGACGGTCTTGCGGGCTATTCCGAGGTGGACGGGGCAACAACGGAGTAAAGATGCGCATTGCGGTACTGGGGGGCGGGCTGCAGGGGTGCTGTGCGGCCCTTGCATTGGCCGATCGCGGCCAGCACGTCACGATTTTCGACAAGAATGACGACCTGATCACCAAGGCGGGGGCGGCCAATGAAGGCAAGATCCATCTGGGCTACATGTATGCCAGCGATGCCAGCATGCGCACGGCGCGGACGATGGCTTCGGGCGCCTTTGCCTTCCGACCCTTTCTCGAACGCTATCTCGACGCCGATTCGCCGGCCCTGAAGACATCCGCGCCGGCGGCCTATGTCATTCATCGCGATGCGCAGCGGTCGCCGGAGGCGTTGGCCGATTATCTGTTCAAGGCGCATGCGATTGTTGCCGAAAAGGCGGCGCAGAGCCCCGGCGCCTATTTCGGCAGGGATTTCGGCAGCAGGCCGAGACGCTATTCGCCGGCCGAGCTTGAGGCGAAGTTCAATCCGGAACTCGCGGTGGATGCCTACGAGACGCAGGAGGTCGCGATCGATCCGCGCGCGGTGGCCGAGGCCCTGAGAACCTGCATCGCGGCCCATCCGCGTATCGAGACCAGGCTGGGCTGCACCGTGGTCGGCGCGGAAGAAACGCCTTCCGGCGTCACCGTGCACTGGCAGGAGCGGGACGGCACGTCGGACGACAGCCGGAAGGAGGGCTTCGATCACGCCGTCAATGCGTTGTGGGATGGAAGGCTGGCGCTCGACGAGAAGGTTGGGCTAATGGCGGGCCGCAACTGGATCCATCGCCTCAAATACGGCGTCAGCTTTCGCCTGCCGGAGGGTGTCGCACCGCTGCAAAGCGCGACCTTCGTGGTCGGCCCGTTCGGCGAGGTGGTGACCTATGGCGAGGGGCTGACCTATCTCACCTGGTATCCGGCCTGCCTGCGGGCCATCACGCAGGAGGTCCAGCCGCCGGACTGGGAGACTGTCGCGGGCGAGCCCCTGCGCACCCAAATCGCCGAAGAAACCGTGCGGGGCATGGTCGGTATCGTGCCGGGCCTTTCCAGCCTCGAGCAGCACATCGTGTCAGATGCGGTGGTGCGTGGCGGCGCGATCGTGGCCTGGGGCGAGACCGACATCGACGACCCGGCAAGCGAACTGCACAAGCGCTACGAGATCGGCATCAGGAGCAAGGGCCGGTATCATTCCATCGACCCCGGCAAGCTGACGATGGTGCCCTATTTCGCCGAACGCTGCGCGGAACGGATCGCGGGCTGAAACCGGTTGAATGCATCGCCTGCCAATGTGATGCTTCGTGTCGACCTTGCACAGGATCGCTTTGCTGCTTGATGCGGCTTGTTCGGGGGCCGTCCAGGGGGCGAAATGGCGGAAGCAGGGTTTCCAACCGGAATAGCATCGGGCGGTACTGACTTGCTTCATGGGGATAATTCCCATCTCCCAGGCTTGATTGTCATAGCCTTTTGAGATGCAAGGCATCTTGCACCTCCCATTTCGTAAGTTTCACGCTAACAGGCCATCAAACTTCCTTGTTGCGGGTGTCCATTCCGGGCGCTTACAAGCGATCACGGACATCAGCGCATGATGCCGCTCCAAAGGGAATAATCCAGCGATGACGCTTAAAGTACTAACCATTATTGGTACTAGACCTGAACTGATTCGTTTATCAGTAATAATCAGCAAGCTCGACCAGTACTTTGATCATCACCTGGCCCATACCGGGCAAAACTACGACTATGAGCTGAACAAGATCTTTTTTGAGGATCTGGGCATCAGAGAGCCTGACTCCTATTTCAATTCAGCGGGCGCGAGCGCGGCAGAGACAATAGGGAATGTGATCCGCGCCACGGACAAATGCCTCGAGGCTGTCCAACCCGATGCCCTGCTGGTCTTGGGCGACACCAACAGTTCGCTTTCGGTGATTGCTGCCAAGAAAAGAAAAGTGCCCATATTCCATATGGAGGCGGGAAATCGATCCTTCGACATGCGCGTGCCGGAAGAGGTCAATCGACGAATTGTCGATCATGTCTCCGACGTGAATTTGACGTACAGCACCTTGGCTCGCGATTGCCTGTTGCGGGAGGGATTGTCCCCTGATCTCGTGATCAAGACCGGAAGCCCCATGAAAGAAGTCCTTCACCGATATCGGGAGGAGATTTCTTCGTCTGATGTACTGAAGAAGGAGGGCCTCGAAGCAGATCAGTATTTTCTGGTAAGCGCGCATCGCGAGGAAAACGTCGATAACCCGGAGCTGCTCGCGCGTCTGGTCGGAATACTGAATGCACTTGCCGAGCGGTTTGACAAACCTGTTCTGGTATCAACGCATCCGCGTACGGCCGACAAGCTGGCCAGTCAGAAGTTCTCCTTTGACGAGCGGGTTCGGCTGCATAAACCGTTTGGCTTTTTCGACTACATCAAACTCCAGCTATCGGCTCGCGCGGTTCTGTCCGACAGCGGGACCATCACCGAAGAAAGTTCCATACTGAACTTTCCGGCGTTGAACATCAGGCAATCTCAAGAGCGGCCGGAAGGTTTGGAAGAAGGATCCGTGATGCTCGTCGGACTTGACCTGGATCGCATCATGCTGGGCCTTGAAATACTGCAGTCACAGCGCCGGGGTGCGGAGCGGTCTCTGCGCCTCGTATCCGACTATGATGTTGACAATGTTTCCGAGAAAATCCTGCGTATAATTACCAGTTACGTCGACTACGTAAACAGGGTGGTTTGGCGGAAATCGATCTGATTGATTTGTCAGGCCGCAACACGCCAGGCTCTTTCAGTCGTGGCTATGGCGACAAGTGGCTAATCGTCGCCGCGATACCATTTGCGAATTCAATCCGAGGTTTCCAATTCAGTGTGTCTCTAATTTTGCTGATGTCTGCCACCAGTGATTCCACCTGAGGCTCGGCGCCTGAAAGTGATGGCGGTGAAGGAAGGGCGATTCTTGGACGCTTGCCGGTCTGTTGAAACGCTAAACTGATTTC
This sequence comes from Rhizobiaceae bacterium, assembly GCA_041987205.1. Lineage (GTDB taxonomy): Bacteria > Pseudomonadota > Alphaproteobacteria > Rhizobiales > Rhizobiaceae > BOKV01. The sequence continues at coordinate 39,087 of JBHIWX010000007.1, read as the reverse complement.
CTCTGCCACCTCGCCGATCGTGCGACCAATTCCCGTTCCGACGTTCAGGATCTGGTTTCCGCATGTGTTCGATTTCGCCATGGCCAAAAGTGCTCGGCAGAGGTCGGATACATGGATGAAGTCTCGAACCGGAAATGGATTGCGAACCTTGATTTCACCCTGGCGGCCCATTTGCATGAACTCGGCGACTACCGCGCTCGGGTCTTGGCCATGCCCGTAAACATTGAAGGGCCTTGCCAGCACAAAATCGAAATCCGAACTGTCAGCGTACGCGGTTACGAGGGCTTCGCCTGAGATCTTTGACGAAGCATAAAACGAAGAAGCTCTGGTGGGTGAACTCTCGATCTTTGGGCAATCATGTGTGGTCTCATAGATCAGAGCCGAGCTTATGTAGACAAATCGTTTGGGAGGACGAAGAACGCATGCTTCGAGAACATTCGTGAGGCTTGTGAAATCTCTTGCCAGCGTCAATTGCGGGGCGGACATGAAACGGGCCTGGCTCGCTTCAGAGGCAAGGTGAAAAACCACGTCAACATCGGTTGTGAGCATCTTGCAGAATGCTGGATCAGCAAGACGGCCCGGCATTTGATTTGAACCGAGGGCACTGAACCTGCCGCCTTCCACCTGGGCGATTACCTCGATACCCTCGTTCAAGAGGAACTGGCAAAGCCAACTGCCTACGAAGCCGGCCGCCCCTGTGACCAGTGCTCTCAAGTCTTCTCTCCCGTATCAGGATTGTCTTGCCGCGAAAGCACGGGTTCCGCTGTCATCACCAAACAGCTTCGTCGTTCTCCAATCCGACACCCCCGTCTCGGGCAGATCGCGGATGCGTTGCGCCAAACGGCTGACAATCACTGCTGAATCAATCTCCTCCAGACCATCAGCCATTTCGACCGCTCGTCGCCGAAAGACAAACCCGGATGGATTTGACGTAACGTGCAGCATTTCTTGTGGCTGTGCCTGTAGAGCCGCAACGCCTTCATTCAGTTGGTTCCCGTGCATCCTTTCGCCGGCTTTCAGGAAGACGACGTAAGGCGTGTCGACAAACTCCAGGCCGTGATTGAATGCGCGTCCATGCCCAAGAGGTGGCTGCGTGACGATCTTGGCAAACGGGTCAATCAGGCGAACGGCATCATGCAATTCCTCGCCTTTACATTGACAGTCGTCGATCACAATGACGCGGGCGCGTGGGCCATTTTCGACTGTGATCGCCACCAACGTCCAGATCAGCATGTCCAGGCTTCCCGACATGCTGATGATGACACTCACATCGGGCGGATTATCCCTCAAATCCGGTTGCGACCTGCTCCGCCATGCAGGTCCGTACAAAGCGCCCAGATCGGCGTCATCGGGTAGTGTCGAATTTCCTATTGCCAGCCTGGACCAGTGGTCATCGGTCATGAACTCGAGACGTGGCGGGCGAAAACCATGTTTCTTCAAGTTCTTCCGCAACCTGACGCGCGTTTCGTCAAACCGCTGAAGAAGTTGCAGCACCTCCTCGGCGGCCGCATCCACATTTTCGGGGTCGATGAGTGGCGGTGCAATCCGTGGATAGTCGTTGACCAGGAATTCTGCGGCGCCTGCCCTGTTGGACAGCACGATGGGGCATCCACATTGCAGGGCCTCCAGTGCTACCAGATTGAAGGCGTCGGATCGTGAAGGAACCACGATCAACGAGTTTCCGTGATAGACCTCTTGCCTCAACTGCTCGTCGCTGATTTCACCCACATACTCGGCATCTATTCCCAACTCGGTTGCTTGCCTGAGCAGGATTTCAGACCAGCGAGCGCCCAACGACCAGTGATTGTCAGGGCCCGTCAGACAGCATTTGCCGTAAAGTTCTTTCGGAATTCGGGAGACAATCTCAAGGAAAATGTCGGGCCCCTTGTTGCGGTCGAGCCGTCCCACAAACCAGATGTCGGGTGGGGCATTCCCGGTCGGCTGTCCTGGCGCTGGCTTCAGGTCTTCGAGAATATCGTGCATGTCGATTGTTGGCGCACGGACCTCACTCTCGATGCCATGGGAATTGTGTAGATGAGATATCGAATACCTCAGATCTGCGTCGGCGAGTGACGCCTTTTCAAGTGCCTCGAGCCATCGTTTGGTGTCTCGACTTTCTTCGCCGCCATACGCATTGCCAACGCCGACACTCAGCCAGCCCATGAGCCCGAATGATATGGCGCCCACAGATGTGCCAAAGCTACCAAACAGCTGTCGCACTCTGTGCGCGACAGGGAAAAACGAAGGCACTTCAACGATATGAAAATGTCGGCCCTGATTGGCCGCGGCCATTCGGACAAGCAATCTGCAATAATGTTCTTCATTCGGTGAAATCAGCTGAATACCGGAAACGATTGAATCAATGTCGAGGAATTCGTCAATCGGAACCGGAATGGCGTTTTGGGGTAACAATTCCCTGGCGCGCAATTCAAGGTCCGGGCCGCGTGAAGCGTATCGAAATTCGCAGGACGGATGCCTTTCAACGATGCGCCGATAGAGTGTTTGACCGCCGCCTACAGACGAAAAAATATCAAAATCTAGTATGAACACGTTCACAGTGGTTTTCCGGTACAGTTCGCGGTCAAGTTTTCTGATAAGACATGTGTTTCAAACATATAGCCGTGACTTGGCCGCGGGCCACTGTTCACGTGCTTGCGGATCAGTGTACAAGGTCGCCTGACCGTGATCCATCGAGGCGCCGAGCTACAATAATCCTGTCTGTCAATGAGCCTCCACGATGTAATTCCAATAGTCTGTGATGGTCGGGAAGATGCGGAAGGTCGGGCTCTTTTCCTGATATCCGCACTGCACTTTTGCCATGCCGAGCTCCGTGACGCCAAAGTCTATTTCGTCGACACCGATGGGGAATCGGTAAGGATTGCTGCCAGCGCATTGAGGTGGGAAACTGGGCTCGATGTAGTCTGCCTGTCTCTCGCCCAAAGCAGCCAGGTCCTTGCTGGCGCAAGGCTGTTCTGCTCGGTGGTCATGAGGCAGCGAACGTTTCCAAGACTGGAGGAGGCCCTTGCCTCGCGGGTGCCGGTGTTGATTGCCAGGCAGTTTCCCGACCGAGAAATGATGGATTCCGGCGATATTAGAATGTTGAGGGCCGCCCATGATCCATCGATACTGGCAGAGCGACTGGTTGAGATGGCGCGCCGGAACTGATCCACGGGAGTTTGAGCCGTGGTGAGTTCGGACAAACCCCTTATCATGATCGTCGGAATGCCGGATAGCGTCCACCTGGCACGGTGGACACACGTTGCGAGAGGAAACCGGTTCAGGATCGTCGTGCTGCCGATTTATGACGCGCCCGTGTCTGACGTTGCGCAACCCTTTGCGCCGATAAGCGAGCCTGACGCTGTCCAAGCGCTTCCTGCCGACACGATCGGAGTCTTGGCGCTTACTGCCGAAGCCGGGTTCGGTGAGCGTACCGATATTCCCGGAGACTGGCCGCCTGACCGAATGCGCGGTCTGATTTCGCCCAGGTTCATTGCTGACCAGATTTCCGCCTACGCGCCAACAATCGTGCACTCACTGGAAACCCAGCTTGCGGGTTACCGTTGCCTGGCCGCGAAGTCTCTGTGCGAGAGGTTCCCCATCTGGATGCACAGCAATTGGGGAAGCGACATCTTTCTTTTCCGCAAGATCGATGCGCACCGACCGGTGCTCTTTTCACTCCTGGAAAAGGTCGATGCCTATACGGCCGAGTGCGGAAGGGACTTGAAGATTGCCAGGCAAATGGGTTTCAAGGGGCTCACCTTTGCCCCTATTCCGGCGTCTGGCGGCGACGATGTGGACGGGATTGCGGAACTGGGATCTCGGGTGCCGCCCTCCCGGAGACGTCAGATCCTGGTCAAGGGCTATCATGGATGGTCGGGCAGGGGCATGCACGTCCTCTCGGCCCTGCAATTGGCGGCACATCATCTTGCAGACTACAGAATAAGGATACGTCTGGCGTCCCCGGAGATCGCTGGAATGGCGGACGCGCTGTCACAGAGCAGCAATCTCAAAATCGAAATTGACCCCTATTTCAAGAATCACGGCGAGGCCCTTTCCCATCTTGCAGACGCGAGGATGGTGATCGGCAGCAGTATTTCCGACGGCATCAGCACAACATTGCTCGAAGCGATGTCCGTCGGCGCCTATCCGATTCAAACCTGTGCGTCCTGTGCCGACGAATGGATCAGGAACGGGTTGGACGGCGCAATTGTCAGCCCGCATGATACAAGCGCCATGGCAAGCGCAATTATAAGGGCGGCCTCGGACGATGAACTTGTAGACAATGCAGCAAAGCGCAATCTGCAATATATTCGAGGAAAATGGGACAAGAACATTAATAAAAAGAAAGTTATCGGGATGTATCAAAATATTATTCAAGAATTTAATTTAAGTTAGCGCTGGTTCCAAGAGCATGGAAAGTCACGAACTGGTCAGCATTATCATTCCCGTGTACAATGGATCCGCTTATCTTGAGCAGGCGATTCAAAGTGCGCTTCGCCAGTCGTGGCTTGCGGTGGAAGTGATCGTCGTCGACGACGGATCGGACGACGGAGGTGCAACCCGTCGGATCGCAGAAAAATTCAGCACAAAAATCAGGTACTTCCACCAGGGGAACGGTGGAGTTGCTTCCGCGCTCAACCACGGCATTTCGGAAATGCGTGGAGCGTATTTCAGCTGGCTCAGTCACGACGACCTGTATTCACCGCAGAAGATCGAAACGCAAATGAACGTCGTCACGCAATACGATGAACCGGTTGTCGTGTTTGGTGACTACGCCCGAATTGACCCAAACAACAAATACATTTCGCGTGTGGAAACCGGCAATGGATTCGATGAAAAGAAACCGCTGTGGGCGATACTGGAGGGTAGGATCAACGGGTGTACCTTGCTTGTTCCAAAAGTCTGCTTCGAAGGTGCGGGATTGTTCGACCCGGCCTTGCCTACCACACAGGATTACGACCTTTGGTATCGCATGGCGAAGCGTTACAAGTTCGTACATTGCGCGGGTGAGCACGTAAAACATCGCATCCACCCGGATCAAGGCTCCCGGTCACCGCGACATACTCACGAAGCCAGCCTGCTTTGGATGTCGATGCTGGACAACCTGTCGGCAGAACAAATGCGTCTCTACGAGGGGAGCGAGTACCGGTTCCTCAGGCGTGCCCAGAAATTTCTCGAGCAAAGCCGATATGAGGGTGCGAAGTCGGGAATCATGAGCCGCTTGCGCAAGGCCAAGAGATCGGTCGGTCTGACGGCGGTTGCATTCCAGCCATCGGATGCCGAGGGTGTTTTCCGGCTTGAAAGTGGTTTGCGCCAGGCTGGGCTTGGATCAACAGGGATTGCCTTGATCGCAGGGCCTGGAATAGAGCCGGACGTGCGAGAATGGATGTCTGCCGACAGCACTTTCGATCACACATTTCTTTGCAGCGATCATCCTCTTGCCGATTATGACCTCTTCACGGAGATGCTGAGACGGTTTGACTCCGAGTTGTTCTTTCTGACCGAATCTCATTGTGTTGCGGATCATTTGACGGTCGGTACCGAACGCCTCCTCGAGAACAGCCAGATTGACGGCATGCTTGTCGAGGGGGCAACCGGTGGCAGATTTGGTCCGTTGACGGGGGCCATTCTACGTCGGTCGGCCATGCAGCGCGCGCTGGTACGCATGGATGCCGGGCGTGATTTTGCCATTGCGTTGGCCATGGATTCTCGACTCGAGCTTCTCAGTTCGTCCGACCTGTCTCCCCGTTCCACGCCACTTGGGAAGATGTTGAAGCACGAGGAGACAGCCTTACCCGGCGCAAATGCAAATCCAGGCCGGAAGGAACCGGGACGTTTCGATGGTATCACTCCGATGCGGGCTGATTATTTTGTCGCGAAAGAGGGTCGAAATTGGCCCATTCGGCTGGCCCGCAAGGGGCTTGCCAAACGGCTTATCGGCAGAACAGTTCTCCGGGGTGCGAAGGCCCTTCGCAACAGGCTTCCCTCCGCCGAACAAAGGTTCAAAGTCGACGTCATGGTGCAACGCATCTTCGGGGTTCGTGGACATCTGGACGGGGACTGGTATCTCGCAAAACATTCGGATGTGCGGGCAGCCGGGCAAGGAGCCGGCATACATTTCATCGAGCATGGATTTCGCGAAGGACGGAAAGCCAATCCTCGAACGGGTCCGTCGCCCATGGCGGGGCCGCCTGATCGGCAATCCACGACAAGTTTGCCGAACGGCGTGCCGCTACCCTTGAATAACGCTGCGGAGCTGAGAGGGACCAAAACCGATGAACATCGGGCGAAAGACCGGTCGAGCGCAGTGGCATTGCTTACCAGGCATTTTCAAGACGGCGCACCTGTCCACCTGCTCATTCTGCACGCATTGGGCGGTGGTACCCAGACCTATGCCAACATGCTGGCGAAACACTTCAAGGGCAGGGTGAATTTCCTGTTTGCCTTTGGAGTTAACGACAGCCAGTTCGTTATTTCGCCGCAGCTACCGGCGACGGACTGGCTGGAATACGATCTGCCCGGAATGCTGCCGGAAATCGTTTCCCTACTCCAGGAAATCAGAGTCGAGCACGTGAACATACTGCATACGATCGGGCTTAAGAAACATATTGCGGAACTGCTTGAGCGACTCGATCTTCCCTGTGACATCACTTTCACCGACTATGACCTCGTCGCGGAGAATCCATTTCTTATCTCGGCCGACAATGAATTTGTATCGGACAGAAGTGAGGCGCTGAGCGCAATCGCTTCCTCACGCCACCACTCGCTCATAAGAAAGGCGGATCGCCGCGTCGCCTGCAGCGAAGACCTTGCAAGAAGGTTGAGCAAGCTGGTTCCGGATACCGATTTCAGGGCCGCGCTCATTCCGGAGCCGGATTCTCCGGATCGGTTTCGTGTACAGATGCCGGTTCTTTCGCATGACGAGCCTTTGCGGGTTCTGGTGCCGGGAGCGCTGCATCCCCACAAGGGCGAAGGGCGGGTCCTGGAAGCCATTCGTGCGGCACGCGAACGCAACCTGCCGATTTGTTTCCATTTGATCGGCCGCGGAACGCTTCCGCTTGAAGACCAGGACGACATCAGGGCCATTCACCTCGGCGAATTGACGATGGATTCGCTGGTCGATGCGGTATGCACCGTTCGGCCCCATGTGGCCTGGTTTCCATTCTTGTGCCCCGAGACCCATTCGTTCACCCTGTCCGAGGCCATGCTTGTCGGGCTTCCAATCCTTGCGTCAGACATAGGTGCAGCAAGGGAGCGGCTGGCCGGCCGCGCGTACAGCTGGTTGATGCCCTGGACAAGCAGGGGAGGCGAGTGGGCCGAAGCGCTTGCCAGGCTTCATGCAGGCGACATGAACTTCGCCGAGAAACCGAGTGCAGATGCCGCTCCGTCGGCCGATGCCAGGTCCTACTATGAGCGTGAATATCTGAGAACCTCAGGCAATTTGGAGCGAGCGGGTTGATGGCCAGCAGAAAGTATCTGGTCACCGGTGCGGCCGGTTTCATCGGCAGCCATCTGGTTGAACAACTTGTCGAGCAGGGAGCGGATGTTACCGCACTGGTGCATTACAACGCAGCCCGGCATATCGGCAACCTGGATTACCTGCCGCCTGAAAAGATCGGCAGCGTCAGAATTGTGTTCGGGGATGTCGAAGATATTGAGTTCGTAAATGGCCTTGATTCAGATTTTGACTGCGTCTTCCACCTCGCGGCACTGATCGCGATTCCCTATTCCTATTCCGCACCGCGAAGCTACCTGCGTACCAATTGCGAAGGGACAATGAACATTCTGGAGGTGGTGAGGCGCGGGCGCGCCGGCCGTGTGGTTCATACCAGTACTTCCGAGGTGTATGGCAGCGCCATTGTCACACCAATTGACGAAAATCACCCTCTGCAAGCACAGTCGCCTTACTCCGCCTCGAAGATCGCGGCAGACAAGATAGCCGAGGCATACCACCGCTCGTTTGAAACATCGGTCGTTACGGTAAGGCCTTTCAATACCTACGGCCCGCGGCAGTCGCGTCGGGCATTTGTGCCTTCCGTAGCGGTGCAGGCAATCGCCGGTGAAGCGATCCATGTCGGATCGCTGTTCCCCGTAAGGGATATGACCTATGTCAGCGATACCGTCGCCGGATTCATTGCTCTTGCAAAGTCAGAAGGCGTGCTGGGTGAGACATACAACCTCGGGACCGGAACCGGATATGCCATGCAGGATATCCTGGACCGCATCGTCAAGCAGGCCGGCTCGCGGAGCGACGTTGTTTTCGATCCTCAACGGGTGCGGCCTGCCGGAAGCGAAGTCGACAAGTTGATCTCGAACAATGAGAAGATGAAGGCCGCAACCGGTTGGGCTCCGAAGGTCGATCTGGACGAAGGATTGGCCCGTACACTCGAGTTCGTGCGGCGCCTCCAAACGCAAGATACGCATGAATATGTCGTTTGACGCGGGTTGGCCATGAAAGCCGTGATACTGGCAGGTGGAAAGGGCGCGAGATTGATGCCCTACACGGCGGCATTTCCCAAGCCGCTCATCCCCCTCGACGACATGCCTATCCTGGAAGTTGTCATTCGCCAGCTGGTGCCCGCTGGCATCACGTCGATAGTTCTTGCAACGGGATACAAGCACGATCTGATCACCAGTTATTTCGGTGACGGAAGTTCACTGGGTGTCGATATTTCCTATCTCGTCGAAGATCGCCCCATGGGCACTTGCGGCGCGGTTTTCTCTGTCCTCGACACGATGAGTGAAGACTTTCTCGTGATGAACTCCGATATCCTGACGGATCTGGCGTTTGGTGACCTTTTCGAGTCCCACGCGAATTCCGGCAGTGCCATCACCATGGCCACCAAGAAACTCGATTTTTGCGTTGACTACGGTGTCGTGGAAATCGGGGACGACAACCGGGTCCAGACGATTTCGGAAAAACCGACTTATCATCACAATATCGGCATGGGCATCTATGTCCTGAACAAGCACAAGATCGACTTGAGGCAGGACCCGGAGACACGGCTCGACATGCCCGATCTCATCAAGGCGATGATCGCGAAGGGAGCGCGCGTCAGTAGTTTCAGCCAGCCTTGCCAATGGATCGACATAGGCACGCCGGAGAATTATCTGGAAGCGCACAGGCTGTTCAGCGAGAACAGGGATCAGTTCCTATGATCCGAACACTACGGCATTCCTGTCATCAGCGCGCTTCGTCATGCTGAATCCGGGAGGCTGTTCCGGTACTTCGGACTTTTGATCGATGCGACGCCGCAGACGATCGATGCCCTCTTCAAGGCGAGTAGTGTTCCTGCGTTTCACGCAATTGCCTTGTGAGCGTAATCCAGTCCGGCGCCTGATATCCGGTTGCCTCACGAAACTTGCTGCCATCCAGTGAGCGGTCGATATTCACTTCCGTGTCGGGTGTAACCGTTATTTCTTTCCCGTAGGCTTCCCTGATTAACAGCAGCAAATCGTGTTTGGAGATTCGATCTCCCGCCACGTGATAAAGCCCCGTCAGGGCTCGATTGGGAATGATGTGATCGTGGATGATATGTGCAAGTTCGTGCGTCGTGAGCCCTGAGAAGAACGCGTTTCGAAAGCCTTTCACGCTGGTTTCCTGATTCAGAAACCAGTCGAGCAAGCCGTTTTTCGTGCCATGCTCGTGCCCTATGAAGGAAGTCCGGATCGTGATGGACGGCGATGCGGTGACCTCGCCCAGGAGCTTGCTTACGCCGTACACTTCCTCGGTATCCGCGACGTCGTCTTCCCGGTACATTCCCCGGCTGCCAGAGAAAACGCAATCCGTGCTGATGTGAATGAGACGTGCGCCAAGATTGCTGCAGATCTGCTCTAGGCGTTGCGGAAATATTGCGTTCACGGGGATCGCCGTTCGAAGCTGATTGCCCGACTGCAACTGTTTCACGATCCCGATGCAGTTGATGACATCATCCGGCTGAAAATCGGAAAGTAGGTCGACCAGTGACTGCGTATTGGCGGCGTCCACACCGTTCACAATACGGATTTCACTTGCCGGATTTTCCAGGAGGAAACCCGCTGCGTTACGTGTGGTTGCCAGCATTTCGCAGCGCGCTCTGGTCTGCATGACCCGAAAGATCGCGCTGCCCAGCATGCCGCCTGCTCCCAGCAAGGCTATTTTTGGCCGTGTGGATTTGATCGTCAAAATCGCCGCTCCGCATTAACTTTCCAACCGAGATTTGACCATCAACGCGACGCAACGGGCGATGCATATAACGCTCACAGACAATCAGTTTCGTACCATGCCACACACTAACTAGATTATTTTTTGCCGATCACATCACACGGTCCGGAAGAGCGCGACAGGGCTTACGAAAGTGGAGCCAACAGAATTTCAGGTTGGGCAACCTTACATGAGTGGCGAACTGGAAAACTTAGTGCATGAACGGTGCCTGTGCCGCCGTGATGATGGTGTCGGTCGTCGATGGCCTGGAAACGCAGACGCTGTGGGTTCGCCATGAACCATCGGATCCTCTACAGGATCGGGTGTGAAATCCAATAGCTCGCTTACAATATGCTTACAGAATTGCAGTATGAATAAGACATTGAAGATATTGGCGATCCCGACAGGATTCGAACCTGTGACCCTCAGATTAGGAATCTGATGCTCTATCCTGCTGAGCTACGGGACCGCGGGCCGGGTTGGGCCGGGAAACATCCATAGCCGAAGCGCCAGATGTCGCCAACCCCATGGCGCGGCGCCCGGACATTTTAACCTCAGCCACCGTTAGCGGTTGCATGTGGAGCCCGGCTTTTGTACTGACCGCGCGAACATCTCCGGTCTTCGCCCGGGCTCCAGCTCGTGCGGCCAACCGATGCGCGGGCCTTTTCATGCCCAAGCCAGCGCGCCACGCGGGGTCGGAGCAATCGGAGGCACTTCCGGAACCTGATCCGGCGTGCCGGACAGACCCTTCCGGTCATGTCCCAAGCGGAGAACATGAATGCGCGTAGCGATGATCGGCACCGGCTATGTGGGCCTGGTTTCGGGTGCCTGCTTTGCCGATTTCGGCCATGAGGTCACCTGCATCGACAAGGACGAAGGCAAGATCGAGGCGCTCAAAGCCGGGCGCATGCCGATCTACGAGCCGGGGCTCGAGAGCCTGGTCGAAACCAATGTGCGCGAAGGCAGGCTCTCCTTCACCACGGATGCGGCGAGCGGCATCCGCGACGCCGACATCGTATTCATCGCCGTCGGCACGCCGACCAGGCGCGGCGATGGCCATGCCGATCTTTCCTATGTCTATGCGGCGGCCGAGGAGATCGCGGGTCTCATTCGCGACTACACGATCATCGTGACCAAATCGACGGTGCCGGTCGGGACCGGTGACGAGGTTGAGGCGATCATCCGACGCACCAGCCCGGATGCCGATTTCGATGTCGCCTCCAACCCGGAATTCCTGCGCGAAGGCGCGGCGATCGGCGATTTCAAGCGGCCGGACCGGATCGTCGTCGGCGCTCATACCGAGCGCGCGATCGCGGCGCTGCGCGAACTCTACCGGCCACTCTATCTCAACGAGACGCCGATGGTGGTGACCGACCGGCGCACGGCGGAGCTGATCAAATATGCCGCCAACGCCTTTCTCGCGGTCAAGATCGGCTTCATCAACGAGATCTCCGATCTGTGCGACGCCGTTGGCGCCAACGTACAGCAGGTCGCCCACGGCATCGGGCTCGACAAGCGCATCGGCCCGAAATTCTTGCATGCCGGGCCGGGCTATGGCGGCTCGTGCTTCCCCAAGGACACTCTGGCGCTGTCGAAGACGGCGCATCAGGCGGGTAGCCCCATTACCATCGTTGACACGGTGGTCGAGGCTAACGCGAAGCGCAAGGAAGCGATGGTCGACCGTATCGTCGCGGCGGCGGGCGGTTCGGTTGCGGGCAAGACCATCGCTGTGCTGGGCCTGACCTTCAAACCCAATACCGACGACATGCGCGAGGCGCCGAGCCTCGTCATCGTGCCGGGCCTGCAGAAGCTCGGCGCCGATGTCCGCGCCTTCGATCCCGAGGGCATGGAGGAAGCGGAGAAGTTCCTGACCGGGGTCGCATTCTCCGGCACGGCATGGTCGTGCCTCGAAGGCGCCGACATTGCTGTCATCCTGACCGAATGGGACCAGTTCCGCGCGCTCGACCTGAAGCGCATGGCAACTACGCTGAAGGACAAGGTGCTGGTCGACCTGCGCAACATCTACTCGCCGGAGGAAGTGCGCGGCACCGGCCTTTCCTATCACTCCATCGGCCGGCCGACGAACGCCGGCTGAGCGGCACGGCGGGCACTGCCCGCCGGTCGTCATCCAACAATCAGGAAGCCGCACGGCCCGGTGATTTTCGCCGGGATCGCCCACGTGCATCTTATTTTTGGCAGAAAAATCTGGTAACAGGCGAAGCAGGATACCGGTTTGCGCGCTGGGCCGCCGGTCATCGGAATTTCTGGATTCTTACGCCCTTGCCTGACACGTCCATACTGATCACGGGAAGCAACCGTACCGCGCCGCCGCGTCGCCATGTGCGCGACTCGCCTGTGCGCGGTCCCTCGGCGCGCGGTCCATTGGCGCGCGGGGTGATGGCGCTCGCCGCGGCCGCGCTGCTGCAGGGCTGCGTGCTGTCGGCGCTGCAGGACGTCAAGGGAGAGGCGAGCCTCGCTTCCAGTTTCGTGCGTCCGGACGACCCGCAGGAGGCGATAGGGGCGCGCGAACATCCGCTGGTGCTCGCCAAATATGGCGGCGAATACCGCAACGAGGAGGCGGAAAAGGCGCTGGCGCTGGTGGTCGGCCGGCTGATCTCGGTGTCGGAAGATCCCTCGCGCGTCTACAAGGTCACAATCCTCGACACGCCCAAAGTAAACGCCTTCGCGCTGCCGGGCGGGTTTCTCTATGTCACGCGCGGGCTTCTGGCACTCGCCAATGATTCGTCCGAGATCGCGGCGGTCATTGCCCACGAGATGGGCCATGTCGTGGCCAACCACGCGATCCTGCGCCAGGAGAAGATGAGCTCGGTGCAGATCGGCGAGGATGTCGTGCACGAGGTGCTGGGCGATTCCGTCGCGGCGCGTGTCGCGCTTGCCGCCAACCAGCTCAAGCTTTCGGATTTCTCGCGCGAGCAGGAATTGCAGGCCGACGCCATCGGCATCCGCATGATTGGCCGGGCGGGCTTCGATCCGTTCGCCGCCGCGCGATTCCTTGAGACGATGCAGGCCTACCAGGCTTTCAAGAGCGGCAAGGCGGCGCTTGAGGACGATTTCACCTTCCTGTCGAACCATCCCACCACGCCGCAGCGCATCACGCTGGCGCAGCGCCATGCAAGGTTCTTCGGCGCGCCCGGCGTCGGCGAGCGCGAGCGCGGACGCTATCTCACCGGTATCGACGGGCTGCTCTATGGCGACACGGCCGACGAGGGCTATGTGCGCGGGCGCGTCTTCTCGCATTCGGGGCTCGGCATCACCTTCACCGTGCCCGAGGGCACGCGCATCGACAACCAGCCCAAGGCGATCATCGTGACCGGGCCGGGCGAGGCAGCGACGCGGTTCGACGCGGCCGTGCTCAATCGCTGGCAGGGGCTGGAAAGCTATCTCAAGAGCGGCTGGGTCAACGGGCTGCGCGAGGACACGATCGCCATTGGCGAGACCGCGACGGGCCTGCCGGTGGCTGCCGCCGACGCACAGGCCGAAGGCTGGGATTTCCGCATCAAGGTGATCCGCATCGGCAACCAGGTCTACCGCTTCATCACCGCCGCGCCGGCCGGGCAGGCGATGATCGCATCCGTCTCAGACTCGATCACCGACACGTTCCGTCAGTTGACGGACGACGAACGCAAGGCGCTGGCGCCGCTGCGGCTGAAGATCGTGACGGTGGCGCCGGGCGAGAGCCTGGGACAGCTCGCCGGCCGGATGAAGGGCACGGATGAACCGCTGCAGTTGCTGCGCCTGCTCAACGGGCTCGGCCCCGGCGAATTGCCGGAGCCGGGAAGCCGGGTCAAGATCGTCTCCGACAGCTAGTGCGTTTCAGGCTTTGTCTGAAACAGACGCATCGAAATGCGCGTTCGAGCGTATGCGAGAGGCAGCGCTTTTCGATTCGGTCCAAAGCTGAAACGCACCAGATTTCGATCAGGCATCGCCTGACCGTCCGTTCACAGGCTTGCCCTTGGCGGGTCGTCAGAGCCTGCCCTGCCACGGAGGGCGTGCTGCGGCAGCGTTGCGAACGGGAATTTCGTTCGCTCATCGGCGCGATTGATTAGTTTCAGGCCATGGCGAAGTCGCCGGTCGCCGCCAGCGCTTCCTTCAGCTTCTCCAGTGCCCGGTTCTCGATCTGGCGCACACGCTCCTTGGAGATACCCAGTTCCGAGCCGAGCTGCTCGAGCGTGGCGCCTGCCTCGTTGAGGCGGCGCGACTGGATGATCCTGCGTTCCCTCGGGTTGAGGACATGCAGGGCGTTGGCGAGATGGGCCAGCCTGCGCTCGCTGTCGATGGCCGTTTCCGCCGTTTCATCGGGCAGGGGATGGTCGTCGACGAGGAAATCCTGCCGCTCGGAAACCGTATCGCTTTCCTGGGTCAGCGGCGCGTTGAGCGACATGTCCGGGCCGGACAGGCGCGAATCCATGGTCGCCACGTCGTTGACCGAGACGCCGATCGCCTGTGCCAGTTCCTTGTAGAGTTCGTGCGAATTGGCTGGCTCGCCATTCTTCAGGATTTGCGCGCGCAGGCGGCGCAGCGAGAAGAACAGCGATTTCTGGGACGAGGACGTGCCGCCGCGCACGATCGACCAGTTGCGCAGGATGTGATCCTGGATCGAAGCGCGGATCCACCAGGTGGCATAGGTGGAGAAGCGCACGCCGCGCTCCGGGTCGAAGCGGGCGGCGGCCTCCAGCAGGCCGATATGACCTTCCTGGATGAGATCGCTCATGTGCAGGCCGTAGCGGCGGAACTTCGCGGCGATCGAGATCACCAGCCGCATATGGGCCTGAGTAAGGCGGTGCAGCGCCTGCTGGTCCTTGTCGCGGGCCCAGCGTACGGCAAGGTCGTGCTCCTCGTCGCGCTCCAGATAGGGCGCGGCGACCGCAGCCTTGATAATTCTGGTATCGGCGTATCCGTTTGAAGCCATGATCAACCCCTTTCCGATTCATATACGCATCGAGGGCGGCACAAATTCGCCCTGGGACGAAAACACACCGTCAAAAAAACGTGAACGCTCGCGCAAACGCAAAAAGGCCCGGCGTCGGCCGGGCCTTTTTCGAAGCTTGATCCGGGCCCGATGCGGGCCGGGAGGTGATTGCCTCAGGCAGCCTCTTCCTGCTCGGCCTCTTCGTTCTTGGGTCCGCGGCGCGGGCCCTTGGCCAGGAACTTCTCCACCAGCACGACGGCTTCGGTGGTCGAGATCTTGTTTACCGACGAAATCTCGCGGGCCATGCGGTCGAGCGCGGCCTCATAGAGCTGGCGCTCGGAATAGGACTGCTCGGGCTGATTTTCCGAGCGGTAGAGGTCGCGGACCACTTCCGAGATCGCGATCAGGTCGCCGGAATTGATCTTCGCCTCGTATTCCTGGGCGCGGCGGCTCCACATGGTGCGCTTGATGCGCGCGCGGCCGGAGACGGTCTTGAGCGCCTTGTCGATGGTCTGGGGCTCTGAGAGCTTGCGCATGCCGGCAGAATCGATCTTGGAGACCGGGACGCGAAGGGTCAGCTTGTCCTGCTCGAAATTGATGACGAACAGTTCCAGCGTGAGGCCGGCCACTTCCTGTTCCTCGATCGCGGTGATCTGTCCGACGCCATGCGCCGGATAGACGATGTACTCACCGGTCTTGAAACCGTGACGCTGCGTCGTCTTTTTTGCCGTTGCCATTGTACACAGTACTCCCTGTTGGTCCGCCGCGTTGACGCGCTCTCGCCGTTTGGCACACATGCCTGCCATCCAGATTGCCCGTAATTGGGCCGGAAGGCGACCGGCCCCGGACTCCGTTCAGGATGCCGGGGACATTGCGCGCTGTTGTTCATTCAGAATCCGAACTGCCGGCCGTCGGTCAAAGACCGTAAAATGGGAAGCGAAGACCATCGGCAAGATATCTTGCCGTCGACGCGCCGTAACCAATTCGGGAGGGTGATATTCCTCTGATCGCAGTCGCCAAAACGCCATTCTTGACGACCGAATTCCATTCATTGCGATAATATAGTGGAAAATTACGGAAAAATCAATTTCCTCCCGCATGTGCGAACCATGCAGGCGCGAACGACTGGCAACAGGGTAAACGCCGCGAGGTTGCGCGGCGCTGCAACTACTGGTCGCCCTCGCCCGGCTCGGGCGAGAAATACTTCTCGAACTTGCCCTCGACGCCCTCGAATTCCTTGGCATCGGCCGGCGGATCGCGCTTGACCGTGATGTTGGGCCATTTCTCGGCATATTCGGCGTTGATCTTCAGCCATTGCTCGAGGCCGGGCTCGGTGTCGGGCTTGATTGCCTCGGCCGGGCATTCGGGCTCGCAGACGCCGCAATCGATGCATTCGTCCGGATGGATGACGAGCATGTTGTCACCCTCGTAGAAGCAGTCCACCGGGCATACTTCAACGCAATCCATGTATTTGCATTTGATGCACTTGTCGTCGACGATATAGGTCATTCAAGGCTCCGGGGAGGATGCGAAACGCGTCCGTTCGGTAAAACTTTTACATCGGCGCTTCAAGAACGAAATACCCCTGCAGGGTGCGCCAAGAGGAAGCGTTTACTCCGGTTTGCCGGCGAGGCGGCGGGCCTTGCGCCGTTCGCGGCCTTCCGGGCGCTTCAGAACGGGCGGCGCCGCCGCCACGGATGAATCCGACCCTGCCTTCTCGACCGGCGGGCTGCGGTCGACATAGAGCGTGCTTGCCTCGGAATAGGGACCGCGCCGTGTGGCGAAACCGGCGATCTCGTAGACGAGCACGGCGCGCGGCAGCGTAATCGTCAGTACGTCGCCGAGCTTCACGTTGTGGCTGGCGGACTGGACCTTGGTCCGGTTGAGCCGGACCTTGCCGGCCTCGACCAGTTTCTTCGCCAGCGTTCGCGTGCGCGTCACCCGTGCGTGCCACAGCCATTTGTCGAGCCGCATGGCGACCTGGCTGCCTTGCCCGGGTGCCGGTGCGTCAGCCATCCCGCTTTTCGAGATCGGCCTTCAACTGGGCCAGCTTGGCGAAGGGCGAATCCGGATCAGCGACCCGGTTAGGCTTCTCGGGACGGTGGCCGGGACGCTTGCCGGACTTGCCGTCGACACGGTTGTCGAAGGGCTTGCCCTTGCCCCGGCCCTTCTTCGGTCCGTGCCGCTGGCCATGCTTGCCGGGGCGACCATCGCCGCCGTCCCGTGCCTGGCCGTCCCGTGCCTGTCCGTCCGGCGCCTGGCCCGACTGCTGAGCTGAGCCATGGCGCTGCCGGCCGGACGCATTGCGGTTCGGCCGGTCGTCGCGCCGGCCATGACGGGCCGGTCGCCAGAGCGTCATGGTTTTCGGCTGCTCGGCCTCGGCGGTTGCTTCCGTGTCGCTCTCCGGCTCAGCCTGTGCGGCAGCATCTGCTTGCGGCTCGGTCGCCTGCTGTTCTGCTGCCATCTGCGCGGTTTCGGTCGCGTCAGCAGATTGTGGCGTAGTGTCTTCGGTGTCCCCCTGCGCGGGTGCGGCGTCGGCGGCCGGTTCGGCCGAAGCTTCCGGCGCGACGGGCTGCGCCTGCGCGCTTTCACCGTCTTCACCAGCTTTGGCGGCCGGCTCGGCTGTCGCAGCTTCACTCGTGTCCTTCGAAGCCGTATCGCCGGATGATCCGGATGCCGCCTTCGGCAGCATGGCGAGCACTTCGGCCTCTGGCTTTGTCTCGCCGCGATAGCCCAGTCCCTTCAGGATCTGCTCCATGTCCTCATGCGTGGCGCCGAGGATGGACAGCATGGCCGGTGTGGCGACGAAGGCGCGGCCGTCGACGGCACCGTCGGGCGCCGGCGTGTCGGACGTCGGGCGCCAGGCGAGTGCCGGGCGAATGAGATCGGCCAGGCGCTCCAGGATGTCGATGCGTACGGCCCTGGGTCCGAGCACGCGGAAGCCGCAGAGCCGGTAGACCTCACGGTCGATGTTCGGCTCCGAAGGGAAGGAGGTCCGACCGGCGGCCAGCATGGCCGGCAGTTCGGTCAGGCCCGGTATGTCGGTATCGTTGCGGTGCAGGCCCCACAGGAGGCCGATCAGCGCGGTCGGCGCGGGCTTGAGCAGCGTCGGAATGAAGATGTGGTAGGCACCGAAGCGCACGCCATGGCGGCGCAGGCTGGCGCGCGCGTTCTGGTCGAGCGATCCGACATCGGCGGCGACGTCGCGGCGGTCGAGCGTGCCCAGCGCCTCTACGAGGCGGAAGGCGAGGCCGCGCGCGATGCCGGTCAGCGCCTCGTCGGCGGCGAGGTCGACCAGCGGCTTGAGCAGGGTGGCGATGTTGTTCGCGACCCAGCGCTCGAGGCGGGCGACGACGGTGTCGCGCGGGGCGCCCGTCAGCTGCTCGTCGGCCAGCAGGATGACACGCGGGCGCAGCATGTCCTCGCCGGCGGCGAGCTTGGCGACGGGTTCGCCTAGCCAGCGCAGCACCGCGTCTGAACCGAGCGCGATGTCGCCATTAGGCGCGGCGCCCAGGCGTTCGGCCCGTTTGTCGATCTCGGCAGCGAGCGCCTTCATGGCTGCCCCGGTGGCGGCCTTGGCTTCCGGCCCGGAGGCGGAGGCATCGGGAGTGAACCTGAACCCCATCAGGCGACCGACATGATGGCCCTCGACCACCACGTCGCCTCCGGAGCTGATTTCGGCTTCGAGCATCGCGTTTTCCCTGAGACGCTTCATCAGGACGCTTGTCCTGCGGTCAATGAATCGTTTCGTCAAGCTCTCATGCAAGGCATCGGAGAGCCTGTCCTCGATCTGGCGGGTCGCTTCCTGCCAGTGTGCTGCATCGTCCAGCCAACCGTCCCGGTGCGACAGATAGGTCCACGTTCTCACGTGGGCGATCCGGGCAGACAACGCATCAATGTCGCCATCGGTTCGATCCGTCATCGAAACCTGTCTGGCGAACCAGTCCTCGGCGATATGTCCATGACGGGCGATATCGACGAATACATTGCCGAGCAGGCCGGCATGTTCACCGGGGGATATCCGGCGGTAATCGGGTATCTGACAGACATCCCACAACAGGCGTATGTCGGTCTCGCCACCGCACAATTGCCGGACTTCCTCGTCGCGCGCCAGATTGGAGAGCGCAACCAGATCGGGCGCGGGGAAGGATTTCATCAACAACCGGCTGTCGGAGGGCGCTTCAAGCGAGGCGCGCAGTTCCTCGATCGAGGCAAAGGACAGGTTTCGATTGCGCCAGATCAGCACCTGGACCGGATCGAACTCATGGGTCTCCAGGCGCTCGACCAGTTCGTCGTCGAAGGGCGGCACCTGGCCGGTGACGCCGAAAGTGCCGTTGCGGATGTGCCGTCCGGCGCGACCGGCGATCTGGCCCATCTCGGCTGGGGTGAGCCGGCGCTGGGTGAAACCGTCGAACTTGCGGTCCTGTGCGAAGGCGACATGGTCGAGGTCGAGATTGAGGCCCATGCCGATCGCGTCGGTGGCGACGAGGAAGTCGACATCGCCGGACTGGTAGAGCTGGACCTGGGCGTTTCGCGTGCGCGGGCTGAGCGAACCCAGCACCACGGCGGCACCGCCGCGCTGGCGGCGGATCAGCTCGGCAATGGCGTAGACCTCGTCGGCGGAAAAGGCGACGATGGCGCTTCGGCTCGGCAGGCGGGTGATCTTCTTCTGGCCGGCCCAGGTGAGCATCGACATGCGGGGCCGCGTGATGACGTCGATGCCGGGCAGCAGGGCCTGCAGCGCGCGCTGCACGGTTGCCGCGCCCAGCAGCATGGTCTCCTCGCGTCCGCGCAGATTCATCAGCCGGTCGGTGAAGACATGGCCGCGCTCGGGATCGGCGGCGAGCTGCACCTCGTCGATGGCGACGAAGGCGACATCGGTCTCGTCCGGCATGGCCTCGACGGTCGAAACCGTGAAACGGGCATTGCCGTCGGCGTTGATGCGCTCCTCGCCGGTGACCAGCGCGACATTGGCCGCGCCGACCTTCTCGGCGACGCGTTCATAGACCTCGCGGGCGAGCAGGCGCAGCGGCAGGCCGATCAGGCCGCTCGAATGCGCCACCATGCGCTCGATGGCGAGGTGTGTCTTGCCCGTATTGGTGGGCCCCAGGACGGCAAGGACGCCGCGCCCGTCAGCAGACGGTCTGGATGAAACGCTGGAAGCCATGTTTTCGGGGAAGATGAACCGGTTTGCAGAAGGGGTTGGTGCCGCGCATGAAGCGCGGCGCCCCCTCATTTAGCGATATTGGCCGCCGCTTTCCAGCATTGTTGGCGGCAGGCGGCTTCGCGTCAGTGCGAAACCACGCCGAAATAGTCGGGAATGGCGGAGAAGGTGCCGACCCAGGTCGGGACCTCGATGCGGATCGGCGTGTAGAGATTGGACTTGGCCATGGGCGCCAGCCAGATCTCCATATCCTTGTTGTTGCTCATGTACTCGACGTTCTTCTGCTTTTTCTTGTGGCCGGCGACCGGGATGTAGCGCAGCGAGCAGACATAGGCGTAGCCGCGATACCCCTTGGTCTTGATGGGCTTGGTCGACTTGTATCTGAGCTTGATGTCGTAGCGCGTATCGCCGTCATAGACGTTGAGAACGCGGTCGCAGACGGCCTTTGGGTCGTTGGCGCGGTCCCAGGCGACGGGCACGATCACGCTGGAGGCCGGATCGATCACCGAGCGCAATTGCTCCGGCGTGATCTGCACCCATTTCCGGCCCTTCTTCTTTTTCTTCTTGTCGGGGTCGAGCTTGACGCTTTCGACCTCGCCGTCGCGGAAGCTCATCTCGAGCTTCTTGTCCTTGTTCTTTGACTTGTCGTGGAAGACGACTTCGTGCGTTTCGGCGATGACGCCGTTTTCGCCGATGCGGCCCTTGCTTTCGACCTCGCCGGAGCCCGGCGCGACCATCTCGGCGACGCCCTCCGTCTTGCCGGAGGCGCCGAGGACATAATTGTTCTCGTCGAAGCGGATGTCGAAGGTCGCCTTGCCAATGGTGAGAATGCCGAACTTTACGTCGAACACGGTCTTGTGCTCGGTCATTTCCGCGCTTGCGGGCAGGGCGGCGGCCAGGCCGGCGCATGCGGCGAGCGAGGCGATAAGGGCTGCTCCGGCGAATTTCATGGTGGTCGTCTCCCTGCTTGCCGCAGTTTCACGCACCAATTGAGGCGTTATTGCGGTCTGCGATTGCGCCATGCCTATCGCCGCGCGCCTGAACGCAATCTGAACCAGCCGATCAGGCCTGTCTTGCAGCGCTTCGCATCTGGTCCCGATCCCGCTTGCCAAGTGTCACGGCGGGGAAGATCATGGCGAGGTGCGGGAAGATGTGGGGCAGCCCGAGTCGACAGGGAAATCCACTTCAAGGGAGGGTACCGATGATTTCGAAAGTCCTACGCACAGCGTCGATGGCGGCGCTGGCGACGATCTGTCTGCAATGGACCGGCGGCACGGCCTCGGCCGACGAGGCGCAGATCGCGCGCGGCAAATATCTGATCATTGCGGGCGGCTGCACCGATTGCCACACGCCCGGCTATTTCCTCGGCAATCCGGACATGGACCGCTATCTCGGCGGTTCCGACGTCGCGTTCGAGATGCCGGGGCTCGGCGCCTTTCTCGGCCGCAATCTGACGCCGGACAAGGAAACCGGGCTCGGCAACTGGAGCACGGACGAAATCGTTCACGTGCTGAAGACCGGCGAACGGCCGGACGGGCGGACGCTGGCGCCGATCATGCCCTATCATGCGATCGCGCAGCTTACAGACGAGGACGTGCTGGCCATGGCCCTGTTCCTGCAGAGCGTCGAGCCGGTGAAGCATGAGGTGCCGGGACCGTTCGGTGTCGGCGAGGAAGTGCCGACCTTCATGTTCCGCGTCCTGCCGCCGGGCGCCACCGTCGCCGACGCGCCGAAATAGGCGTCGCGCTCAGCTTGCGCCGAGGCGCACCAGCACCTCGCGGGGAATGGCAAGATCGCGGATTGCGTCGTGATGGCGGCGCAGTCCGCACAGTTCGCGCTGGATGAAATAGTGATGAACGGCGCGGGCCGCGGCCTTGAGCAGGCGCTCTCGGACTTCGTCCCGCGCGTCATGAGCGTGCAGTTTCTCCATGGCGCGCCTCGCCGCATCGCCAGCTCGGCCGAGCGCGCTTGCCTTTTCGGCGAGCAGTTCGGACTCGAGCGTGTCGAGCCCGGAGACGAAATTGGGAAGCGGTTTGGCGGCCACGGCGACAATCCTCGTACGTAAAAGGGGTAAAGGTCCGACGCGGTGGCAGTCAAGTTGTAGACCCGCTGTTGCCTTGCTGTCCTATGTCCGGCCTTCTCCCGCTTGACTGGCAGGGCGGTCGACACTATAGACAACCGACTTTTCCCGAAGGGTGACGTTGCGCGCGGCCGATTTGGCCGCGATTTCATTACCGGCCAAGGCCGGGTGGCGGCGACGAACCACGGATGAAACAGGCACTTCGAAGGATAGAAGCGATGTCCAGGCGCTGCGAATTGACCGGCAAATCGGTCCTCTACGGCAACAATGTCAGCCACGCGAACAACAAGTCGCGTCGGCGTTTCCTGCCCAATCTCGTCAACGTGACGCTGATGAGCGAGTCGCTGAACCAGCGCGTGCGCATGCGGATCTCCGCCAATGCGCTGCGTTCGGTCGAGCATCGCGGCGGGCTCGACGCCTTCCTGATGGGGGCGAAGGAACGTGACCTGTCTCAGAAGGCCGTGATGCTGAAGAAACAGATCGCCAAGAAGATGGCGGAAGCCGCGTAAGGCTTTCGCGACCGAATTCGCCGGGCACCTGCTTGATGCAGGTGCCTTTTTCATGCTGGTGCCATCACCCAGGATAAAAAAATGGACTCCAACGCATCCTCGCGCGTTCGCGCAACCGTTCCGTTCGTTCTTGCGCCTTTCATCCTTGCGATGGCGGTCATCGTTGCGGCGTCGAACTATCTCGTCCAGTTCCCCTTCGATCATTTCGGGCTGAAGGACGTGCTCACATGGGGCGCGTTCACCTATCCGGTCGCCTTCCTGGTCAATGATCTGTCGAACCGTCGGCTCGGGCCGGCGGCAGCGCGCAAGACCGTCTATGCCGGTTTCGTGCTGGCGGTCGTGCTGTCGATCTGGCTGGCGAGCCCGCGCATCGCGATCGCGTCCGGCACGGCCTTCCTCGTGGCCCAACTCCTCGACACGCAGATCTTCGACCGGTTGCGCCGCAATGCCTGGTGGCAGCCGCCGCTGATCTCGACGCTGGCCGGATCCGTTCTCGACACGGTGCTGTTCTTCGGGCTGGCCTTTTCCGCGCGCTTCGCCTTTCTCGACACGATGACGGGCTCGCAAGACGGATCGCTTGCCTTCGCCGTACCCTTCTTCGGTGGCGAGGCACCATTGTGGGTGTCGCTGGCGCTGGGCGATTTCTGCGTCAAGATTCTCGTCGGCCTCGCCATGCTGGCGCCCTATGGCGCGCTGATGGCGTGGCTCGCGCCGCGCGGCGCGACGGCGCAGGGGTGAACGGCGTCCGCTAGCCCGGCGCTTCCAGTTTCAGATAGCCAGCCAGCATTTCCAGCGCGTCGGCGATGAAGGTTTCGTCGTCGATGAAGTGCTGCCGCGCGCTGTGCCGGGTCGACGCGCGCGCAGCATGGCGGCGGGGCCGCCCGCACGGCCTTACTGCTCGATCACGAATTCCAGCAGCAGCGTTCGTTGCAGGGCCGAGAAGTTGTCGTCGGAAATCAGCGTGATGTGCACCGCGCCGTCCTCGTCGATGGAAACGTCGAGGCCTTCGAGGTTGTCGATCCAGTAATTGCGGTCGGCGCTCATCAGGATCGTACCGCCGGCAGTTGCGCCTTCCGCCAGTTCGGCGGCGGGCACGAGGCGCAGCTTGATTGCGTGGCCCTGGCGTACCGAATAGCGCCGTTGCAGCAGCAGGAGATCGCCATTCGGCAGGAAATCGGCATCGGTGATCGCGAAATCCTCGTCGCGCAGAAAGGCCAGTTCGCGGACCGACTGGCCGTCGAGGATGAAGGCGCGGATGTTGCGTTCCCGGTTGAGCGTTTCCTCCGAAATCGCCAGGAGGGCGCCGGCGAAGGGTGAACCTTCCGGGAAGCGCGCCAGCGCCTCGATGCCCTTGTTGGCGCCGAGGCGCAGGCCCTTCAGGCCGGCGAACTGCCTTGTCGAAGCGGTCATGGGCATGCCGAGCGGCGACAGCGGGAAGGTCTCGATGCGGGGGTTCAGTTCATAGGCCGTCCAGGCCGTCTCCCCCTCGATCTCCAGCGCCTCGCAATTGCCGTCTCGCTTGCGGGCGATCAGGCCGGCATCGGGTGGCAGGAGCGAGCCCATCGCCGTGCCGGTCAGCCCCCTGGGCAGGCCGGCGGCGTCACGGTCGATGTCGCCGGCGAGCCACTGGCCGGCATCGGTGATTGCGACGAACCGGCCCCGTCCGGGCAGCAGGCGCAGGCCGGAGAACCCGCCGAACTCCTTGTCTTTCGATTCGAGCTGAAGACCGCCGACGAAGCGCAGCGCGCCGAAACGCGTCTCGTTGTCGGCGATGCGGAAATTGAGGATTGGCGTGGCCAGCACGTCGACCGGGCGCGGCTCCTGCGCCGATGCCGTGAGGACGGCGAAAAGCGGGATCGCCAGCGACAGGACGAGGATCAGCAGGGGGGCGGCAAGTGCGCGCGCGGCACACGGCGCGAGGCAAGGCGACCGGCGGAACGAACCTGCCGGCCGCGCGATCATCTGCTCGCTCTCGCGGGTGCGCGGCGCTTTGTTGTGCTGCCGCCGGGCCGATAGTCGTCGAACAGATCGGCGAGTTGCTCGGTCATCGCGCCGGCCAGTTCCTCGGCGTCGACGATGGTCACGGCGCGCTTGTAGTAGCGCGTAACGTCGTGGCCGATGCCGATGGCGAGCATTTCGACCGGCGAATAGGTCTCGATGTCCTCGATGACGTGGCGCAGATGGCGCTCGAGATAGTTGCCGGGATTGACCGACAGCGTGGAATCGTCGACCGGCGCGCCGTCGGAGATCATCATCAGGATGCGCCGGTGCTCGGGCCGCGCCATCAGGCGCGAATGGGCCCAGATCAGCGCCTCGCCGTCGATGTTTTCCTTGAGCAGGCCCTCGCGCATCATCAGGCCGAGATTGCGGCGCGAGCGCCGCCAGGGCGCGTCTGCGGATTTGTAGACGATGTGGCGCAGATCGTTGAGGCGGCCGGGCGTGGCCGGCTTGTTAGCGCGCAGCCATTTCTCGCGCGCCTGTCCGCCCTTCCACGCCTTGGTGGTGAAGCCCAGGATCTCGACCTTGACGCCGCAGCGCTCCAGCGTGCGCGCCAGAATGTCGGCACAGGTGGCGGCGACGGTGATCGGCCGGCCGCGCATGGAGCCGGAATTGTCGAGCAGCAGGGTGACGACGGTGTCGCGGAAGACCGTTTCGCGCTCCATCTTGAAGGAGAGCGGGGTCATTGGGTCGGTGATGATGCGGGTCAGGCGCGCGGTGTCGAGATAGCCCTCCTCGAGATCGAAGTCCCAGCCGCGATCCTGCTGCGCCATCAGCTTGCGCTGCAGCCGGTTGGCGAGGCGGCCGACGACGCCCTGCAGATGGGCGAGCTGCTTGTCGAGAAAGGCGCGCAGCCTGTCGAGCTCGGCCTCGTCGCACAGATCGGCGGCGTCGATCTGCTCGTCATATTCGGCGGTGAAGACCTTGTAGTCGCTGTGCGGCGGTAGGCCGGAGAAGGGCAGTTCGGGACGCTGCGATTCGCCCGGCGTCTCGGCGTTCTCGCTGTCCTCGTCGGCGAAATCGTCGGCGTTGGTGTCCGCCGCCTCCATCTCGCCCTCGGTCTGCTCGTCGGAGCTGGAATCGCTCTCCTGTGGCTCGCCCTCGTCCTCGCCGGTCGATTCCTCGTTTTCGCGCTGCGATTCGTCGGAATCCTCGTTCTGCGAATCCTCGTCCTCGTCATCATCGCTGTCGGTGGAATCGTCGTCGCCGAGTTCGTCGCCCATGTCGAGATCGGCGATGAGGTCGCGCACGGAGCGGGCAAAGGCGGACTGGTCCTGAAGCTTGTCGTCGAGCGCGGAGATCGTATCGCCCGCCTTGCTCTCGATATGGCTGCGCCACAGATCGACGAAGGCCTGCGCGCTTTGCGGCGGTGCCCGGCCGGTCAGCTTCTCGCGCACGATCAGTGCGACAGCCTCCTCAAGCGGCACGTCAGCGCGGTCGAGCGCGTTGGCGTAGTTGGAGCGCGAATAGCGATCCTCCAGCATGGAGGTCAGGTTCGAGGCGACGCCGTCCATCTGGCGCGCGCCGATCGCCTCGACGCGCGCCTGTTCGACGGCGTCATAGATCGCCCTGGCGTTCTGGCCGACGGGCGAGTGTTTCGAATGGATGGCGTTGTCGTGGCAGGCCTTGCGCAGGGCGAGCGAATCGCCGGCGCCGCGCGTGACCGACAATTGCTCGCGGGTCAGGCGCTTGGGGATGTCGGGCAGCCTTGCCTCGCCGGCGGCGAGCGACGGGCGGTCGCCGGAATAGGAGACCTCCAGGGCCGAATCGCCGGCGATCGCGCGCACGCAGGTCGAGATCGCCCGCTTGAGCGGCTCGTAATCGGGCAATGGCTGGCCCCGGCTGCGGCTGTTGCTCCCCTGACTGCTCACGTCGTGCTCATTGTCTGGTTGGCGGCGACCCTCAGGCCACCACCAGATTGGCGGCTGAACCGGTGATCTCCTCGCCGAAGGCGCGCTGGTAGAACTCGGCCACCGAGGCGCGCTCCAGCTCGTCGCACTTGTTGAGGAAGGTTACCTCGAAGGCGAAGCCCTTGTCGCCGAAGATTTCCGTGTTTTCGGCCCAGGTGATGACCGTACGCGGGCTCATCACCGTGGAGATGTCGCCATTCATGAAGGCGGCGCGGGTCATGTCGGCGACGCGCACCATGCGCGAAACCGTCTCGCGGCCCTCGGCGGTGTTGAAGGACTTCACCTTGGCCAGCACGATGTCGACTTCCTTGTCGTGCGGCAGGTAGTTGAGCGTGACGACCAGCGACCAGCGGTCCATCTGGGCCTGGTTGATCTGCTGCGTGCCGTGATAGAGGCCCGTCGTGTCGCCGAGGCCGACCGTGTTGGCGGTGGCGAACAGGCGGAAGGCCGGATGGGGGCGGATGACGCGCGACTGGTCGAGCAGGGTCAGGCGGCCGGAGGATTCCAGCACGCGCTGGATGACGAACATGACGTCCGGGCGGCCGGCATCGTATTCGTCGAAGACGAGTGCGATGTTGTGCTGATAGGCCCAGGGCAGGATGCCGTCACGGAATTCGGTGACCTGCATGCCGTCCTTGACGACGATGGCGTCCTTGCCGACCAGATCGATACGGCTGACATGGCTGTCGAGGTTGACGCGCACGCAGGGCCAGTTGAGGCGGGCCGCGACCTGCTCGATATGGGTCGACTTGCCGGTGCCGTGATAGCCCGAGACGATGACGCGCCGATTGTGCGCGAAGCCTGCGAGGATGGCGAGCGTCGTCTGGCGGTCGAACAGATAGTCCGGATCGATGTCCGGCACGTGTTCGCTCGATTCGGAATAGGCGGGGACGGTCAGGTCGCTGTCGATCCTGAACGCTTTCCGGACGGAAATCTCGGTGTCCGGCAAACCTTCTGTCATCCCCTGTTCCTCCGGTGATGAATGATCCATGTCTCTTTATCTGATTTCGGGGCCGTCGAGGACGGCCTGTTTGCGGCGGATCGCGGTCGTCACGGTCCATTTAGGGCTGTGTGCCGACCCGAAGACCTAGCACAAACCCGATTGCTTCAGCAGCTTGTAGGCCTGGATAATCTGTCGCAGACGGCCCTCTGAACTGCGGTCGCCCCCATTTGCATCGGGATGGTGGCGTTTGACAAGCTCCTTGTAGCGCGTCTTGATCTCGTCGGCGGTCGCCTTGTCGGGCAAACCGAGATCGTCGAGCGCCTTGCGCTCCAGCGTGCGCAGCTTGCGTGCCGGCTGCATCGCCGCCCGTTCGCCCGGCGTTGCCCTCAGCCGGGCGCGGATCCTGGCCGAGGCGCCGGCGACGCGTTCGGTCTCTTCCGCCTCCGGCGCGTTGCTCCAGCGGTTGACGCCCATCGTCCAGGTCGGACGGTGGCCGACGACGGAATCCTTCTGGAACTTCGACACCGCCTCGTCGTCGAGGCCGGAGAAGTAGTTGTAGGACTTGTTGTACTCGCGCACGTGGTCGAAGCAGAAATGGAAATAGCTGCCTTCGTGCTGGCGTCCCATCGGTGCCTTGTGGGTGGCGGGGGCGTCGCAGCCTTCCCACTGACAGGTCTGGCCGGCCCGCGCCGCGGGACCTGCGGAAGTCTTCGGCTTGCGCGCGCCGCGCTTGCCGATCCGGATGCCATCGAAATATTTGGAAGAGGTGTTCATCGACGAATTATGGTCCCCGCGGCACTCAAGCTCAAGAATTGACATTCGATCATGTGCTACGCAAAAGGGGCGTTTGCGTGATCGGCAACAAGCGATTCAGATGGAGCCTCGACATGGGTTGGTCAAATTCACTCCGGACGAAACTCGAAGAAGCGTTCAAACCACAGTCGCTCGAGATCATCAATGAGAGCCATCTGCATGCCGGCCATCACCATGGCGCCCAATCCTATGACGGGACCGGCGAGACCCATCTGCGCGTGCGCATCGTCGCCGATGCCTTCACCGGCATGAACCGGGTCGAGCGCCACCGCGCCATCAACGCGCTGGCCGCCGAGGAAATCGCAGCCGGCCTGCATGCCCTGGCGATCGACGCCAAGGCACCGGCGGAAGCTGCCTGAGCCCGACCCGAATCGCCGGCGCGATGCCGGTCAGCCGTCCTTCTCGCTGGCGACGAGGTCGAAGCTGCCGATCCGGAACCGGTCGACGAGCCACAGCAGCAGCCTTTCATAGGTATCGAGTTCGTTGCGCGCGACCATGATCCGGCGCGCCAGCGCGGGGTTGTTGGTGATCAGCCCGTCGATGCCCATCGAGATCATGCGCGACATCATCAACGGATCATCGACGGTCCAGGCATAGACCTGTTTGGCCTGCGCGTGCGCCCTGTCGATGAGGCGCCTTGAAACCTGACCGGTATTGACCGCCAGGAAATCCGCGTCGAGCGCGGTCAGATTGCCGAGCGCCCGGGCAGCGAGGATGCCGTAGCGCCAGTCGGGATGGAGCGCGCGCATCTTCTCGATGCCGGCGCTCTTGAGCGACATCACGGCGATGGCGTCCGCCATGCCGGTCTGTTCCACGATCGTGCCGACGCGGCGCTCGAGATCGACGTCGTGGCGGTAGTATTTCAGTTCGATGATGACCCGGCCCCGACCTTGCGCCGTCTCAAGGACCTGACGCAGGGTTGGCGGTCGTTCGTCGGACCAGTCGGCGCCGAACCAGCTGCCGATGTCGATCGCGGCGATGTTCTCCATCGTCGCGTCCCAGACCTTGAGGCCGTTGCCTGCGGTTTTCATGAAGTCGCTGTCATGGGCGACGATGACTTCTCCGTCCGCTGTTTCCTGAACGTCGATCTCGACCCAGTCGGCCTTGTCGTCGAGCGCCTTGTCGATTGCTGCCAGCGTGTTTTCGGGGCGGAGCGCCGCCGCACCGCGATGGGCGATGATCTCGACCGTTTGCGGTGTCCCCACGCCGTCGAGCAGGCTGTCGGCCGTCACGAAACCGGCGATGACGGCGAGCAGGGCGGCAAGCCCCGCGATGGCGACGGGCCTGAGCAGGCCGCGGGCGTGGCGCGCCTGGGGTGCGGGCGCGGTCTCGATCTTCGGCTCGTCTGGCGTGGCGTGGCGATAATGGCGATAGAGCAGGGCCGACAAGGCGCCGTTCGAAAGAACATCGATGAAGGCGTCGGCCAGTGCCCACAGCAACATGACCAGAACGATCATGCCCACGGCCAGATCGAGCCGGGCGCCGAAGACCGGTGAAATGACCTCGATCAGCAGTCCGGCCAGCATGGCGGGGACGAGCGCCAGCAGCGTGCGCAGAATTATCCATGCGATCATGCCGGAAACCAGACGGGGACGTCGGCCGGCCAGACGGTCGATGCTCCCGGCAAACGCCTCGGCGGGGGCGACGTGCCCGAACACGACGAGATGCAGTGCAATGCCCCAGCCGGAAAGCTTCCAGGCCAGCAGTACGGCGCCCGCGAGCAGCACGAGCGCGATCGCCATGGCGGCGACAACGAAACTGGTCGGCCAGTAGGTCAGGTAATAGTTGATGTCATGGCTGCGCAGGGTGAACCAGGCGATGATGCCGGCCACCGCAGCGAAAGGAACGGCTAGCGCTGCAACCTTGACGATGAGGCGAAGGAGGAAGCGGAAGAGCACGGGTGAACGGCTCGTGGTCAGGCGCAGGGCGTTTTCGAGCGCGCCCAGCATGCTCCGATCGCCGGTTCGCAGCACGGCGGTCATGATCGAAACGTCGAGCGCAAAGGCGAGGATCAGAAGGGTGCCTGCAAGCAGACAGGCCACGAGCCCGGAAGGTGTCAGCAGGAAATAGGCGATTTCCTGATCGGTGAAGGCGGACTTGCCGCTGGTGGCGATCGCCAGCGATAGCAGCAGTGAGGCGAGCGGCGCGAAGACCGCCAACGCGAGCAGCCGAACCAGTACATAGACGGTGAACAGGGGCCGGGCGAAATGCCACGCCGTGCGGTAGCCGCCCAGAACGTCACCTGCGCCGTCGCGCAAATGCCATGACACCATGCCGCCGCGCCTCTCGAAATCCTGCCTGTCGCCGGCCAGTATGGCACAGCGGGACGGTCGTTTCGCGTCAATGCGGCTGTGGCCCCGGTGCGGGTGCACCTCTGTACTGGCGGAGGGGTCCGGCTAGAGGTTGCGAATGCGAAGCTGCGTCTGGCGGTTTCTCTCACGGTGCATGACGACGAAGCGCTTTCCGTAGAAGGTGAAGGCCTGCTTCTCCTCGGGAATGGTCTGCGCGGCATGGATGACGAGACCCGCAACCGTGGTTGCCTCCTCGTCCGGCAGTTCCCAGTCGAGCGCGCGATTGAGGTCGCGGATCGGCACGGAACCGTCGACGATGACGGAGCCGTCGGCCTGGGTCTGGACGCCCGACACCTCGATGTCGTGCTCGTCGGCGATCTCGCCGACGATCTCTTCCAGAATGTCTTCCAGCGTGACGAGGCCCTTCACCTCGCCATATTCGTCGACGACCAGCGCGATGTGCGCCTTCTTGCGCAGGAAGGCGTTGAGCTGGTCCTGCAGCGTCGTGGTCTCGGGCACGAACCACGGTTTGGCGGCGATCTTGTTGATGTCGAATTTCGACAGGTCGTCGTTCATGCCGACATAGCGCAGCACATCCTTGGCGTGGACGATGCCGATAATGTTCTCCGCCTCGTTCTTCCAGACGGGAATTCGCGTATAGGGGCTGTCGAGAATCTGGCGCACGATCGCCTCTGCCGGATCGTCTGAATTGATCGACAGCATCTTGGTGCGGTGGATCATGACGTCGGAGACTTCCAGTTCGTGCAGGTCGAGAATGCCGCCAAGCCTGTAGCGGTCGTCCTTCACGACCGAGCCTTCGCGGTGGAACACCTCGACGGCGCCGCGAATCTCCTCATGCGCGGACAGCATGGACTGCGTGGCGTCGAGCCTTATGCCGAACAGGCGCAGCAGCAGGCGGACGATGAAGCTCATCAAATTGGCGAGCGGTGCCAGCAGGAACACGACCACGTTGACCAATGGGGCAACGGTTAGCGCGAAGCGGTCGGGGCCGGAAATCGCCCAGCTTTTCGGTGTGATCTCGGCGAAGATGACGATGACGATGGTCATGGCGACGGTGGCAAGCGCCAGACCGGAATCGCCGAACAGTTCGAGGAAAATGCTGGTCGCCAGCACGGAGGCCAGGATGTTGACCAGATTGTTGCCGATGAGGAGGGCGCCGATCAGGCGGTCGCGCTTGGCGATCAGCGCGTTGACGGTCGCCGCGTGCTTGTCGCCGTTTTTCTCGAGCGAATGCATGCGGGCGCGCGAGGCGGCCGTGAGCGCGGTCTCGGAGCCGGAGAAGAAGGCCGAGAAGACGATCAGCACCAGAATGGCGACGGACAGGATCCAGTATTCGGCGGTCATGGCGGCTTAGTCCCTGCGGGGCTGGGTTTTTTCCTTGAGGAAGGCGATGACTTCGTCGGGGGGAACGTCGTCGGCAATATAGGATTTGCCGAGCCCATTTGAAAGAATGAAGGTCAGGCGGCCGCGCTTGACCTTCTTGTCCTGGGCAATGAAGCGGGCGAGCGTCTCGGCATCGAGGGGCGCGCCCGGAATGTCGCCGATCGTGGTGGGCAGGCCGACCTTCTTCAGGTGGTTGCGCACGCGCACGACCGAGTCGGCGTCGCACAGATTCATCCGGTTGGAGAATTCGTGCGCCAGCACCAGGCCGATGGCGACGGCCTCGCCATGGACGAGCCTGGCGCCGTCATAGCCGCAGGCACCTTCCAGCGCATGGCCGAAGGTGTGGCCCAGATTAAGGAGCGCACGCACGCCCTGTTCGGTCTCGTCGGCGGCGACGATCTCCGCCTTTGCGCGGCAGCTTGTGGCGATCGCCCGCGTCAGCGCCGGGCCAAGCGCGAAGATTTCCTCGTGGTTGGCTTCCAGCCATTCGAAGAAGTCGGGGCGGTCGATCAGTCCGTATTTGACGACCTCCGCGTAGCCGGCGCGGAACTCGCGGGGAGGAAGCGTCGCAAGCGCGCCAGTGTCTGCCAGCACCAGCACCGGCTGGTGGAAGGCGCCGATGAGGTTCTTGCCGGCCGGCGCGTTGATGCCGGTCTTGCCGCCGACGGAGGAATCGACCTGGGCGAGCAGCGAGGTCGGGATCTGGACGAAGTCCATGCCGCGCCGCGCGACGGATGCGGCAAAACCGGCGAGATCGCCGACGACGCCCCCGCCGAAAGCAAGGACAAGATCGCCGCGTTCGAGCCGGGCTTCAAGCAGGCCATTCACGACCTTCTCGAACATGGCGTAGCATTTCGACGGCTCGCCGGGCGGCACGGTTAGCGTGGTGTGTTCGAGGCCGGCCCCGTCGAGCGCGGCGCGAAGCCGGTCGCCATGGGCGGCATTGACGTTGTCGTCGGTGACGATGGCGCAGCGCGCACCGGGCCTGAGCGCGGCGATGGTCTCGCCGGCACGATCGATCGCGTCGGCACCGATGACGATATCGTAGCTGCGCTCGCCCAGTTCGACGGTCAGGGTTTCGGTCATTGCGTGTTCGCCATTCCGGTATCGCGGGGATGATCTTCCAGCCATGCCTGCAGGCTGTCGAGGACGTTCTCGCAGGTCTGCTTCTTCGACATGCGCGAGGATTCAACGTGCAGATCGGCGAGCGCGTAGATCGGCGAGCGCTTCTCGGTGAGTTCGGTCAGGGTCGCCCTGGGATTGCCGCTCGCCAGCAGCGGCCGCGTGCCGGGCCGGCGCATGACGCGGCTCATCAAAAGGTCTATATCCGCCTTCAGCCAGATCGAGATGGCGCTGGCGGCAACCAGTTCGCGCGTGGCCTCGGACATGAAGGCGCCGCCACCAAGCGACAGCACCGTAGGCCCATCGGCCAGCAGGCGCGCGATGACACGTTCCTCGCCCTTGCGGAAATAGTCCTCGCCGAATCGCTCGAAGATTTCCGCGATGGTCATGTCGGCGGCAGTGGTGATCTCGGCGTCCGAATCGAAATAGGGCAGTCCGAGCTCGGCGGCGGTGAGACGGCCGATCGCCGACTTGCCGCACCCCATCATGCCGACGAAGACGACGCTGCGGCGCTCAAGCGCGGTTGCGATGTATCTCACCCGCTCCGACTTCTTCATGCGTCCGACTTCCAAGCCCACCCCGTGTTGCGAATGTGCGCGGTTGCATACCATTGCCGAGGTTTCGTCAAGTGGTGCGAGGGGGACGGGAGGGGGTGGCAGAGTGCCGTTCGCGGCGACCGGATGGCGTCGCGGAGGCCGCCGCGCTTGCCATTTTCCGGCGGTTTTTCCATAAAGGCTGCAACGCGAGCGGGCGGCGAAAAGCGTACGGGGACGGTTGCATGCCAAGTCTGATCCGATTTCTTGTGGTCTGCGCGATCATCGCCGGCGGGATTTATGGCGGCATGGTTGCGCTGGCGACGATGGTCGAGCCGAACCAGCGCGAGATGACGGTTCGCATTCCGCCGGCCAAGCTGAAGCCGCAATAGGCGGCGGAAAACAGGGTGGGCGCGCAATGCGCCATCTGATCGAAAATTTCCTCGAAATGATGAGTGCCGAGCGCGGCGCGGCGCAGAACACGCTGCAATCCTATGCGCGTGATCTCGCCGCCTATGACGCGTTTCTGAAGCGCGCGGGCAGGACGGCCGCCAATGCGCAGGCCGAGGACATTCGCGCCCACATGGAGATGCTGGCGCGTTCCGGCTTCGCCGCCTCGACGCAGGCGCGCCAATTGTCCGCGATCCGCCAGTTCCACCGTTTCCTGTTTTCGGAAGGCCTGCGCGGCGACGATCCGAGCGGCCCGGTCGCCGCACCCAAGGCCGGACGGCCGCTGCCCAAGGTGATGCGCGAGGAAGAGGTCGACCGGCTCATCGGCCAGGCCGAGCGCGAGGCAGGCGAGGCGAAACGGCCGGCGCAGAAGGTGCGGGCGCTGCGCATGCTGGCGCTGGTCGAACTGATCTATGCGACCGGCATGCGAGTCAGCGAACTGGTCGGGCTTCCCGCCGGCGCGGCGCGGCCGAACCAGCCATTTCTCTCGATCACCGGCAAGGGCGGACGCGAGCGCATCGTACCACTCTCCGAGCGCGCCAAGGCGGCGATCGGCGACTATCTGGCGGCGCGGGAGGCCGCGAACAAGGAAAAGAACGCGGAGGACCCGAAGGGGCCGGCCCCGAAAGGATCGCTCAAATCGGCGGAGTTCCTGTTTCCCGCTTCTTCGGCCGAGGGGCATGTGACGCGGCAGGCGTTTGCGCGCGATCTCAAGGCGCTGGCACTGCGTGCCGGGCTCGACGCGGGGAAACTGTCGCCGCATGTGCTGCGTCACGCCTTTGCCAGCCATCTGCTCGCCAACGGGGCGGATCTGCGCGTCGTGCAGCAATTGCTCGGCCATGCCGACATCTCGACGACGCAGATTTACACTCATGTGCTCGACGAAAGGCTGCGGCGGCTGGTCGAGGAAGGTCACCCGCTGGCGAAATCGAAGGGCTGAAGCGCGGATTTGACGGCTTTTGCACGCTTTTTTCGCGCGTGCACAAAATGTTGACATTGTTGCCTCCAAAAGCCAGTGTGCCGCGCGATTTGACGCCTGCGGAACCGGTCCGCCCATTGAGCGCAAATCCCGTCGAAAAACCTGGCCTCGTCGAAAACAAAGTCTGGTGAATGCGTAGCTATCTCGAGTTCGAAAAGCCTGTCGCCGATATCGAAGGCAAGATCCATGAATTGCGCGATCTGGCGGAGAACGACGACAATGTCGATCTCTCGGGCGAGATCGCCAAGCTGGAGACGAAGGCGAGCGAGACGCTGGCCGACCTCTATTCCAAGCTGACGCCCTGGCACAAGACACAGATCGCGCGCCATCCCGACCGGCCGCACTTCAAGGATTATCTCGAAGCCTTCATCACCGATTTCATTCCGCTTTCGGGCGACCGCTATTTCGGCGAAGACAAGGCCGTCGTCGCCGGGTTCGGTCGTTTCGACGGCGAATCGGTTGCGATCATCGGCCATGAAAAGGGCGCCGACACCGAAACCCGGCTGAAGCACAATTTTGGCATGGCGCGGCCGGAGGGCTATCGCAAGGCGGTCCGGATCATGGAACTGGCCGACCGCTTCTCCATTCCGGTCATCACGCTGGTCGACACGGCGGGTGCCTTTCCCGGCGTCGGCGCGGAGGAACGCGGCCAGGCCGAGGCGATCGCGCGGTCGATCGAGACCTGCCTGAACGTGAAGGTGCCGATTGTTTCGGTGATCGTTGGCGAAGGCGGCTCCGGCGGCGCGATGGCGATCGCCACGGCCAACCGCGTCTACATGCTGGAGCATTCGATCTATTCGGTCGCCTCGCCGGAAGCGGCGGCCTCGATCCTGTGGCGAGACGCCGCCAAGGCCAAGGATGT
The DNA here is from genome assembly GCA_041987205.1 of Rhizobiaceae bacterium. Classification (GTDB taxonomy): domain Bacteria; phylum Pseudomonadota; class Alphaproteobacteria; order Rhizobiales; family Rhizobiaceae; genus BOKV01. Next base: position 2,916 of record JBHIWX010000007.1, on the reverse strand, counting down.
CGCGACGGCGATGAAGATCACCGCGCAGGACCTCCAGCAGCTCGGCGTCATCGACGGCATCATTGCCGAGCCGGTCGGCGGCGCGCATCGCGACCCCGCCAGCGTGCTTGCCGATACGGCCGAGACGATCCGCACGGCGCTGGAGGAATTTGGCGGGCTCGAAGGCGACGACGTGCGGCGGCAGCGACGCGAGAAATTCCTCGCGATCGGGCGCAATCTCGTCTGAGGTCCCAATTTCGCCGCCTTCACATTCGAGTTATCTGGCGAACAATCGGGTGGTAATCGGCGACGGAAACGGGTTGTAAACCTTGAACCGGTATCCGATTTTCCGGAAAATGGGACAATCCGGGACATGGCCCTGCGGACATTCCGCCGGCCACACACCCTGAGCAAGTGGACGAGCATCCGGCCAATGTCGCGCCAGCGGTCGCCGGACGGGTAAGATGATCGGAAACGGGAAAACCATCGCGAACGGCATGAGGCGGGCTGCGGCGGCAATGCTCGTGGCATCCGCGCTGTTCGTCGCGGGCTGTCAGGACGGCGGCATGATCGCGCTGTTTCCCAAAGCCGAAAAGCCGATCCCCCACGCCCTGACCCGGAAGATGAAGGACAAGGGCATGACGGCGGCCTCGCCGATCATGATCCGCATCTTCAAGGAAGAGAGCACGCTCGAGGTCTGGAAGCAGACCAACAAGGGCAAATACGACCTGCTCGAGAGCTACGAGATCTGCAAATGGTCGGGCAAGCTCGGGCCGAAGTTCAAGGAAGGCGATCGCCAGGCGCCGGAGGGCTTCTACACGGTCAATCCGTACCAGATGAATCCGAAATCGGATTACTATTTGTCCTTCAACATGGGTTTTCCCAACAGCTATGACAGGGCGAACGGGCGCACCGGCACGCATCTGATGGTGCATGGCGCGTGCTCGTCCGCCGGCTGCTATTCGATGACGGACGAGCGCATTGGCGAGATCTATGCGCTTGCGCGCGAGGCCTTCAAGGGCGGCCAGCAGAACTTCCAGATCCAGGCCTTTCCGTTTCGCATGACGCCGGAGAACATGGCCGAGCATCGCGACGATCCGCATTTCGAGTTCTGGAAGATGCTGAAGGAAGGCGCGGATCATTTCGAGATCACGAAGAACCCGCCCAAGGTCGATGTCTGCGACCGGCAATATGTCTTCAACCGCATCGCCGAGGACGAGAAGGCATTCAAGCCGACGCGGGCCTGCCCCGAGACGGCGATGCCCGACAGCCTGGCGCTCGCCTATTCACAGAAGGTCTCCAAGGACGAGGAGATCTTCGAGGAAGTCCTGAAGAAACAGGCCTTCCGCGACCTTTTTGCCGGCCGCAAGACATCGACTGCCACGGCAGCTGCGTCATCGGCGGCGATGGCCACGCCTTCCGAAGCGACGCTGGCACCGGTCGAGGGCGGCGAGCCCGCGATGACCGAAGCGGGCACGCCCGTGCCGGTGCCCGAGCCTTCGCCGCTCAGCGAGACCCAGACGGCCTCGCCGTCTCCGAAGAAAAACTGGCTGCAGAAGCTGTTCTCGCCGAAGGGCTGAGCGGTGCCGGTTTGCCGAGCCGGAAACCGGGAGCTTGACGCCGATCGATCCTCGCGAAATCATCGCCGTTCAGCGGGACTGGAACCGAAGGACGAAATGGCGGTCTATGTCGACGATGCGATCTGGCACTGGAAGGGGCGCAGATGGTGCCATCTTCTGGCCGATGAAGAGGCCGAATTGCACCGCTTCGCCCACCGCATCGGCGTTCATCGACTGTCTTATCAGGGTCCGCCCAAGACCTCGGCGCCGCATTACGACATTACCGGTCTGGAGCGCGATCGTGCTGTGAGAATGGGCGCGATCGCCTGCAAGCGCGCCGAGATCATCGAGGTGTTCCGCCGCGTCCGGGTGCCGCGCAAGATGGACTTTGCCCGCCGACAGGAGACTTCAGGCGAGCTGCGGTCGGGCAAAAAAGCAATGGCCTCTGCGGGCGGAACGCGCTGATTCTGCCTGACCCGGCGCTTTCCTTTTACGATGGAAGACTAGACGCGGACCCGGTTCGGAATAAATCGCCCCGCTTGTCCTGAAGGACAATCCAGCCTAGAACAAATCAGGAACTTTCAGCTTGAGGAGCACGCCCATGAGCGACGATCTGAAGATCGACTATGTCGAGTTCGCCAGTCCGGACATCGCGGCGTCGAAAGCCTTTTTCGCCGAGGCGTTCGGCTGGTCCTTTGCCGATTACGGGCCGACCTACCAGGCGTTCGCCGATGCCGGCCTCGATGGCGGGATCGACGGCACGGGCGAGCGCCTGGCCGGGGCGCCGCTGGTCATTCTCAAGACGGAGAACCTGGAAGGCGCGGAAGCACGGGTGACGGCCGCGGGCGGCGAGATCGTGCGCCCGGCCTATGCGTTTCCCGGCGGCAGGCGGTTTCATTTCCGCGAGCCGGGCGGCAATGAAATGGCGGTGTGGAGCGAGCGATAGGCCAGGGTGGTAACGATCAGGAAATTTCCAGACGGGCGATCTTGTCGCCTTCGAGTTGGAAGGCGTAGTCGAGTTCGACCGGGCTGCCCTTGAAGTTGCCCGAGACGCGGCAGGTGACCTTGCAGGTCTCGCCATCGCCGTCTGTCGAGAGCATTTCCTGGGTGAAGCTGATCTTGCCGACAGCCTCGCGCCAGCGCAGGATCGCTTCGCGTCCCGCATAGGTTTGTCTTTCGTCGTGTGCGAAACCGTTTACGGTGAAGCAGTTCGCAACCTGTTCGGGCGTGCTTGCGGCGAAATAGGCGGCCACGGGGGAGGGAAGCTGGTCAATCATGGTCTGTCGGGCTCCGGTTGCGTACGGAACCTATCTGATATTAGACTTTCGAAATGACAAGAACGCACGAAAAAGTCGGGTACTTACCTGAAAGTAAGCCT
>JBHIWX010000006.1:0-73235 GCA_041987205.1 Rhizobiaceae bacterium | reverse complement strand
CGCAAGGGGGGAGAGAGCAAGCCTGAAGTCACACCGCCTCTTCAACCTTTCTCTGCGCAGCCCCCTAATGCGCGTCATCCCGGCCGCTACCGCGCGCCGGGATGACGCCGAGTGAAGAGCGGCAGCCTTCGGCAAAACCTGGTATCCCGCGTAACAGCGCATCGCTTATTCGGCCCGGTCCGCGGCCTGGGCGTGCAGCAGGCGCTGGACCTCCTCGACCAGGCTTTCCTCGGCGATCTCGAACTGGCCGGGGCGCTTCTCGCGCCATTCCTCGTTCGATTCGATGGCGGCGGCCTGGCGGCGACCCTCGATCATGTCCTTGATCTGCAGCTTGCCGGCAGCGCGCTCGTCGGAACCCTGGATGATGGCGATGGGACAGTGGCGGCGGTCGGCATAGCGGAGCTGGTTGCCAAACTTCTTCCAGTTGCCCTGATACATCTCGGCGCGGATGCCGGCGGCGCGCAGTTCCTGCGTGAATTTCTGGTAGCGGCCGAGCGCCTCGGTGTCGCCGTCCATGACGGTGACGAGGACGGGCGCGATGACGTCGCTGTCCTCCAGCTTGCCGAGGTTCTTCAGCGCCGTCATCAGGCGCGAGACGCCGATGGAGAAACCCGTCGCCGGCACGTCCTGCCCGGTGAAGCGCTTGACGAGACCGTCATAGCGGCCACCGCCGGCGACCGAGCCGAAGACAACCTCCTCGCCCTTTTCATTGACGACCGGGAAGGTCAGTTCGCACTCGAAAACCGTGCCGGTGTAATATTCGAGGCCTCGGACGACGGAGGGGTCGATGCGGATGCGGTCGGTGCCATAGCCAGCAGCGCGCACCAATTGGTGAATCTGTAGGAGATCGTTTATAGCGGCCAAGGTAACCGGCTGATCCCCGAATGAGCTTTCCATTTCGTCGAGCAAGTGCCAATCTTGGTCCGCGTAGTCGAATGGTGGATCGATGGATACTCCGCGATTGAGAGCCTCCTTTCGGTCCACCGACGCAAGTATGAACGAGACGATCTTGTCGATCTGAACCGCGTGCAATCCGGCACCTTTGGTGAAATCGCCGCTCTCATCTTTCCGACCCGGTCCGAGCAACGCTTTGACGCCCTCAATTCCCAAACGATCCAGCTTGTCAATCGCACGGAGGACGGCAAGCTGATCGATAGGATGTTCATCAAGCCTGATGGCTTCGAGAATGCCATCAAGAATCTTCCGATTCGCGACCCGAACGACATATTTTCCCTTAAGACCGAGCGCCTCCATGGTGTCGGCCATCATCATGGCCATCTCGGCGTCGGCCTGCACACCCGGCGCGCCGACACTGTCGGCGTCGAACTGCATGAACTGGCGGAAGCGGCCCGGCCCCGGCTTCTCGTTGCGGAAGACATAGCCGGTGCGGTAGGTGCGGTAGGGAAGGTTGATCTCGTTGATGTTCTCGGCGACGTGGCGGGCGAGCGGCGCGGTCAGGTCGTAGCGCAGGCTCATCCACTGGTCGTCATCGTCCTGCAGCGAGAACACACCCTCGTTCGGCCGGTCGGAATCGGGCAGGAACTTGCCGAGCGAATCCGTGTATTCGAACATGGGCGTCTCGACCGGATCGAAGCCGTAGCGCTCGAACACCGCCTTGATCTTGGCCATCATGGCCTCGGCGGCGCGGATATCGCCGGCCTCGCGGTCGACGAAACCACGGGGAAGCCGCGCCTTCACCTTTTGCGGTTTTTTCTTCTTCTCGGACATCTCGCTCGGGACGTTTGATGTGACAGATTCACTGGCCGTCAACTTAAAGGTGACGGGGCGCGCATTCCCTATCCGATCGCACGCAAAGCGGCAACAGGCGAGGAAACGCCGTCATGCTCAAGCTTGTCCCGAGCATCTAACGAACCACAGGGATGCGATGGATCCTCGGGACAGGCCCGAGGATGACGAAGGAGAACAGGGCCGCCGCCACGCCGACCCTTCTCATCATCACTTCGCGGCAATCGCCGCAGCGGCGCCGGCCACGGCAACCACTCCGACGCGAAGGGCATTCCTGATCCCCCTTCCCCTTGTGGAGGGGGTGCAAGGGGTGGGGGTCGCGAGCGGCAGCGAGCTGGCTTGAATGCAGGAAACGTGGAAGAGCCCCTACCCCACCGGCTCGCCTTCATTGCATTCGGCGTCGCACGCCTCCCAACAAGGGGGATGCCAACACCTGCACAGTTTTCGCTATTTAGACGCGATGGCCGCCGCGGCGCCGGCCATGACACCCGCGCCGACGCGGTTGGCGGCGCGAACGGCGCGCGGGCTCCGGAGCAGGCGGCGCGCCTGCGTGGCGGCGAAGGTCCATGACAGATCGACGGCGGCAAGCACCGTAAACATGGCGAGGGTCAGTTCGGCCCAGCCTGTCATCGTGACGCGCGACAGGTCGACGGCGGCCGGCAGCAGGGCGATATAGAACATCATGGCCTTGGGATTGCCGAGCGAGACGGCGAGGCCGGCGAGAAAATGGCGCCCCCGCATGCCAGTGGGCGCGGAGCCGTCGAACTCGCCGTCGAGGCCGGCTGGCGCGGTCCACATCTTCCAGGCGAGCCAAACGAGATAGGCGATGCCAAGCCATTTCAGGGCAAGGAAGAGGCCATGGAAGGTCTCGGCAAGATAGACGAGGCCGAAGACGGCGAAGGAGAGCCAGACCGCCTCGCCGATCCACATGCCGGCCAGAAAGGGCAGCACGTCGCGCCAGCCGCGCGCGATGACGCGGGCAACCAGCGCGGCGATGGCGGGTCCCGGCGAAGCCGCGACGACGAAGAGCGCGGCGGCGAAAATCATCAGCGATGCGATGTCCATGGCGTATTCTCCGTCAAACTTGGCTACCCCGCAAGGAACGCCCGGGTGCCGACTTTCACAAAGCCGGGCGCAACAAGCGCTTGATGCGTTGCAGGGTGCGGCTTTTCGGGTCGAGCGGCAGGGCGGAAGCGGCAAGGCCGACGGCGCCGTCGAGCGTACGGAAAGCGATGCGGCTTGCGAGCGGCACTGATTGCGGACCCCAGTCGTCGGGAAAGGCGTAGCCCCATTTCTGCATGAACGGGCCCATGGTGCGCACCGCCTGCCACCTGATTTCGGGCGTGTAGAATGTCGTGAAACCCGCATCACGCTTTGTCGGATTCCACAGCGGCAAGTCGCGCACCGGTTCCAGGCGGAGCGTTTCGAGTACGTCGGCGAACTCGGCCGCGATATTTTCGAAGCGCATGACGCGATCGAACTTACCGACCAGCACCCAGTTGTGAAAGACGGCGGTGTAATAGCGTGCGAAGAACCGGTCGAAGGTGGCCCTGTTTTCCGCGACGAATGCATATCGCTCGACCTGCCGGGCCTCGACCCAGCCGCCGTTTTCCGCACGGCATTCCGGATCGGTATAGGCGCCGATGTGGTTGGTCGCGTATTTGAAGTATTCGGTCACGGCGGCATCAAGCGGATTCCTGACCGTGGCGAAGATGAAATAGCGACGTTCGTCCGCGCTCGCCCGCGCCCGGAATTGCGACCAGTTGGCGTGCTTGTAGAGGATGGGCTCGCCGCCATAGTGCTCGCACAGCTCCGCCGCGATGGCGCTGGAGGCCGTGTGCGGCACCTCGACGAACAAGTAGCGATGGCGGTGACTGATGATCATGCCGGCCCTTCCGGCGACGCCGTGCCGCCGTTTCTTCAGCATAACGACGCGTGCCGTGCTGCCCAGCCCCCATTCGTCCCCGACGATTTCGTTAAATCCCGCGCCGCTGCGGTGCTATCATGGTGGGGAAGGAGATACGCGTTGCGCCTGCTGATTATCACCACGGTCACCATGATTGCGTTCGCCGCGAACTCGGTGTTCGGGCGGCTGGCGCTTGGCGCGAACGCGATCGACCCGGCTTCCTATTCGCTGGTGAGGCTTGCCTCGGGCGCACTCATGCTGGCGCTGCTGATCGCGCTGCGACCGGGCGCGGCTAGCCGCAATGCGCTCGCGGCCGGCAATTGGGCTTCGGCTGCCGCACTGTTCGGCTATGCCGCCGCCTTTTCCTTCGCCTATCTGTGGCTCGACACGGGCGTCGGTGCGCTCATCCTGTTTGCCTGCGTGCAGGGCACGATGATCGGCTGGAGCATCGCGAAGGGCCAGCATCCCACCACGCTGGAATGGGTCGGGCTCGCCGTCGCCTTCGTCGCCTTCGTCTGGCTGGTCTCGCCCGGTCTGGCGGCCCCCGATCCGGCGGGCGCGGCGCTCATGGCGCTGTCGGGCGTGGCATGGGGCATTTATTCACTGCGCGGCCGAGGTCAGGCGGATCCGCTTGCGGCGACGGCAGGCAATTTCGTGCGCTCGGTGCCGTTCGCGCTCGTGCTGCTCGTCGCGTTCCTCGCCCAATTCGAAGCTACGGTATGGGGCATCGCGCTGGCCGTCGCATCGGGCGCGATCACCTCGGCACTCGGCTATGCGCTGTGGTATCGCGCGCTGCGCGATCTAACCGCCACGCAGGGCGCCATCGTGCAACTGACCGTGCCGGCCATCGCGACGGCGGGCGGCATCATCTTCATGGGCGAGGTGCTGACCCTGCGATTCATCGCCTGCAGCGTGGCGATCCTCGGCGGCGTCGCCATCGCGATCCTGGCGAAACGCAAGCGCTAGGCGCGCTTCGTGCCGAGGTGATACGTCAGTGCCATGGCGAAGCAGTGCTTGAGTTCGTCGCGTGGCAGAGGTCCGGCCGGGTCGAGCAGGATCGCCCGATCGCCCTCGAAGGTGAGCCTGTCGCCGTAATGCTCGCGGAAGCGGGTGACGAGGTGAGTGTGGCAGATGAAATAGGCCGCAACCCTTCCGTCCTTCGTCACGGCGATGCGCACCGAACTGCCGATGCGCGGCTTCTTCGGCGTATAGCTCGGTTCGCCCCATTTCAGGGATTCGGCCAGTTCGCCAACACCGCGCGTCTCGGCCGCCGTCTCGAACACCAAAAGGCGCAACTCACGGAGCATTGAAGCCACCGATTCGGCCTGATGGTCGAAGCAGGCCGCGACCTCAGGCGGGATCGGCGGCGCCATGCTCGCAGGGACTTCAGGGCCTTTCAAAGGCCCGTCTTTCTGCTTCGCACTCGGCGCGGCACACGCAGCCCTCGACATGGTCGTTGACGAGGCCCATGGCCTGCATGAAGGCGTAGACCGTGGTCGGACCGACGAAACTCCAGCCGCGCTTCTTCAGATCCTTCGAGATCGTCTTCGAGACTTCCGTCGCGGGATTGGCGCGGATCCAGTCCCAGGTGACGGTACCGGGCCGGTCCGCCGGCTCGTAACGCCAGAAATAATGCGCGAGCGAGCCTTCGGCCTCGACCAGTTCGATGGCGCGCCGCGCATTGTTGATCGTCGAGGTGATCTTGCCGCGATGGCGGATGATGCCGGCATCCCCCACCAGGCGCTCAATGTCGTCCTCGCCCATCGCGGCAACGCGCTTGATGTCGAAGCCGTGGAAGGCGGCACGGAAATTGTCGCGCTTGCGCAGGATCGTCAGCCAGGAAAGACCCGACTGGAAGCCCTCCAGACAGATCTTTTCGAACAGGCGCGTATCGGAGGAAACGGGCCGGCCCCATTCGCGGTCGTGATAGGCGAGATAGTCGGGCAGGCCGCCATGCCAGCGGCAACGCGTCTTGCCGTCCTCTCCGGTCACGAGCCCGTCGGCGGGTGCTGCTCCGTTGACGGATTCTTCCGGCGTAGCGGTATTCATGCTGCAACCTCTCATTGCACGGGAAACTCCGGCGCAAGACTAGCCGGCCGGCGATCAAATGAAAGCGCGCAGCCTCACTTTGCGCTTTTCAACTGACAACTCTTGCCCTTATGGTCGTCGGCAAATGTCAGGTGCGCGCCGATCCGCCGGATGGTTCAGCCGATGTCGCGCACGAGGGTTGCACGGACCTGATCAAGCAGATGTTCCCCATTTTCCGCCGTATCAAGACCGGCCTTGCTTCATACACCGCCGGGCTGGTGCTTTCGGCGCTTGTCGTGACGGGCGGACCAGCATTCGCTGCGAGCGACGCGGAGGTCATACGGGGCTTCAACCTGACGGTCTTCGGCGCCGAATACGCGCCCTTCGGCTACCAGTCGAACTATGTGCGCAAATTCTCCGGCACGGTGCGCTTCCATGTCGTGAACCTGTCACGCCGCAACAAGAAGGGCGAGGTGCAGAACTTCATCGCCTCGCTCAACGGGTTGATCCGGGGCCTGAAGACGCGAATCGTTTCCTCGCCCGGCCAGGCCAATTTCCACGTCTACATCGTCGACCGCGCCGACTATGCGAAAACGGTGAAGGAGAAGGTCTACGGTCGTCCCTCGGCCGACACGCCGGGCAAGTGCCTTGTGCGCTCGGTGTTCTCCCGCAGCGGCATCAAGCGTTCCGATGCGGTGATCGTCGCCGACGAGGGCGAGGCGCTGTTCGACCGCTGCAAGGCGGAAGAAATCCTGCAGGGGCTCGGCCCCCTCAACGAGCATGCCTCGCTGCGCGAAAGCATGTTCAACGATCGTACCCGCCACACACGATTCACCCGGTTCGACCGGCTGATCCTCAACATGCTTTACGATCCCAGGATCCGGAACGGCGCCAACAAGGAAAGCGTGCAGGCGCTGCTCCCCAGCGTGCTGCGCGACGCCAAACGCCGGGTGCGCTAGCGTGTTAACCGGCCGCTAACCACGGTCGGCAACCCGGCGGTTACCATAATCCCATCGAATCGCGCGAAAATCGGCCGTTCGGCATTAACGTTTATCATTCGCTACCGTCTTGACCGCATCGTCGGCACCGGAAACGCCCGTCTCTCCCAGGCGGGTACCAAGGTGACGATAGGTCAAGGTGTAGGTCATGAGATTCAGGACATTGCTATTTGCCGCGGCCGCGCTGGCCGCATCGGGCGCCTGCGCAACCGCGCAGACACATTACACGCCGCCGCAGCCGGTGCCGCTTTCGGCCGATCTCGCCTCGCCCTGGATCCTGCAATTGCGCAAAAAGCCGTCGCCGGACGGCAGATACGCTGTCGAGATCGCGCGGCCGCTGCCGCCACGCCATTCGCAATTGCGTACCGGCTTCAACGCGTTCGCCGTGCGTGGCGTGGCGCCCCGCAGGGCACAAGCCGCCGTGCCTGCCCCGCGCCAGCCGCGCAATCTCCAGCAGGCATCGGTGCAGCAGCCGGCGCAGCAACCACCCAGGGAGATCGATCCGAAGTTCGAGATCCAGACCGTCTCCTACGATGGAACGCACAAGCCCGGCACGATCATCATCGATACCACGCAGCGCTTCCTGTTCCTCGTACAGGGTGACGGCACGGCGCGGCGCTACGGCATCGGCGTCGGCCGCGAGGGTTTCACATGGTCGGGCAAGGAGAAGATCTCGCGCAAGGCGGAATGGCCAAGCTGGACGCCGCCCAAGCAGATGATCGCACGCGAGGCGGCGCGCGGTCATTTCATTCCCGACTTCATGGAGGGCGGGCCGAAGAACCCGCTCGGCGCGCGCGCGCTCTATCTGGGCGATACGCTCTACCGCATCCACGGCACCAATCAGCCCTGGACGATCGGCAAGGCCGTTTCATCCGGCTGCATCCGCATGCGCAACGAGGACGTGATGGATCTCTACGAGCGCGTCGGGGTCGGCACCACCGTTGTGGTCAGCTAAGGCGTTTCGTTCGCGGGAAGACCGGAACGCCCGGGCGCCGAATCATGCGGCGCCCGTCCCAATCCGGCACGCATCGCTGCCCCTCCACGCCGAATACCGGCGCGGAAACGGGCGTTCACGCTGTTGTCGTTTTTCAACACATGGCAGAAAAATGACCGCGTCAACGCCCTCAGGTGGAATTCTGGCGGATTCGTGATCGCCGCCGACACCCCTCAGTCTTGCAATCGGATAACACGAAAAATAACGTGTGCCCCGAACCGGCGTGGCAACGCATTCACGCCTTTTGAGATGCAATTTACGGGAAGCACGATGATTACCAGACGCTCAATCCTGCTTGGACTTGGCGCCGTATGCGCCACCGCGCTGCCCGGCGCGAACGTCGCCAAGGCCGAACTCGTCTACAATGCGATGGAACGACGCTGGGAGGAGGTCGACCTCCAGAGCCGCAAATACATGCGCAAGAGCCCGCCGCTGAAATTCCGCCGCCGGTCGGTGTTCATCAGCACGCGGGAAGCGCCGGGAACGATCGTCATCGATTCCGACAAGAAGTATCTCTACTACATCCAGAGCTCGAACCGCGCCATTCGCTATGGCATCGGCGTCGGCCGCGAAGGCTTCGGCTGGGGCGGCACGGTCCACATCAAGCGCAAGCAGGAATGGCCGACCTGGACACCGCCGGCGGAAATGCGGGCACGCGAGCGCGCCGAAGGCCGCATCCTGCCGGCCAGCATGAAGGGCGGCCCGGACAATCCGCTGGGCGCACGCGCGCTCTACCTCTTCAAGGGCGGCCGCGACACGATGTACCGCATTCACGGCACCAACCAGCCCTGGTCGATCGGCCTCAACCTTTCGTCGGGCTGCTTCCGCATGATGAATCACGATGTCGAGGATCTGTATGCCCGTGCCAATATCGGCACCAAGGTCATCGTCGTCGGCCCCGGTGAGAACGCTTCGAAATATCTGAGCGGCGGCGGCAACCCGCTGACGACCATCTTCGGCGGCTGATCCGGCCCCAAACGTTTCACGACAAAGGCCCGCCTTATCGGCGGGCCTTTTTTGTTGGCGAAGTATGCGCGACTGCGCGATCTATTCCGCGGCCTCGACGACCCGGTCTCCGAACGCGGCCGGCAGATTTGCCGGTCGCCTGCCGCCATGAGCCCAGTTGAGTATTTCGACCGTGTGCAGGATCGGCACGTCCGCATCGCCACCAAGCTGGGTGATGCAGCCGATATTGCCGGCGGCGATCAGGTCCGGTTTCGTCCTGGCGATGTTGGCGAGCTTGCGCTCCTTGAGCCGGTCGGAAATCCCGGACTGCAGGATGTTGTAGGTGCCGGCCGAGCCGCAGCACAGATGGCCTTCCGGCACGTCGAGCACGGTGAACCCGGCATCGGCGAGCAGGCGCTTCGGCGGTTCCTTGATGCGCTGGCCGTGCTGCATGGAGCAGGCCGAGTGATAGGCGAGCCGCCGACCCTGACCCGCGTTCACGGGCGGCAGGTCGAGGGTGACCAGATATTCCGTGATGTCCTTCGCCAGTGCAGAGACCTTCGCCGCCTTTTCCGCAAAGGCCGGATCAAGCCGCAGCATGTGGCCGTAATCCTTCACCGTCGTGCCACAGCCCGAGGTCGTGACGATGATGGCGTCCAGGCCGCCACTTTCGATCTCGCGCATCCAGACATCGACATTGCGCCTGGCCGAGTCCAGCGCCTGCTCCTCGCGGCCCATGTGCTGAACCAGCGCGCCGCAACAGCCTTCGCCTTCCGGCACCACGACCTCGATGCCGAGCCGCGTCAGCAATTCCACGGTCGCCTCGTTGATCGCAGGGTCGAGCACGGGTTGGGCACAGCCGGACAGGATGGCGACTCGGCCCTTTCGCGCACCCTTTGGCGCATGGCTGCCCGTGGCGGCACGGCCGGTCGCCTTCGGCAGGCGCCCTGGCGCCAGCGCCAGCATGGCGGCCATCGGCTTCATGCCCGACACTCTGCCCAACAACGCGGCGAAGGGTCGGCCGAGCCTCGCCGCCATCAGTGCCAGTCGGAAGCGCCCTCGATATGGCAGCACCATCGCCAGCAGGTTGCGGTGAAGCCGGTCAAGCAGCGGACGCCTGTAGGTTTCCTCGATGTGGGCGCGGGCATGGTCGACCAGATGCATGTAGTCGACGCCGGAGGGACAGGTCGTCATGCAGGCGAGGCAGGACAGGCAGCGGTCGATATGGGTGACGATGCGTTCGTCGGCGTCGCGGCCGTTTTCCAGCATGTCCTTGATCAGATAGATGCGACCGCGCGGGCTGTCGAGCTCATCGCCCAGGGTGAGATAGGTCGGGCAGGTCGCCGTGCAGAAGCCGCAATGGACGCATTTGCGCAGGATCGTCTCGGAGAAGGCGACCTGCGGGTCGGCGAGCTGTTCGGCGGTGAACGAGGTTTGCATGGCGTTCAGTTGGTTCCAGTCTTGCGGAAGCTGCACGGCCGGAAGGACGGCCCCGCCGGCTCCAGGCTCAGATCATCCAGCTTTGCGGATTGGCGATCGGGTCGCCCCTGCCAAGGGCCTGAAGGCCGACGACGCAACGCACGATCAGCCAGACCATGATGGCGAACATCAGCAAGAAGCCGACCAGGACGACGGCGAGGACAAAGGACACGACACTTCCCAGCAGTGCGATCCAGAAGGTGCGGATTGCCCAGGTGTAATGGGTTTCGATCCATGCTTCCGACTTGCCGCGATTGAGATAGGCGAAGACGATGCCGATCAGGGGCGTGATGCCAACCACGAACCCGGCCAGATAGAGAATGTAGATGAGCTGGACGTTGTTCCTGCCCGGATCCAGCCAGCCATCCAGTACCGGTGCCGGTGGTGGAGATTCACTGGTCATGACTTCCTCCCATCGTTCGATTTCCCGCCCGTGCCGGTCGTCAGACCCGGATTGAGAACGCCCTTCGGATCGAACTGGCGGCGCAGGCCGGTCGAAATCGCCGCGACTGCGGCGGATTCAGGCTGAAATACGGGCACGGCGCGGCGGGTTTCCTCGCCGGCGCGGATCAGCGTGGCATGGCCACCGAGCGCGCCGACCGCGCCGCGGATGGTCGCGGCGCCGGCGTCGCCTTCCTCCGGCACTTTCAGCCAGACGAGGCCGCCGCCCCAATCGTAGGTCGCCTCGGCGTCGAGTCTGCCCCTGACCTCGGCAACCAGTCCGGGTCCGTCCGAGGGTTTGACCGAGACGCGCCAGACAGCACCGGCCTGACCGGCGAACGGTTCGACATCGGCGACGGTGCGCCACAGCCCGGCGTTCTGTGCCGTGTCCGTCACGATATCGGCCTCGCCGAAACCGGACAGTTCGCGGCGCAGGCCGTCGCAGCGGTGCGCGACCGAATTCTCGAAGCCCTCGACGCGAATGAGCGTCCGGTCCCCCGGCAGATGCGCCGCCGCCGAAACACCGTAGGGCGAGGCCAGCGCCTTCGACAGTGCTGCGACCGCGCGCGCGTCATCGAGGCCGGAAAGGGTGAGGGTCGCGGCGGTTTCGGGTTTCGGCAACAGCTTGAAGGCGATCTCGGTGACGACACCGAGCGTGCCCCAGGCGCCGCACTGCAGCTTGACCAGATCGTAGCCGGTGACATTCTTCATCACCCGGCCGCCGCTCTTCAGCGCCTCGCCGGAGCCGTCGACAAAGCGCACGCCGATGGCCGCGTCCCGGCAGGCCCCGGCTTGGATACGGCGCGGGCCGGAGACGCCGGCGGCGAACATGCCGCCCACCGTCGGCTCGCCTTCGCTGCCGAGCAGCGAGCGATAGTCTGCCGGCTCGAAGGGCAGCATCTGCCCCTCGGCATCGAGCGCGGTCTCCAATTGGGCCAGGGGCGTGCCCGGTCGTACCACCACGGTGAGTGCCGCCGGCTCGTAAAGCGCGATACCGGAGAGGCCAGCCAGTGAGAGGGTATGGTCGGCATCGACCGGATGACCGACCGAGGCGCGCGTGCCGCCACCAAGGATGCGGATCGTCTCGCCCTTCGATGCAGCGTCGCGGACCATCCCCGCGAGTTCGGCCTCGCTGGCGGGCTGGAGACTTCTGGAAAGCAAGGACTGTTCCACGATCAGTAGCCCTTATGGAGGTTCGGCATACCCCCACCCCTTACCCCTCTCCTCAAGGGGGAGGGGGATATCGGCGCGCGTTCTCTTGCCTCCCCCTTAAGGGGAGGCTGGCGATTTCGGGCCGAGCGCAAACGAGGCGACGAAGAGCCGGTGGGGGTCGATCTCATCATCAATGCCAAGCTCACTCCGCCGCCTCGCGCGGGGCGTTGCGTTCACGGCGAGAGCGGCTTGAATTCATCGGAAAGACCTTGGCGGGGTTCATCAGCCATTGCGGATCGAAGACATCCTTCACCCGCATCTGGATTTCGAGATCGGCCTCGGTGAATTGGTGCACCATCAGGTCGCGTTTCTCGACACCGACGCCGTGCTCTCCGGTCAGGCAGCCGCCGACCTCCACACAGAGCTTCAGGATATCGGCGCCGAACGCCTCGCATTTTTCCTGGTCGCCCGGCTTGTTGGCGTCGAACAGGATCAGCGGGTGCAGGTTGCCATCACCAGCATGGAAGACGTTGGCGACCTTCAGCCCGTATTCCTCCGACATTTCGCGCATGCGACCGAGCACATCCGGCAGGCGCGAGGTCGGGATGGTGCCGTCCATGCACATATAATCGGAGATCTGGCCCATGGCGCCGAAAGCAGCTTTGCGCCCTTTCCAGATCAGGTCGGACTGGACGGCAGACTGGCTCTCGCGCATCACTTTCGGATCGTGGCGCGAGGCGACCTCGCGGATCTTCGTCAATTGCTCGTCGATCTCGGCCGGCGAGCCCTCCACCTCAACGATCAGCAACGCCTCGACATCGGTCGGATAGCCGGCATGGGCGAAGTTCTCGCAGGCGATGATCGCCGGGCCGTCCATGAACTCCATGGCGACCGGCAGCACACCCGACTTGATGATGTCGGCCACACAGGCGCCGGCGACTTCGTTGGAATCGAAACCCATCAGGATGGGTTTGGCGCCTTCGGGCTTTCTCAGGATACGCAGCACGGCCTCGGTGACGATGCCGAACTGGCCTTCCGAACCGCAGATGACGCCAAGCAGATCGTAGCCCGCCGGATCGCAGAACGGCCCGCCGATCTCAACGATCTCGCCATTCATCATGACCATGGTGACGCCGAGCAGATTGTTGGTCGTCACCCCGTATTTCAGGCAGTGCGCGCCGCCGGAGTTCATCGCGACATTGCCGGCGATGGCGCAGGCGAGCTGGCTCGACGGGTCCGGGGCGTAGAAGAATTCGTCGCCGGATACCGCCTCCGACACGGACAGGTTGGTCATGCCCGACTGGACGCGGATAAAGCGATTGTCGAAATCGGCCTCAAGTACGCGGTTCAGCCTGGCGACGCCGATGACGACGGAATCGGCCGTGGGCAGTGCGCCGCCGGCGAGCGAGGTTCCGGACCCGCGCGGTACGACCGGCACGCCGAGCCTGGAACAAATCTTCAGGACCTGAGAGACCTCGTCGGTCGAGCGCGGCAGCACGACGGCGAGCGGCGGGCAGCGATAGGCCGACAGCGCATCGCACTCATAGGCAAGTGTTTCGGCACGGTCGGAGACCACATTGCCGGCACCGACGGCCTGCTCCAGTTCGGCGATGATCGCCGTGCGGCGCGACAGCACGCTTTCATCTGGCTTCGGCATTTCGATATGGGACATGGCTCGCCTCCCTGCCTCGCTTTGTCCGCATTATCGGCCCTTGTCCCTCGGCCGGCAACGGTGCGCTGCACGCCCTGCGGCGGGCTGAATGGTAAACAGTTTTTACCAGTCATGTGCCATGGAGGCAAGCGATCCGAAAGATCAACGTTCCTCGCTATGGCGGGCGCGGATGCGGCGCACCACAAACCAGATGCCGAGAACGGCGACGGGCACGAAGGCGCCGGCAGCGGCCTTCGGCGTGACGCCGGCGGGCAGGACGTGCTCCAGCGCCTGTGCGAGATAGTAGAACAGCCCCACGACGTAATAGGAGACAGCGGCCACCGAAAGCCCCTCGACCGTCTGCTGCAGGCGAAGCTGGAGCCGGGCGCGACGGTTCATGGAATTAAGCAGGCTGCGGTTCTGCTCTTCGATCTCGACCTCGACGCGGGTCCTGAGCAGATTGGCGGTGCGTGACAGCTTGCGCGACAGATTGGCCTGCCGGTCCTCGACCGACCGGCAGGTTCTCAGCGCCGGAGCCAGGCGCATATCGAGGAACCGGGCGATGCGGCGATGGCCCGGCATCGCCTCGCCCGCCAGCATCTCCATGCGCTCCTGCACGATGTCGCCATAGGCGCGCGTTGCACCGAAGCGGAACAGGCTGGCGGCGGCATCGGCTTCCAGTTCACCAGCAAGGCTGGTGATCTGGTCGAGCAGGTTCTGAACGGAATCCGGTCCCGCCTTGCGCATCTCCTGCGTCAGGCGGGCCAGTTCCGCCTCGAAGCGCGACAACCGTCCGGACAGGCTCTGGGCCAGCGGCAGGCCGAGCATGGCGAGCGTGCGATAGGTCTCGAGCTCGATCAGCGCCTTGGCGAACTGGCCGATGCGGGCCGGCGCCATGTCCTTGACCAGCATCAGGAAGACGGTCATGCCGTCGCCGTCCTGACGGAAATCGGTCGCAACGAGCGACTGGCCGCCATGCAGCATGGTTACGCACAGGCTTTCGCTGTCGAAGCGATCGAGCAGGCCGAGGCTCGCATCGGTCAGCTTGCGGATCTCGACCCTGGCTGCCGAGATCAGCATGCCCGGCTGCGAGAAACCCGCGCCGAAGGGATGACCGGAAACCGTCCCCTGGAAGCGGGCAGGCGCCGGCCCCTCCCAGGCAAAGGTGGAGAATTCGGAATGGCGTTCCCAGCGCAACCTGCCCTTGCCCCAGGCAAGATCGTGATAGCGCGCGCTTTCATGCGGCGCGCTTTCGCCGCGCGACCGACACAGTTCGGCCAGCACGGCGTGGCTGACGGCGCCGCCGCCATCGCTCATGAAGGCGTAGTGCAGGATGACTCGGCCCGGGTCGATCGCCGGGATGGGGCGCGCATGAATTTCGCCGAGCGCCGCGGCCCGCTGCGGATGCGGTTTCATCGGCGCCTGGCGCGCAATCGAACCGGTCTTCCGGCCGGCGCCTGATTTCTTCTCGCTCATGCGTGTCCTCCCGCCATGGCGGCTGCTTTTCGTATAGCGCAAACGGACGACAATAGCCGTGCGACCCGTGACCACAGCCATCTGCCACAACTGGTAAACAAGCTTGACCAATCATTTGCAGAACCCTAGGCTCCGGCCATGCGCGTATTCCAGCCCATCCACCACGCCAAGACGGCCGAGGAAGTCGCCCACCAGATCGAGGCGCTGGTGCTCGAGGGCGTGCTGCGCGTGGGCGAAAGACTGCCCGGAGAACGCGAACTGGCGCTGGAGACCGGCGTGTCCCGCCCGATCGTGCGCGAGGCGATCAAGATGCTGGAGGGAACCGGCCTGCTCGTCACGCGGCACGGAGAGGGCACCTTCGTCGATGACGTCATCGGCTCGGTGTTCTCGCCGCAGGTGAGCGCGCTGCTGGCCTCGCATCGCAAGGCCCTGTTCGATCACCTGGAATACCGCCGCGAGGTCGAGGCCGTCGCGGCGCGCTTTGCCGCCGAACGCGCGACCGCCGCCGACAGGGCGCTGCTGGCCGAATTGATGAACCGGATGGACGCCGCGTTCGAACAGGCGGATTTCGACGAGGAAGTGCGCATCGACGTCGAGTTCCATTCGACGATCGGCGAGATCGCGCACAATCTGGTGCTGCTGCACACGCTCAGGGCATGCTACCGGCTGCTGTCGGAAGGCGTGTTCCGCAATCGGGCGAACCTCTACGCAACACCGGGCGGACGGCAGGCACTGCATGCGCAACACCACGCGATCGCCGACGCTGTGATGGCGGGTGACGGCGAGGCGGCCGCGCTGGCGGCGCGCCGGCACATCGAATATGTGATCGCCGCAATGCACGAGCTGGAAGCACGGGAAGACCGCGAACGCGTCTCCGGCCTGCGGCTGGCGCGGCGCGAGGAAACCGGGGCAAGCGAAAGGAGACGGCAGGCGTGACGAAGGACAAGGGCGAAACGGCGATCGCAGACGCGCCGGAGAATGCGGCGCATCCGGCCGGCGGCCCGAGGGTCGGGCTGTTCGTCACCTGCCTGGTCGACCTGTTCCGACCGAGCGTGGGCTTCGCCGCCGTCAAGCTGCTGGAGGATGCCGGCTGCGAAGTGCACGTGCCGCTGACCCAGACCTGTTGCGGCCAGCCGGCATGGAATTCCGGTGACCGGGCCGACACCTGCGACATCGCCAAGCAGGTGATCGCCGCCTTCGAGAAATTCGACTACGTCGTTGCGCCCTCGGGGTCGTGCGCCGGCATGCTGAAGAAGCACTACCCGGAGGCGTTCAAGGGCGACATCACATGGTCGGCCCGCGCGCGCGCCTTTTCCGCAAAGGTGCATGAACTCGTGAGCTTCCTGAGCGACGTGATGGAGGTGAAAGCGGTCGAGTCGAGATATGAAGGGCTGGCGACCTATCACGATTCCTGTTCCGGCCTGCGCGAACTCGGCATCAAGGATCAGCCGCGCCGATTGCTCGCCTCGGTCGAGGGGCTGGAACTGAAGGAAATGAAGGAAAACGAGGCCTGCTGTGGCTTCGGCGGGACCTTCGCGGTCAAATATGGCGAGATCTCCAACGCCATCGTCACCGAGAAGGCGGCGAACATCGAAGCCGTGGAACCCGATCTGCTGCTCGCGGGCGATCTGGGCTGCCTGATGAACATGGCCGGCAAGCTCAAGCGCCAGGGCAGCGGGGTCGAGGTGCGCCATGTCGCCGAGGTGCTGGCCGGCATGACCGACACGCCGGCGATCGGGGAAGGCAAGGGCTCGAACAAGGGAAAGGCATCCTGAATGGTCGAGATCGCTTCACCGCAATTCCCGAGCAATGCGCATGACGCGCTGGCGGATGTCAATCTGCAGAAGGCGATGCGCCATGTACGCGACAATTTCACCGAGAAACGGGCGAAGGCCACGGCCGCCCTGCCCGAATTCGACGCGCTGAGGGACAATGCGCGCGACATCAAGAACCACGTGCTCGCCCATCTCGATCTCTATCTGGAGGCTTATGAGGAAAGGGTGACGGCGCAGGGCGGCAAGGTGCACTGGGCCGCCGACGCCACGGAGGCGCGCGGCATCGTGCTCGACATCTGCCGCAAGGTGAACGCGAAGACGGTCACGAAGGGCAAGTCGATGATCTCCGAGGAGATCGACCTCAACGCCTTTCTCGAACGCCATGGCGTGACGCCGGTCGAGACCGATCTGGGCGAATACATCATCCAGCTACGCGGCGAGCATCCCAGCCACATCATCGCGCCGGCGGTCCATCTCAACATCGACCAGGTGCGCGAGGATTTCCGCAAGGCGCACAGCCATCTGCCCGGCAACCGGCCGATGAAGGAACCCGAAAGCCTGCTGCGCGAGGCACGCGGCATCCTGCGCGAAAAGTTCCTGGCCGCCGATGTCGGCATCACGGGCGCCAATTTCCTGGTCGCCGAAACCGGCACCTCGGTGATCGTCACCAATGAAGGCAATGGCGACCTGACGCAGACCCTGCCCAAGGTACATATCGTGCTGGCCTCGATCGAGAAGATCGTGCCGACGCTGGAGGATATGGGCCAGATCATGCGCGTGCTGGCGCGCTCGGCGACCGGCCAGGAAATGAGTGTCTACACCACGCTGTCGACCGGGCCGCGACGCAAGCAGGACCCGGACGGCCCCGAGCAATATCACGTCATCCTGCTCGACAATGGCCGGTCGAACATGCTGGGCACGGAGTTCCAGGACATGCTGCGCTGCATTCGCTGCGGCGCCTGCATGAACCATTGTCCGGTCTACCAGGCGGTCGGCGGCCACGCCTATGGCTGGGTCTATCCGGGTCCGATGGGCGCGGTGCTGACCCCCACGCTGATCGGCGTGGACAAGGCCGGCCACCTGCCCAATGCCTCGACCTTCTGCGGGCGCTGCGAGGAAGTCTGCCCGATGCGCATTCCGTTGCCGAAGATGATGCGGCACTGGCGGGAGCGCGAATTCGAGCGCCATCTCACGCCGTCACATGTCCGGTCCAACCTCAGGGCATGGGCATGGTTCGCCAAGCGGCCCGGCTGGTACCGCTTCGCCTCGCGCCTGGCGATCACCGCGCTGCGGCTCGCAGGTGGACGCAAGGGACGGTTCTCGCATCTGCCCATGGCGGGCGGATGGA
Source organism: Rhizobiaceae bacterium (assembly GCA_041987205.1). GTDB lineage: Bacteria > Pseudomonadota > Alphaproteobacteria > Rhizobiales > Rhizobiaceae > BOKV01. Next base: position 55,296 of record JBHIWX010000006.1, on the reverse strand, counting down.
CGGCGGGACGCGACCTGCCGGCCCCGCAGGGCGGCACCTTCATCGCGCAATGGCGGCGCAAAAAACCGGCTGTCAGATCGGCGGAGAAAGCAGCATGAGCGCGCGCGACGCCATTCTCGGCCGGATCCGGAAAAGCCTCGGCCAGAACGGGCCTGCCGCGACGAAGGCCGACAAGGCGCGGCGCGAGCAGGTCGAAAAACGGCTGAGCGAGCATCCGAAAGGAGTCGTGCCGGCATTACAGGGTGGTCCGAAAGGTTCGGACCGCGTGGTAACGCGTTTCGTCGAAAAGGCGCAGGCATCTGGGGCGAGCGTCGAAACGGTCAGGCGCGGCGACATTGCACGCGCGGTGTCCGGATTTCTGCGCAGCCACAACCTGCCGCAGCAGGTGCGCATGGGCAAGGATCGCCGGCTCGCCAGGATCGAATGGCAGAAGCGCGGCGCACCGCAGCTTCTGAGCGGGCCCAGTGACGGCACCGATCTGGCGGGGCTGAGCTACGCCCAGGCGGCGGCGGGCGAGTCCGGCACGGTGGTCCTGACGTCGGGTCCGGACAATCCGACGACGATCAATTTCCTGCCCGAGAACCATATCGTTCTGGTCGATGCCGGCGACATCGCCTTCGACTATGAGGCGATCTGGCCGAAGCTGCGGCGCAAGTCCGGGGCCGGCGAGATGCCGCGCGCGGTCAACCTGATCACCGGCCCTTCGCGTTCTGCCGATATCGAGCAGACGCTCATCATGGGGGCACACGGACCGGTGCGCCTGCATGTGATCGTGGTAACGGATTAGAACCAATCCGAGCTGCCAGAGCTTCGTTTTCTTAAGAATTTGCGGGTACGCATGGCCGATACATATTCGTGCCTGCCGAAGGGTCAATGAATGGCTCCCGACACCCGAATGACCGGTACAACTCAGAGAATGGCGGTTTCGCCGTTCGTCAGCGTTCCGCTGACCATTGCGCTCGTCTATATGCTGGCCGGCTTCCTCTGGGTCCTGTTCAGCGATCTGCTCGTCTCAAAAATCGCTCCCGACGAAGCGACCTACCAAACGATGCAGACCTTCAAGGGCTGGTTCTTCGTCGTCGTGACAGGTGCCGTCCTTTTCGTGGTTCTGAAGATGGTTTACCGTCATATTCTGGTAGCCTATCACCGCGCCGCACAAAGCGAAGAACGGCTTGAGCTGGCCCTGACCTGCGCAAAAGGCGGTATCTGGGACCGTGATCTGACGCGAGAGGACGGCCTCTACATTTCGCCCCGTATCAAGGCGTTGGTCGGGATCCCGGCCAATCAGACAGTCCGTCTGGAAGAATGGCGAGAGAGGATTCATCCACTCGACGCGCCAGGGCTCCGTGCCAGCGTGGAAAATGTGATTGCCGCGCGTGGCAAGCTTGCCCATGAAGTACGCTATCGTCTGAAAGGTTCAGACGGACGCTATTTGCGTATCCATTCACTTGGAACCGTCCTTTGCGACGAGAACGGCGAACCGAACCGCCTTGTTGGCGTCATCCTCGACGAAACCGCCCAGATGCACGCCGCCGAACGCATCAGCCAGTTGATGGCGTATGATTCGCTGACCGGCCTCGCCAACCGCAACACATTCATCACGCAGCTCGACCAAATGCTGAAACTTGCCCAGCACGGCGAAGTCAACATCGCGGTCGCGCAGGTCCTGATCCACGATTTCAACGAATTGTTCGACGAATACGGCAACGAATTCACCAACAAGATCATTCAGGCGGTCGGCGCGAAACTGTCCGAGGCCATCGAACCGGACAAGCTGATTTGCAGACTTGAACACAATTGCTTCGGGCTTGCCGGTCCCTATCGGCAGGACGTGGAAGGCGTACATCAGAGCGTCAGGTTCATCACCAGTTTCCTGGAGCAGCCCATCGAGGTGGAGGGCCTGGAAATCCAGCTCTCCTATTCGATCGGTGCGGCGATCTCGCCGCAGGACGGCAATTCGGCCAACATGCTGATCGCCAACAGCCATCGCGCCTTGTCGAAATACGACCGGGAAGGCCGCGATTCGATCCACTGGTTCACCGAAGGCATGGACGTGGAAATTCGCCAGCGGCTCCAGCGGCTGCGTGATTTGCGCAACGCGGTCGAAAGCCACGAAATCGATTGCCATTACCAGCCGATCGTCGACCTCAGGACGGGAAAGACCATCGGTTTCGAGGCGCTGGCGCGCTGGCACCGGCCGGGCGAAGGCATGGTGCCGCCCGACCAGTTCATCGAGATTGCCGAGGAATCCGGCTATATCCATGCGCTTGGCGAGCAGATCCTGCGCAATGCGTGCGAACAGGCCGTGCAATGGAAATGCAGCAACGGGAACGCGCCGTTCGTCGCGGTCAATGTTTCGGCGCGCCAGCTCGACGACCCGAACTTTCCGGCGATCGTCTGCGAAGTGCTGAGAGAATACGGGCTGTCGCCAGATCGTCTGGAACTCGAGGTCACGGAAGCGGCCATGGCACATGACGTCGAGGATGCCCGGACGCGGCTGGAAGCGCTGCGCGAACTCGGCGTTTCGCTGGCACTCGACGATTTCGGCACCGGCTATTCCTGCCTGTCCAACCTCAGTCACCTGCCCTTCACCCGGCTGAAGCTCGATCGTTCGTTCACCCGCGAGTATGGCCGGAACGTACGCTCCACCGAGATCGCCAACGCTGTCCTGGTGCTGTCCAGGGCATTGGGACTGCATGTAACGGTGGAAGGCGTTGAGACGCTGCTTCAGTCGTCCTGCCTGCGCGCGGTCGGCGTCGAAGCAGTGCAGGGCTTCTATTTCAGCCGCGCGGTTCCCGCCAAGGATGTCTGGAAACTGCTGGAGCAGGACTGGGCACCGTTCATCGAAGACGACCCGGTCGAAGACGAGTTGCTGCGCGGCTTGCGGGCCTGATCGGGATTTTCAGATAACCGGCCCTCCCGTCCCGATCCGGCTCGTTTGCCTGCACGCGAAACCAATCGGCTTCCACCGCGCCTGAAAGTGTTCTATCGCCCCGTCATGGAACGTTACGATCCAAGAATGCAGCGACTGTTTGTCGAGGCCGACCTCGTCCCCGGTGCCGTGATCGAGGCGGACAGGAGCCAGGCCAACTATCTCCTCAACGTCCTGCGGCTGAAGTCGGGCGCGCAACTGCTCGCCTTCAACGGTCGCGACGGGGAATGGCTGATGCAGGTCGAGGCCTCGGGCAGGAAGGCGTGCGTATTGCACGTGCAGCGTCAGACCAGGCCGCAGGCGGCGCCGGGCGACCTCTGGTACCTGTTCGCCCCGCTGAAGCACGCGCGCCTCGACTACATGGTGCAGAAGGCGGTCGAGATGGGGGTGTCGAGACTGATGCCGGTCGTCACGCAACGCACGCAGGTTGGCCGGGTGAACACGCAGCGCATGCGGGCCAATGCGATCGAGGCGGCGGAGCAGTGCAGCGGGCTGTGCCTGCCGGAGATCGACGAGGCCGAAAAGCTGGAGACCGTACTGGCGAACTGGCCGCAGGAGCGGCATCTCGTGTTCTGCGACGAGGAAGCGGACGACGAGGATGCGCTGCAAAAGCTGCGACCGCTGGCCGGAAAGCCACTGGGCGTGCTGATCGGGCCTGAAGGCGGGTTCTCGCCGGAGGAACGCGCGCGCCTGCTTTCGATGTCCAATGTCACCACGATCCCGCTCGGCCCTCGCATCCTGCGCGCCGACACGGCAGCGGTCGCCGCACTCGCGCTGGTGCAGGCGGTCGCCGGCGACTGGGCCGGGCCGGAGGGCGGGGTTCGGCAAACCTGATGCGCGATACAGAAAGTTTCACTTGCACCCGAAAAGGGTCGACAATATTTCTCGGTCGTCTTTCGATCCGCCCGGGCGGCCGTCGAAACCGTCCGGGCAACGCGCCGGCACCTTTTCTCCCTCTGGCCCCACGGGCCGGGCTTCGCACGACAGGCTGATACATGGCGCGAGATACCACGGACCTGACACCGATCGAGAACCGCGGCCAGCTCATCGAATGGCTGGAAGAGGGCTGCAAGCCGCGCCAGAAATGGCGGATCGGCACCGAACACGAGAAATTCGGCTTCTATACCGCCGACTATTCGCCGGTGCCCTATGACGGAGACGCCGGCATCCGCGCGCTGCTGGAAGGCATGCACAAGGCGCAGAACTGGGATCCCATCCTCGACGACGGCCGCATCATCGGTCTCGTCGCGCCCGATGGCGGCGGCGCAATCTCGCTGGAGCCGGGCGGCCAGTTCGAACTTTCCGGCGCGCCGCTGGAGACGATCCACCAGACCTGCCGGGAATCGAACCAGCACCTGGCGACCCTAAAGGCGGTCGCCGAACCGCTCGGCATCGCCTTTCTCGGTGTCGGTGCCAGCCCGCTCTGGCGTTTCGACGAAACGCCCAAGATGCCGAAGAGCCGCTATCAGATCATGAGCGCCTACATGCCGAAGGTCGGCAGCCAGGGCCTCGACATGATGTATCGCACCGCGACGATCCAGGTGAACCTGGATTTCGGCAGCGAGACCGACATGCGCCGCAAGCTGCAACTCGGCATGAAGCTTCAGCCGCTGGCCTCGGCGCTGTTCGCCCGCTCGCCCTTCACCGAGGGCAAGCCGAACGGGTTGCTGTCATGGCGCAGCGAGATTTGGCGCGACACCGATAACCAGCGCGCCGGCTTCCATGATTTCATGCTGGCGCCGGATTTCGGGTTCGAAACCTATGTCGACTGGGCGCTCGACCTGCCGATGTATTTCGTCATCCGCGACGGCAAGTATCACGACTGCACGCACATCACCTTCCGGCAGTTCATGGATGGCGCACTTGCCGGCGAGGTGTCGGACGGAACGCCGAATATCGGCGACTGGAACAATCATCTGACCACGCTGTTTCCCGATGTCCGGCTGAAGCGCTATCTGGAAATGCGCGGCGCCGATGGCGGGCCGTGGCGCGACATCTGTGCGCTGCCGGCGCTGTGGGTCGGGCTGCTCTATGACGAGGATGCGCTGGACGGCGCGGAGGCGCTGACCGCCGACTGGACGCCGCAAATGGTGCGCGAACTGCGCGACGCGGTGCCGCGCGAGGGGCTTGCCGCCATGATCGGCGGTCGCAAGCTCAACGAGGTGGCCCGGGAAGTGTTGGCGCTGGTCTCGCGCGGCCTGCAATCACGCGGCAACCTCAATCAGGAAGGTTTCGACGAAACCGTGTTCCTGACCCCGCTCAACGAGACGGTGGCGATTGGCCATACGCCGGCCGAGAGCCTGCTGCAGCGCTATTACGGGCCATGGGGCGGCGATGTCCGCCGGCTGTTCGACGAATACGCCTACTAGTAGCGACCTGGGGATTTTCTGAAGATCAGGTTCGCCGGCCGAAGGTCGGATGCGGTGCGCGACGCGGCTTGCGCGCCTCGAGGATGGCCGGACGGCTTTCTTCGCGCGCATCCTCCATTTCCTCATGCATGCGCATGGCACGCTCGGCATAGGGCGAGAAGTGCTGCTCGGAGGTTCCGACCTTCTGGGGATGGAAATACGGGCTGTGGGATTTCTCGCCAACGAACTTGACGCCGCACGCCTTGCCGTCACGCCAGACGCGTTCGCACTCGACCTGGTAGCCGTCGACGCCGATATGCAGCACGAAGGAGGGCGGCACCTGTGCCAGTTCGTCGAGGTCGAGCCGCGCGCCCGATTCCGACACATTGCGGACGATGCAGGGAAAGGTGCTGAACTGCTCGTTATAGGCGGCAAGGCCCGACTTCAGGACGCGGCTACGCCGCGAGGCGCGACGTTCGGTCCGCTGCTGGCCGACTTCCAGCCGGCCACCCTTGTCTTCGGAGTCAGGCATTCCCGTTGTCTTTCGAATCCGCTGATGGCGGACCATGCCACCGCCGCGTTAACCGTTGCTGAACGGCATTCGAACGGAAATGTTTCAGAGCGCGGGAACCGTCAGCGCTTTCGCGGGCGGGCCTCGTTGACGAGCCCGTCGAAGGCAACGGTGACGGCGTTGCCGCGACGCTCGGCGATGCGGCATTCGAGGCGCACCTCATCCGGTTCGATATAGAGCGAGAACTCTTCCGGGATGCCGAGCCAGCCACCCAGGACAAGCGTGGCACGGTTGGCTGCGAAGTCGCGCACCGTGCAAGGGACTGGAAAGGATTGCCCGTTTACAACCAGATAACCCAGACGCTGGCCGCGCCTCGGCCTCGCAGCCGGTCTGATGTCTTCGGCTGGAACACGAGCGTTCGTTTCCGCGCCGCCGTCATGCGAAATCAGGATCGTTGAATGCACATTCAATGGAAAAGCTTTCGAAGAGAGTATCGCCAGAGTTTGAACGCTAGCCGTTTCATGGTTAATTTCTGCTTAAGCGCGCAAGGGCTTGCTTCATGCGCGAGTAATGCAACCTTGGACAGGGAAACACGCGCATGCTGCCGCTGATGGACATGATGACCCGGGGCGCCGACGGAACGATGCTCGAGATGATCGGCCGCCAGTACGGGCTCTCCTCGGCCCAGGCGGAGCAGGCGATCGCGGCGCTGATGCCGGCCTTCTCGCAGGGGCTGAAGCGCAATGCCCACGACCCCTACGGCTTCACCCGTTTCCTCGACGCGCTGTCCAGCGGCCGGCACGCGGCCTATTACGACAATCCGCCCGAGGCGCTTTCGAGCGGCGGCCTGGCGGAAGGCAACGCCATTCTCGGCCATCTGTTCGGCTCCAAAGAACTGAGCCGCGCGGTCGCCGCCCAGGCGGCGCAGGCGACCGGCATTTCGCAATCGATCCTCAAATCCATGCTGCCGGCGCTGGCGCCGATGATCATGGGTGGGCTGTTCAAGCAGTTGAACGGCCAGATGGGCGGACAAGCACAGGCGCAAAACAATCCGCTCGGCCAGATGCTGGAACAGATGGCGGGCGGCGGCATGACCGGTGGTGTCGGCAACCCATGGGGCAAGATGCTGGAACAGATGATGGGCGGCGCGCCGAAGAGCGATGACCAGCCCGCCAGCGGCAATCCGTGGGGCCAGATGATGGAGCAGATGATGCGCGGCGGCGGCGCCGGCTCCATTGCGGACAACCCGCTCGGCCAGTTCTTCAACGACATGCTTCGCGGCGGCCGCCCGGCGGAAGCGGCGCCCGAGGACATGCCGCCGGAGGCGATGCCACCTGAAGCAGGACATGGGCCGGAAGCGGCGCCGGAATATGCTCCCGAAGCTCCCCCTTCAGGCAAGGGCGGGCTGGGCGACCTTTTCGGCGAGATGTTCGATACCGGCATCAACATGCAGCGCGACTACCAGAAGAACATGGAATCGATCTTCGACCAGTTCCTGCAGGGCATGAAGCGCTAGGCACTTTCACGGGCTCTTTGGGGCCCTGGCCGCAAATGCCGAATTGACGCCAAATCTTCGGGTCGGGTTTACCGCACGGCAACCCTGTGCGTTCTAGGATGGGTCGTTCTTCAATCCCGCAAGCTCCGTGGAGAGGGAATACGCCCCATGGCGACCAATGCGCTCGAAATCGTCGATCTCCACAAGCGCTTCGACCGCCCCGCGGTCGCCGGCCTGACCATGACGGTGCGGTCCGGCGAGTTCTATGCGCTTCTGGGGCCGAACGGCGCGGGCAAGACGACCTCGCTGAAAATGGTGACCGGTCTGCTCAAGCCCGACAGGGGCTCGATCTCGGTGTTCGGACATGACACGCTGACCGATCCCGTCGGCGCCAAGCGGATCACCGCATGGGTGCCGGACGAGCCGATGATCTACGACCGGCTGACCCCGCTGGAATATCTCGAATTCGTCGCCGGCCTGTGGGGCATCGATGCCGGGCGGGCCCGCGCCGAGGCCGACCGGCTGATGGCCTGGCTGAAACTGGCACCGCATGCCCATGAGCGCTGCGAGGGTTTCTCGCGCGGCATGCGCCAGAAGGTGGCACTCGCCGGGGCGCTGATCCATGACCCCCGTCTGATCATCCTGGACGAACCTCTTACCGGTCTCGACGCAGCCTCGGCGCGGCTGGTCAAGCAGGTGCTCAAGGAGCGCGTTTCGCATGGCGCGACCGTGATCATGACCACGCACATTCTCGAGGTCGCCGAACGCATGGCCGAGCGGATCGGCGTCATCGCAACGGGCCGCCTCGTTGCCGAGGGCACGCTAGGCGAACTGAGGGCTCGCGCCGGCAAGGGCGACGGCACGCTGGAGGATGTCTTCCTCGACATCGTCTCGGAAGACGACGGGGCGGATGGCGACGTCAACGACCCGGCACGCGAAGCGAACGCGGCATGAGCCAGCCGGCAAGTCTCACCTGGCTGGCGCGCCACGAAACGCGGCTCGCCTGGCGCGACCTGATGGCGATGACCACGGCCGGCAGGCGCAGCCGGGAAAAGATCGCGCTCATCGTGATCGGGTTCGCGGCGATTGCGCTGCACTTCCTCGCCTGGGGCATGCTGTCGGGCTCGGAGGAGGCGGCGCGTCCGGCCATCGACCAGTGGATCACGATCACGGCCCTGCTCGTCCTGCCGTTTTCGCTGATGACCTCGCAGGCGATGGAATCGGTGACGCGCGCCTTCTATTCGCGCTCCGATCTCGATCTGATCGTCTCCTCGCCCGCCTCGATCCGGCGGCTGTTCGCGGTGCGGATCGGCGCGATCGCGATCACCACGGCGATGCTGTCGCTGCTGCTCGGCGCGCCTTTCATCAACGTTCTCGCGGTGACCGACCATCCCGGCTGGCTGGCCGCCTATCCGGTCCTGCTCGCCTTCGGTGCCATCGCCGCCGTGCTGGCGCTGTCGGTCACCATCGGGCTGTTCCGCCTGATCGGCGCGAAACGGACACGCCTGGCCGCCCAGATCATCGCCGCGCTCGTCGGCGCCAGTTTCATCATCGGCATCCAGCTTGCCGCGATCAGTTCTATGGGCACGCTGTCGCGCCTGAATTTCCTGACCTCCGACACAGTGCGGGTCTGGCTGCCCGGCGTGGATTCCGCGTTCTGGTATCCGGCCCGCGCGATGCAGGGCGAATGGCTGCCGCTTCTTGCCGTACTGGGCGTTTCGGCGCTCGCCTTCGCCTTCGCGGTCGCGGCCTATTCGAACGGGTTCGCCGACAAGGTGGTCTCGGCGGCCGGCATCGGCCAGTCCCGAAGGTCGAAAACTGCGCGCGACCGCGATTTCCGCCGCCAGTCGGTACGCGCGGCGCTGCGGCGCAAGGAATGGAAATTGCTGGCGCGCGACCACTGGCTGATCTCGCAGACGCTGATGCAGGTTTTCTACCTAGTGCCGCCGGCCTTCATGCTGTGGAAGGGCTTCGGCACGTCGGGCACGCTGCCGGCCGTCGTCGTACCGGTTCTGGTAATGGCGTCGGGCCAATTGGCGGGTGGGCTTGCCTGGCTCGCCATCTCTGGCGAGGACGCGCCGGAACTGGTCGCCACCGCGCCGGTGACGCGCGGCATGATCCTGCGTGCCAAAATCGAGGCGGTGCTCGGTGCTCTGGCGCTGGTCGTCGCGCCAATCCTCGCAATCATGGCGTGGGTATCGCCGGTCAACGCGCTCATCTGCCTTTGCGGCATCGCGGCCGCCGGCGTGTCGGCAACGATGATCCAGCTCTGGTTCCGCTCTCAGGCCAAGCGTTCCAATTTCCGCCGTCGCCAGACCTCGTCGCGGGTGGCGACCTTCGCGGAGGCCTTCTCCTCGATCTTCTGGGCCGGCGCCACTGCGCTCGCCGCGATGGGCTCCTGGTTCGCGGTCGCGCTGGCGGCCATCGCCCTGCTGGTGCTCGTCGTCGCACGCACCTTGCGGGCTGCGCCGGCGGGCGAATTCGCATAGGCGTGAAATCCTCGTGTCGAATCTGCTAGGCTGGAACGTCATGAAGCTGTTCAAGTCGAGCCAATGAATTCATCCGACCCCACAAGCCCCGCCTCCAACGTGACCGAATTCTCGGTGAGCGAGATTTCCCAGGCGCTCAAGCGCACGGTCGAGGATACGTTCGGCCGGGTGCGGGTGCGTGGCGAGATCTCCGGCTTTCGCGGGCCGCATTCGTCCGGCCACTGCTATTTCTCCATGAAGGATGAGCGGGCACGGCTGGAAGCCGTCATCTGGCGCGGTACGGTATCAAAGCTGAAATACCGCCCCGAGGAAGGCATGGAGGTCATCGCCACCGGCAAGCTGACGACCTATCCCGGCTCCTCGAAATACCAGATCGTCATCGACAATCTGGAGCCGGCCGGCGCCGGCGCGCTGATGGCGCTGCTGGAAGAGCGCAAGAAGAAGCTCGCCGCCGAGGGCCTGTTCGACGAGGCACGCAAGCGGCCCCTGCCCTATTTGCCGAAGGTAATCGGCGTCATCACCTCGCCGACCGGCGCGGTCATCCGCGACGTGCTGCACCGCATCTCCGACCGCTTTCCGCTGCATGTCATCGTCTGGCCAGTCCGGGTGCAGGGCGAGACTTCCGGACAGGAAGTCGCGGCGGCCATCGAGGGCTTCAACGCGATCGAGGCCGGCGGCGCGATCGCACGGCCCGATCTTATCGTGGTGGCGCGCGGTGGCGGCTCGATCGAGGATCTGTGGGGCTTCAACGACGAGGCCGTGGTGCGGGCGGTCGCGGCTTCGCGGATACCGCTGATCTCGGCCATCGGCCACGAAACCGACTGGACACTGATCGACCTCGCCGCCGATCTGCGCGCGCCAACGCCGACAGGCGCGGCCGAGATCGCAGTACCGGTCAAGGCGGAACTCGAAGCGCTGGTAGCGACCCTGACCGCGCGGCTGCGTACCGGGCTCACGCGGACGATGGAGCGGCTGCGTGCCGATCTCAGGTCCGCCGAACGCGGGCTCGGCACGCCGGCCGACATCCTGTCGACGCCGCGCCAGCGCCTCGATACGGCAGCCGGCATGCTTGCCGGCGCCATGCGGCTGGCGGTGCAGCGCAAGCGCAGCAATTACGGCGAAGTCGCACCGAGGCTCAGCCGGCGGCTGCTCGACGGGCGCTTCGAACGGGCGCGCGAGAAATTGCGCGTTCTGGAAGTCGCGTCACGCAGCGCCTACCGCAACCGGACCGGGGCGAGCCGCCAGCGCCTCGAGGCTACGGCAAGGCGGCTCGACTGGCGCGTGCTCGAACGCACGACCCGGCATGCGCGCGAGCGACTGGACCAGAACTGGCGGCTGATCGGAAGTTTGAGCCACGAGAAAGTGCTCGAACGCGGCTTCGCTCTGATCCGGGACGCGAATGGCGATCCGGTGATGCGCGCCGCCTCCATCCACACCGGGGACAGCTTCTCCGTGCAGATGCATGACGGAAGGTTTTCGGCTGTCGCGGGGGATGGCGAACCGTCGGACGAAGCGGAACAGAAGGGCGGGAAGCGTTCGGACGGAGGGGCGACAAGAGAACCCAGCCCGCGCAAGCCGAAATCAGCGGGCGGGGAACAGGGTGACTTTTTCAAGGCGCCGTAGTCCTGAATGCCGATGACTGCCTCGCCCCCCACATCGGTCGCGAGGGCTTTCACGACCGGTCACACCGGGTTGCTGACGCAAGCGGAATGGCGAGAACCTATTTCGGCGAGGAATAGGGCCTGAACCTCGCGAGAAAACGCTCGAGCATGCCGTTGAATCGAAGCGCGGGACGCGACTGGATGGGACGCGCCTCGGAGAAGGAGCGAACCGTGTCGTAGGATTCCACGATGCGCCAATTCTGCTTCATCCACTCGGCAACCGCAGCTTCGGAAGGCGGCTTGCCGCGCGGTGAGGTATTGGCGTGTGGAAAAGGTTCGGCGGGACGGCGACCCGTCACCTCGGCCAGGCGATCCAGGTAAAGGTCGACGCGTTCCAGGGTGCCGACGGCAAGAAAGCCCTTGATGGCGTTTTCCGTGTCGTCGACGAACCCGACCGGCAAATGGTCGTCCCAACTGCTCGTGTGGCTCGCGACAAAGGTGTCGAGGGAGTCCTTGACCTTTTTGCCGCCCTCCGACTCCAGGCGTTTGGCGTAATAATATTGAGAGATCGTCATCTCGAGGGGGTCGCGCAACAGCGTGATGAACTGATCGGCGTCCGGGTAATAATCGTCGTAGAAGGATTTCTGTGACCTTCTGAAATGACCGTGAATGCAGAGGCGCCGTTTGCGGGCGAGCCGCTTCAGGCTTTTGACCTGCCAGCGAGTCGGCAGTTTCCAGACATCAATTCCCGCAATGTTTTCCTGGTAATTGTAGTGCGGCAAAACAACGTCGAAAAAATTGTCCATATACTCCCGCAGTGAACTCCCGCCGGCCTTGGGGACGTGGAAGGAGATAACGGGCTTTTTCGGGTCGTAGTGTGTCAATGCATCTCGCCGGACCAATCCGACGTCCCATGTATCATTCGACCCCACCCAATCCCTGTCGAAACTATTTTAGGACGATCGCTCGGTCCAGTCCGGCGACAGGAGCCGGCAATTCATGCTCACGATATCACCAGATAACCGTTGGAGGGTCGCCATCGCGGCGTTTTCTTTGGTTGGCGCGCTGCCGCCGTGCTAGTCAAGGCATGACTCGCGTCCACCCCATCGACTGGCCGAAGGTTTTTCGTGCCGCCATCGTGTCGGCCCGTCCGGACACCATCCCTGGGGTGCTCGCGTTCGTTCGCCGGCAATTGACAGGAATCAATGCCACAGGCCGGCGATCGGTCCAGCAATGACCCGGTTACCGGGTATCGTCGAAAGGTGGAGGTCACCCAATGGAATTGAAAACCGTCGTTGCCGTCATTCGTGGTCAAGAGGACATGGAGCGGGTCGTCAGCGTCGCGGCGGAACTGGTCCGCGACAGTTCGGGCCATCTGATCGGCGTTCATGCGGAACCGTCGCCAGCCGCCTATGTGCCGGCGATCGGTGCGGAGGGCGTTCCCTTCGACGAAAGCATCATCGAGGAAAACCGCGAACGCATGAAGACGCTCGAGGCCGCCTTCAACAAGCGCTGCGAGGGTGAAGGCATCTCCTATGAATGGCGCGGCGCTGAAACCTTCATGGGCGACAGCGCGATCTCGTCGATCGCCAGCGCGCTTGCCGCCGATCTCGCCGTCGCCCAGCAGATCGACCCCGACCGCGAGGACGACCCGGCCGCCGATCTAGAGGCGCTGGTCTTCGAATCCGGTCGTCCGGTGCTGTTCGTGCCCTATACCTGGAAGGCACCGCTCAAGCTCGACAAGGTGGTCGTGGCGTGGAACGGAAGCCGCGAGGCGGCACGCGCGACCTTCGATGCCCTGCCCTTCCTGAAACGGTCGGGCAAGGTTGAAATCCTGTGCATCGATCCGAAGGAATCGGACGAGCACAGCGCCCTGATGGCTGCTGCCGAGATCGCTCAGGCGCTGGACCGCCACGGCGTGAAGGCGGAAGTCGTCAACCAGGGTTCGGGCGGCATTTCGGCGTCGGCCGCGATCCAGAACCGCATGTCGGATTCGGGCACGGATTTGCTCGTCATGGGCGCCTATTCCAAGTCGCGCATCCGCGAAAGGCTGTTCGGCGGTGTCACCTATTCGATGCTTAAATCGATGACCACGCTGACGCTGATGTCGCGCTGAGCGCGTCTCACGCCAAACAAAAAACCCCGGAGGCGGCACCACCTCCGGGGCTCTTGTCTCCGGGCTTTCCCAAGCGTCAATCCAGCGTGGTGCGGAAGCGCATGAGTGCCAGCCCGGCATAGACGCCGACAAAGACGACCAGAATCCATAGCTCGAACGAGATCACCGCATAGTCTGCACCCTTGAGCATGATGGCGCGGATGACGCGGTTGAAATGGGTGAGCGGCAGTATCTCGCCCAGCGCGCGCGCCCATTCGGGCATGGCGCGAAACGGGAACATGAAGCCCGACAGCATGATCGAGGGCAGGAAAAAGAAGAAGGTGAGCTGCATGGCCTGCATCTGCGTTCGCGCCAGCGTCGAGATGAAATAGCCGAGCAGCACCAGCGCGAAGACGAAGATCAGGATACCGGTAAGCAGCAGCCCGTAGCTGCCCAGGAAGGGCACGCCGAACAGCGTCTTGGCCGCGCCGAGGACGACGACGACCTGGACTGCGCCGATCGCCAGATAGGGCAGCACCTTGCCCAGCATGATCTCCATCGGAGACGCCGGCATGGCCAGCAGGTTTTCCATGGTGCCGCGCTCGGCTTCGCGGGTCAGCGCCATCGAGGTCATCATGACCATGGTCAATTGCAGGATGACGCCGAGCAGGCCCGGCACGACATTGTATTGCGAGATGCCCTCGGGATTGTAGCGGCGGTGGACAACGACGTTGAGCGCACCGGGCTGGCGGCTGGCGTGCAGCGAATCCTGGCCGCGCTCGCGCTTCAGCGCCTCCGCCGCCACGGTGCCCAGCGTGGAGATCGCACCCGAGGCGGCGGCCGGATCGGTCGCATCGGCCTCGATCAGGATGGTCGGATTATCGCCGCGCTCGACACGGGTGCCGAAATCCGACGGGATCGTCACCGCGAAGGCAACCTCGCCGCTCGCCAGCAGGCGCTCGGCCTCGGCCGCACTCGCCGCGACATGGTTGAAGCGGTAATAGTCCGTCATCTCCAGCGCGGAGACGATGGCCCGTGAATAGGGATCGGCGCTGGTCTCGACCAGAACGGCCGGCAGGCCTTTGGGGTCGTTGTTGATGGCGTAGCCGAACAGGACGAGCTGGACCAGCGGGATGCCGAGCATCATGCCGAAGGTGAGCCGGTCGCGGCGCATCTGGATGAATTCCTTGGCCAGCATGGCGCCGAGGCGGGTCGGCGAGAAACGGGCGAAGCTGAACATCACGCATCCGCTCCGTTGTCGGCCATGTTGTCAGTGGAATCGGCCATGAACTTGATGAACACGTCCTCAAGGCTCGTCTCGCCCGGCTCGACAACGAGGTCGGATCGGCCCGAAAGCGGCGCCAGCGCAGACTTGAGCAGTTCCGGATCGCTGCCTACCACGTGCAGCGAATTACCGAAGGGCGCGACCTGCTCGACGCCGGGCTTGCCGACGAGTTCGGCGGTGACGCGGTCGAGTTTCGGTCCGTGAACGAGATAGGTCGTCAGGCCCGACTCGCGAACCACGTCGTCCACCGTGCCCTCGGCGATCATCTTGCCATAGGAGATGTAGTTGATGCGGTGGCAGCGTTCGGCCTCGTCCATGTAGTGGGTAGAGACCAGCACGGTGAGCCCCTCGCCGGCCAACTCGTGGATTTCGTCCCAGAACTCGCGCCGCGCCTTGGGATCGACACCGGCCGTCGGCTCGTCGAGCAGCAGGAGCTTCGGCTCGTGCATGATGCAGGCGGCCAGCGCCAGGCGCTGTTTCCAGCCGCCCGACAGCGTGCCGGCAAGCTGGTTGCGCCTGGAGGTCAGGCCAAGCCGTTCCAAGGTCGCGTCGACATAGTCGGAGACCGGCGACAAACGGTAGAGCCGGGCGACGAAGGTCAGGTTCTCGGCAATCGACAGGTCCTCGTAGAACGAGAATTTCTGCGTCATGTAGCCGACCTCGTTCTTGATGCTCAGGCTTTCCTCGAGCACGTCGAAGCCGAGCACCTTGCCGGAACCCTCATCGGGGGTCAGCAGGCCGCAGATCATGCGGATGGTCGTGGTTTTGCCCGATCCGTTGGGCCCGAGGAAACCGACGATCTCGCCGCGATAGACCTTCAGCGAAGCGTGGTCGACCACCGTCTTCGCGCCGTAGCGCTTGGTCAGCCCGGTGACATCAATGATCGGTTCTTCGCCTTCGTGGATTGCCGCAGCGGGACTGGTCATTGCGCAGCATCCGTTCCGGCCAGTACGACGTCGACGATTTGGCCGGGCTTGAGCGCGGTCGCGTCATCGTCCGGACGGGCCTCGACGAGATAGACGAGCTTCTGGCGGTTGTTGATCGAATAGATGACCGGCGGGGTAAATTCCGGTTCGCGTGAGACATAGCTGATCGTCGCCGACAGGCCATCACTGCAGCCGTCGCAACGCACCGCAATGCGCGTGCCCACGCGGACGGCGGAGAGCGAGGCCTCCGGCACGTAGAGCTTCAGCTTGGTGGCGTTGTCGGGCAGGAAGGAGACCACCGGCGCGGACGGGCCGGCCAATTCCCCCCGGCGCAGGATGACGTCGGAGACCTCGCCCTCGGCCGGCGCGGCGATCACGCGCTTTTCCAGGCGCCAACGCGCGTTTTGCAGGCTCGCCTCGGCGCGCTTGACGGCGCTTTCGGCCGCCTCGATCTGGGCAGGCCGCGCCGGCAGACGGGCCACTGCCAGATTGGCTTCCAGTTCCGAGATCTTCGCCTTTGCCAGCGCCACGCGGGTTTCGGCCGCGTCGTAATTCGCCTTCGAGGCAAAGCCCTGGCCAGACAGTTCCTTCTGGCGCTCGAAGGAACGGTTTGCCTCCGTTAGTTCGGCTCGCGCCGAATTGAGCGTCGCCTCGATCACGTCGATCTCTTCGGCGCGCTTGCCCTCGCGCAAATTCTCGAGTTCAGCGACAGCCTGACGCCAGGCGGCTTCCGCCTCGGCGACGGCGCTGTTGGCATCTTCCTTCTCCAGAACCGCCACTGTCGCGCCGGGCGACAGCCTGTCGCCCTTGCGGACCTCGACGGAGGTGATCTGGGCGACGTCGAGCGGCGCTAGCAAAACGTATTCGCCCTCGACATAACCCACGGCGAGCGGTTCGGCCGGGCCGCAGGCGGCAAACAGGGAGGCGATCAGAGGAAGCGTGCAGATCCAGCCCGTCATGGTTCTTGCCTTCTATCTTCGCCCTGCGCGGCAGCGTCCCGGTTTAGACGGTCGTGCAGATTGGCGGTCAGGATTTCGGTGATGCGTTCGACCTCGGCGGGTCCGATCGCTTCCCAATCCATGCGGCGCTGGACGATCTCCTGGGCGATGCGGAAATAGACCGCCTGTCCGAGGATCGCGAAGACCGCGAGGCGAACGCCTTCGGAATCGGCCGGCCTGCCGGTCGCCGCCTGCCAGAGCGCGCAGAGGCGCCGGTGAACCGGGCTGAAGATGTTCGCGTAGATGATGTCGAGCGCGACGGAGGGCACGGAGATCTCACGCAGTATGAAGCGCACGACGAGGCTGGCGTGCGGCTGCAGCAGCAGGAAGCTCACCAGGCGCGTCATCCCGCCCTCGAGTTCGGCGCGTGCGGCATCGGCCGGCATCGCGGCGGCGGCGCGCTCGGCGTTTTCGAAGTCCGCGCCGAAGGCGCTGCGGGCGAGCGAACCGATGAAGCTCGCGACATGCTCCGCACAGGCGACGCGCAGCCCTTCCTTGCCGCCGAAATGATAGGCGATCGAGGCGATGTTGGCGTTGGCGGTGGCGGCGATCTCGCGGGTCGATGCCGCCTCGTAACCCTTGACGCCGAACCGCTCCAGCCCTGCCTCGATCAGGGCGAGACGGGTGGAATCGGCAGCGGACCCTGCTTCTCCGGATGTCGTGACATCGCCCTGCTGGCTCGCAGCCGATTGTCGTTTCGCGTCGCGCTTGTCGCTCATTCCGTCTGCCGGCACGGCGTCGATCTCCAAAACTCAATGTAGAGATTATTTAATCAATCGATTGATTAAATGCAAGAGCGGCACAAGTGTGACGTCGCCGCGCGAAGCGAGACGAATTGACGGGAACGGCTCGCCGCGATTGCCACGACGAACCGTTTCATTTTCTGTTTTTCAGATGCGATGACCGCGCAAGTGCGATCGACCGGCAGCGACCTCGCTGTCGGTCAGGCGCAGCCTCAGTCGCAGACCAGTTGGCCGTTGAAGCGGAAGCAACTCGATGACGACGGACGCTTTGTCACCGTCTTGGTGCGCGTCGGCTTGCTCGGTTGCGCCGTCGCCACGCAGACGCCGTTCTTCTCGACCTGTCCCCGTCCGCATTGCAGCGGGCAGACGCGGCCCGACCGCTCCTTGAGCGAATCGAGCAGGGGCTGAGACGGTTCGAGCGTTGCCAGCTCGACGTCGCCGTGGCGGGAAAATTCGCCGAGCGCACTGCGGCTCTGGCGTCCCCACAGCCCGTCGGCCGAACCCGGATTGCAGCCGACCCTCTGGAGCTCCTGCTGGATCGAGCGAACGAGTTCGCGGCTCGGTTCCACCGGTTCCGCCGGTTCCTCCCTCACCTTCGGGGGCTCTGCGAGGGCAAGCTTGACGGACTGGCTGTCTTCCTGCTGGGGCGACGCGTCGGACTTCTGCTGCGAAGCGCCTTCCAGAAGGTCGAGCCGGGCGCGGGCGAGTTCGGCATAAGGGCCGTCGACAAGCTGGCCCAGTACCTCTCTTATCCTGGCCGGATCATTGCTGTCCCTGATCTCCAACCATGCCCTGGCATCGGCTTCGAGCTTGGCGAGCCTCGCGTCCTGATCGCCACTGCCGGTTTTGCCGGCCTGCGGTGCCTTGAAATAGAATTGTCCGAGCAGGGAGGAGTTCGTCCACGGCAATTGCTGGCCGCTCGTGGTCTCGTAGACGGAGCGGCGGACATCCGTCATCAGCGCGGAAATCTCGACGCCGGGCCGCTCGATGTTGTCGAGCAGCGCGGTCGTGAACGGGCTGTTGCGCCCTTCTCCGTCCAGGGCGACATTGTCGGGCTGCGTCGCGAAGGCGATGAACGTCCCTTCGCCAGAGGTGTCGAAACGGGCAAGACCCTTGGAATCGCCAGTCGAACGCGAACGGCGCACCAGCCTGCGCGTCAGCGGATTGTCGCGGCAGGCGTCGAGGAAGATGATCAGCGTCTTGGCCTCGCGCTCCATCTGGCGGCGGACGAGGTTCAGCGAAACCGTCTCGAAATCCAGATCGGATTCCTTCTGGAGATCGGTATCGACCGGGGCGAGATAATTCTCCCCACCAACCTGCACGGCGTGACCGGCATAGAAGAATACCGCAACGTCGGCATCGACCATGATATCGGTGAATTCCTTGACCTTGCGGCGCATGGCCTCGTGGTCGACATCGATCCCCGTTACGACCTTGAAATCGAGGCGCTCCAGCGCTTTCGAAAGATCCGTGGCATCGTTGACCGGATTTTTCAGTGGCGCGGCATTGTTGTAGCCGGCATTGCCGATCACCAGCGCCACCCGTTTCTCGGCCTGCGCACCGCAGGTCGCGATCACGAGTATCAGCACAGCCACGAGCCCTCTCAGCATTGGGCTACCTCCTTGTTGACAACCGCTCTGGAACGCATCCGCCCGGACCGCGCTCCCTACCTCACATTGACATTGTAGACGAAATAGGCCGGGCTCTGGCCGCGCGCCTTCATGCGCACCTTGAACCTGTCACGGCCGCGATAGCCGGGTTTGGACGTGTAATACACCACCAGCGCCTTCATCTTGCGGCCGGCGCAGGCGCCGGAACTGCCGCGCTTGGCGACCTTCGGTATCCGCTTGATTTCCGGGCGCGGCGTGACCTTGCCGTGGGCGGGCGGCTCGACAACATCGACATCGATGGTCATGAAGGAACAGTCATTATTCCATCCGGAATATTCGTCCATCCACTTCTTCTGGCCGCTATTGGCCGAACGCGCATAGGTTCCATCCACCGCCAAGGCGGGCGGGACAGCCATCGTCGCGGCCATCAAAACCGCGAGGATGGAAGCCCTCGATGTAACGCTTCGACCCCACTGCACAAACATGTTCACTTCTCCCGGTTGCGACCCCTGCACGTCAAGATAGCGACACATTTTGGCTCAAATTTGAAAAATGACGCAAGTGCCACATTGCACATGTTGGGCACAACTCGGGCACACATCGAGCGCAAAGCGGGCCCAGACCGGTCAACTGCAACAATCCGGGACCGCGATCGGCAATATTGGTGAATTTGTGAATGGTACGGTTGGGTGGATTTGAACCACCGACCTCTGGAGCCACAATCCAGCGCTCTAACCAGCTGAGCTACAACCGCACAATCGGGCGGCGGCTTGCCGCCGCGAACCGGTGACATACGGTGGAAGTCGGCGCTTTGCAAGACCGCGCTTTCGTACCGGAAGCGGATTCGCACGACGGACAAGAAAAAAGGCCGGAACGCAACCGTTCCGGCCTTTTCGCGGTTCACCTCCGGAGCACCATGCGCGGCCGGATCAAACCTTCAAATCACGGCGAGAAGCCTAAGGGCTTCACGCGGCCTTGACGGCCTTTTCGACGGCAGCCGTTGCTTCGGCGGTAGCCTTCTGAGCGGCAGCCTTGGCCGGAGCTGTGGCCTTTTCGCCGACCTTGGTAGCCAGATCCTGGGTTTCCTTGGCCTGGGATGCGAGCGTCTCGAAGGCGGAACGGAAGAACTCGCCCTGCAGTTCGAGGACTTCGGCGAAGCTCTTGGCGCCGGTCAGCTTCTCGACGAAGGCAACGCCGGCTTCGGTGTTGGTCTTGGTGTTCTCGATCGCCTTGGCGGACAGAACGGCAGCACCCTCGCGCAGGGCGTCGAAGGATTTCTGGGCCGAAGCGGTGGCTTCCTCGGCAGCGGCCTTGTACTTCTCGTAAACTTCGGTGCTCTGGTTCATCGCCTGCTCGGCGAAATCGCGGTAGCCTTCGCTCAGCGTGGCGAGGTCAAACTTGGATACGTCGAATTGCGGGAACTGAAAGGCGTCGGTGGCGGTTTTCTTGCTGGCGGTCATTGCAGGAACTCCTAGGTTCGATTTCAAGCTGATGTGCTCAGCCGCGCTTCGTGCCGGCGCAGCTTGATGCTGTAGGCCCCATATAGTGCGTTTTATTGTGCATTGCAACATTTTGTTGCGCTGCACAATGGAAGATTGTTGAAATTAACCCTGCCCGGAGTTTGCACTGTCGGAACAGGGGGATTTTCTGGACCCTGACGGGACGCGCGTTTATTAAGAAACCGTTAACGACGGACCACGACATGCGTGTGAAAGATATGGTCGTGCCGGCCCATGGGTACATTCGAGTTGTGAAACGATGCCGGGATCGCGTTACTCTTTTCTAGACCTCACCGTGCTTGCCGAGTTGCGCCGCCGCGTGCTGGCGCCGGAAGCCACGATCCTGTTCGATGCGGACATGCACGCCGTGCTGTGGGCCAATGCACCCGGCGCGGCGCTGTTCGGCGGCACCGATCTGGCCGAGATCATCGGCATTCCGCTGAGCCCGTCGCAGCCCTTCGTGCGGCAGTTGCGCGACGCCGTCTCGCAGATCGAGAACAACGAGCCCATGGTGCGCGGCTTCCGGGTCGCGCGCGGGCTGAGAACAGAATTCATCCAGTGCGAACTCTCGTTCGTCCGGCTCCCCGCCGGCGAACAGGCCGTGTTGCTGGTGACCACGGAAGACCGGTTCGCGCGGGCAACACGCGAGCATGAGCTGGCGGCGAACGCGGTGGATTCGTTCACCGGCCTCGCCTCCGCCGCGGCCATCGTCGACGATTACGGGCTGGCGATCGCCGCCAGCGACAGTTTCGCCAATATCGACCTGTCGCCCGAAGACATTTCCGTCCTGATCGACGAAGTGGCCGAGGAAAGCGACCGCCTGCTCAAGCGGGTCGTGGACCTGGGCGATGGTGAGGCGATCGCCGTCGGCGTGGCGCGCCTGCGCGAGCGACCTGGCCGCTATCTGCTGGTCTGCGCCGAGGCGAGCGAGGTCGACGAAGAAACGGAAACCGCGACGGCGCCGGAAGACAGCGATGCGGAGCCGACCGCTTTTGTCGCGCCGCTGGAGACCACGCCCGTAGTTACCGAAGCGCCATACGAGGCTGTCGACCTGACGGCTGAAGAAACCACAGACCTTTCGGAAGAACGGCATCCGGCACTTGAGGCCGAACCGGTTGCCTTCGGCGGCGAAAAGCGCGAACTCGCTCCGCCACCGGGCTGGGAAATCGAGGAACGCGACGCCGAGCCTGTCGCCTTCGATGGCGAGCGACGCGAACTTGTCCCGCCGGAAGGCTGGGAGGATGACGATTTCGACGACGAGATCCTCGAAGACGGCGACGCTGCAAACGACGAGGCAGAATCCCCGAACGAAGCCGATGAGGATGCCATCGTCACGGAGGAGACTGCTGCCGAAGAGACGCGCGCGGCCGAACCGATGCAGCGGCTGCGCATGCCGTCCCTGCTCGACCGCTGGTATCTGGGCCTGAGAGGCGGCAGTGCCGTGGAGGAGACGCCGGAGCCCGCACGGGCAGCGCCGGAATCCGACGAGGCGCCGGACGAACAGGTGGACACCGCCGAGGACAAGGTCTCTACGGAGGAAATCTCGTCTGCGGAAGTCTCGGGGGACGATATTCACGCGCAGGAACCCGTTGTCGAACGGGAGCCTGAGGAAACAACGGCAGAGATCGACGCTGCGCTCAACGAAGAAGACGAATCGATCGGCGAAGACCGGGAAACGCACGACGACGAATCGGACCTCGACGAAGTGGTGACCGCCGAAGAAAGCCACCCTGAAGTTGCTGCGACGACAGTTGCAGAAGAACCGGCCGAGGACAGGACCGCAGAGGCAGAAGACGAAGGCTTCGTCTTTGCCCGTGACGGCGATCCAGTGCGCTTTGCCTGGATCATCGACACCGACCAGGAATTCCGCTCCGTCTCGCCGGAACTGGCACAGACCGTCGGCCCCAACGCCGCCGACATCGTCGGACGCAAATGGGGCGAGGTCGCCGCCGTTTTCGGGTTCGACAATTCGGGCGAGATCCGTCGCCTGCTGGAACGGCGCGACACGTGGTCGGGCAAGTCCGTGATGTGGCCGGTGCAGGGTACCGATCTGGTGGTGCCGATCGACCTTGCCGCCCTGCCGGCCTTCGACGCGCAGCGCCGCTTCGACGGGTTCAGGGGCTTCGGCATCATTCGCGTGTCCGACAGCGTGATCGATCCGAACGAGACCGGACTGGCGCTGATGCCGGTGCAGGCACCCAAGTCTCATGCTGACGACCAAGCGGAGACCGCGACAACAGAAGCGCCGGACGCTGAAAGCGAGCAGATCGAGGAACGGCGCATCGCCGGCCGCAGCGAGGAAGCGGTCGAGGCCGGCAGCATGGCGGCCAATGTCGTCCAGCTGCGCAGCCCCGCCCGCAGCGACGCGCAGGACGAATTGAGCCGGCGCGAGAGCCAGGCCTTCAGCGAGATCGGCAGAACGCTGCGCAATGGCGAGGAAGCGCCACGCAGTGAACGCGAAGACTATCGCCGCGCCGTCGAGGAAGCTTCCGAAGAGACGAGCAGGGACGATAACGCCGGGACTGAAACGCCCGATACGCGCGACACCGATGAGGTAGAGGCGAAGGAAATGGATCGCGAGGGCTTCGGGACGACCGAAGGTCACGAAGAATCCCGCTACGCCGCACACGGCGAAGACGACGCTGCGCCCGAGGCCGCTGCGTCCGAAGATCATGACGGTGATGAACGGGCCGAAGCCTACTCGCCGCTCCCGATCGGCGGCGTGGCCGAACGACGTCGCGGCACCAATGCGATCCTCGAACAATTGCCGGTGCCGGTGCTGATCTACCGCAACGGCGTGACCCTGTTCGCCAATCCCGAACTGCTGGAACTGACCGGCTACGAGACGGTCGACGAACTGTCGGCGGCCGGCGGGGTGGACGCGCTCCTGTCGGGCGAGCCGGCGGAAGGCCGCGCGACGCTGATCTGCAAGGACGGCCGGCGGATGAACATCAGCCCGCTGCTGCAGACCGTGCCGTGGAGCGATGCGGAGGGCGATGCCGGCAAGGCGCTGTTGCTCAGCTTCCGCCCGACGACAGGCGGCACGGAAAGCCTGCCGGAGGACGAGAAGATCGCGCTCGACATGGTGCGCGTCGCCGAACTGCAGAACATTCTCGACACCGCCACCGACGGCATCGTGATCGCCGACCGCGACGGCACGATCGAATCGATCAACGCCTCGGCCGAGGCACTTTTCGGCATCGATCTCGACCAGGCGACGGGCAAGCCGCTGACCGATCTGTTTGCGCAGGAAAGCCACAAGGCGCTCGCCGACTACATGGCTGAACTGGCGCAGCCCGGCGTCACCTTCATGCTGCATGACGGGCGTGAGGTGATCGGCAAGGAAGCCAAGGGTGGCCTGATCCCGCTCTACATCACCATCGGGCCTGTCGGCGCGGCGGAGAAGTTCTGCCTCGTCCTGCGCGACATGACACACTGGAAGAAGGCGGAAGAAGAACTGGTCAACGCCAAGCGCGCCGCGGAACTTGCGAGCGAGCAGAAGACCGATTTTCTGGCCCGCGTCTCCCACGAGATCCGTACGCCGCTCAACGCGATCATCGGCTTTTCCGATGTCATGCTGGAGGAGCGGTTCGGCCCAATCGGCAATGAGCGCTATCGCGAATATCTGCGCGACATCAACCGTTCCGGCGTGCATGTACTCGACCTGATCAACGATCTGCTCGACATCTCGAAGATCGAGGCGGGCAAGATGGAGCTGTCCTACGAGGCGGTCGACCTCAACCAACTCGCCGCCGAAACGGTAGCGCTGCTGCAGCCGCAGGCCAATCGCGACCGCATCATCATCCGCACCTCGCTGTCGCGCGCCGTGCCGCGTGTCGTCGCCGATGCGCGCTCGATCCGCCAGATCATTCTCAACCTCGTGTCGAACGCCATCAAGTTTACGCCGGAGAACGGTCAGGTGATCGTCTCGACGGTCTATGAAGGTAATGGCGAAGTGGCGCTTCGCGTACGCGACACCGGCAAGGGCATGAGCGCTTCGGAAATCGACAACGCCATGAAGCCGTTCCAGCAATTGAGCGGCGTCGACGAAAGGCGCGGCCAGGGTACCGGGCTCGGCCTGCCGCTCACGAAAGCGCTGGTCGAGGCAAACCGCGCCTATTTCGACCTCGAAAGCACACCCGGCGAAGGGACCATCGCGCATGTGCACTTTCCAACTCAGAGAGTGCTGGCGGACTAGTCTACGCCGGGTGCGGTCTTGCAAATCGAAGGCCCGGGGGCCATAGCCTTCGGCCATGTCGAGCACACCGGGCAATGAAGCGAGCATGAGCGGCGCGATCACGGCGCGCAACCGCTATGCGCGGCGCTGGCGGCCGGCGGCGATCCTCGCGCTCATCGTGATCGCGGCGGTCGCCATTCCCTTCGTCTCGCTGGTTGTACTCGCAAGCGGAGACTCGACCGGCGTCTGGCCGCATCTGGCGCGCAATGTCGTGCCGCGCGCGCTTGCCGAAACCCTATTGCTGCTGGCGGGCGTCGGCGTGATGACGTCTATGATCGGCATCGTCTCAGCCTGGCTGGTCGCGCGCTACCGGTTTCCCGGGCGCGATTTCCTGCACTGGGCGCTGGTGCTGCCGCTCGCCATCCCGACCTATCTGTCGGCCTATTGCTTCGTCGAGATCGCGGATTTCACGGGGCCGCTGCAAAGCGCGGTGCGCGCGCTCGGCGGCTTCGAGCGACCGGCGGAATACTGGTTTCCGGAAATCCGTTCCCTGCCCGGTGCGATCTTCGTGATGAGCGCCGTGCTCTATCCCTACGTCTTCCTGACATGCCGGCTGGTGTTCGAAATGCAGGGCTCGACGGTCATTGACACAAGCCGGGTGCTCGGTGCCGGCGGCTGGCGACAGTTCACCCGCGTCGCAGCGCCGCTCGCCCGCCCCGCGCTGGTGGCCGGCGCGACCCTTGCCATGCTGGAAGCGCTCAACGATATCGGCGCGGTCGAATTCCTCGGCGTGCGAACGCTGACCTTCTCGGTTTTCGATACCTGGCTCAACCGGGGGAGCCTCGCTGGCGCGGCGCAGATCGCGCTGGTCATGCTCGCCTTCGTCGCCGTGATGATGGCGGCCGAACGCAAGGCGCGCGGCAACCGGCGCTATGCCGCGCCCGGCGCGCACGGCCAGACGCTGACGCCCGCCAGGCTGTCGGGGTTCGCGGCGGCGCTGGCGCTGGTCGCCTGCGCCCTGCCCCCGCTGATCGGCTTTGCCGCGCCGGCCGCGCTGATGATCTCGCAAGCCGCGCGCCGTCTGGACCAGTTTGCCGACCCCGCGCTCCGGCAGGCAGTGCTCAACTCCGTCACGGTTTCGCTCGGGGCGGCGCTCATCGCGGTGGCGGCGAGCTTTGCCGTGATCGCCACACAGCGAGCCGCGCCAGGCAAGGCGCTTTCGTGGCTGCTACGCCTTTCGACACTCGGCTATGCGGTGCCCGGATCGGTGCTCGCCATCGGCACGCTGTTCGCGTTCACGCGCTTCGACAACGCATTCGACGGGGTGATGCGGAGCCATTTCGGCATGTCTACGGGGCTCCTGCTATCGGGCACGGCCGCGATCGTGGTCTATGCGATGGCGGTGCGTTTCCTTGCCATCGCACACGGCTCGCTGGAATCGGGCTATTCGCGCCTGTCGGATCATCTGCCGATGGCGGCGCGCACGCTGGGGCGCACGGAGACCGGTACGCTGCTCTTCGTCGAGTTCCCGCTGCTCAAGCGCGCCTTCGCCACGGCCGGCCTGTTCGTCTTCGTGGACGCGATGAAGGAATTGTCGGCGACGATCCTGCTGCGACCGTTCAACTTCCAGACACTGGCGACCTTCGTCTATGAAAAGGCATCCCGCGCGCTGTTCGAGGATGCGTCCGTGGCGGCGCTTGCAATCGTCGCCATCGGCACGATACCGGTCATCCTGCTCAGCCGCATGCAGCGCAACGTCGTGCGCCGCGCCTGAAGATCTCACGAGCGGGCAAAAAAAAGCGGGCCCGGGGCCCGCTTTAATAAAAGAGTTTCTTGGAGCGCATGTGAAAGCCCGGAAAACTTTAAACCGGTTCGAAAACGCCTTGTCCGGCCGAGGACATGGTGGCCTTTTCACACGCGCACCATCGCGCGCCAAACCTTTCCAGGTTCTTAACGGGGCGGCTCGGTTTTTAGCAAAAGGTCACTCTTGTTTCGCCAAGGTTAATTACCGTTTCATTTTCGGTTAACCATGATCGCCACCCGAGCGGCCGCCCTTTGCCTCAGGATGCGAGCTGCGGCAGGTCCCGGTAGAGGTCCAGCGCTTCGGGATTGGCGAGTGCTTCCATGTTCTTGACAGGCCGGCCGTGGACGATCTCGCGCACCGCGAGTTCGGTGATCTTGCCCGATTTGGTGCGCGGAATGTCGGCGACGGCGACGATCCTGGCCGGAACGTGACGCGGCGAGGCACCGGTGCGGATCTTGGTCCTGATCTTCTTTTCAAGCTCCGCGTCGAGCGTGACACCGGGCGCCAGGCGCACGAACAGGACAACACGCGTGTCGTCGTCCCATTGCTGGCCGATGCACAGCCCTTCGATCACCTCTTCCATCTGTTCGACCTGGTTGTAGATCTCGGCGGTGCCGATCCTCACCCCGCCCGGATTGAGCGTGGCATCGGACCGGCCGTGGATGATCATGCCGCCATGTTCGGTCCATTCGGCGAAATCGCCATGGCACCAGACATTGTCGAAGCGCTCGAAATAGGCAGCGCGGTATTTCGCGCCGTCGGGATCGTTCCAGAATCCGATCGGCATGGAGGGGAACGGCTTGACGCAGACCAGTTCGCCCTTTTCACCGACGACGTTGCGGCCGTCCTCATCCCAGACTTCGACGGCAAGGCCGAGCGCGGGGCCCTGGATCTCGCCCTTCCAGACCGGCTTGCCGGGAATGGCCAGCACGAAACAACCGACGATGTCGGTGCCGCCGGAGATCGAGGCCAGATGCACCTCGGTCGAGATGCCGGCATAGACGAAATCGAAATTCTCCGGCGCCAGCGGCGAGCCGGTGGAGGCGATGGTCTTCACGCTCGACAGGTCGTGCGTGTCGATTGGACGAAGGCCGGCCTTCCTGACCGAGTCGATGAATTTCGCCGAAGTGCCGAAGAAGTCGAAACGCTCCCCGGCGGCATAATCAAACAGCACATTGCCGTCGGGATAGAAGGGCGAACCATCGTAGAGCATCAGCGTGGCGCCGCAGGCCAGACCCGAGACCAGCCAGTTCCACATCATCCAGCCACAGGTGGTGAAGTAGAACAGCCGGCTGCCATCGCTGATGCCGGAGTGAAGCTGCAATTCGCTGAGATGCTTGAGAAGCGTTCCACCCTGCGAATGGACAATGCATTTCGGAACACCTGTCGTGCCGGAAGAGAACAGGATGTAGAGCGGGTGGGCGAATTCGACGCGCTCGAACTCGACCGGTTTTGCCTCATGGGACGCCACGAAGCTGTCGAGTTCCTCGGCGCCTGGAAGCACAGCGGCGAGGGCCGCCGCATCGCCCGCATAGGGCACGATGACGGTGCGCTTCGCGCCCAGCTTCGGAACGATGCCGGCGAGCTTTTCGGAAACGTCGATGCGCTTGCCGTTGTACCAGTAGCCGTCGCAGGCAATGAACAGGCTCGGTTCGATCTGGCCGAAGCGGTCGAGCACGCCCTGCTCGCCGAAGTCGGGCGAACAGGACGACCAGATCGCGCCGATGGAAGCGGTGGCGAGCATGGCCGCGACGGTCTCGGGCATGTTGGGCATCATCGCGGCGACGCGATCGCCCTTGCCGATGCCCATGGCGCGCATCGCCTGCTGCAGGCGCGACACCAGCGCGCGCAATTCGTCCCAGCTCATCGACCGGGAAACCTTGTCCTCGCCGCGGAAAACCATGGCGGGTCCGTCGCCTTCCTTCTTCAGGAGGTTCTCGGCGAAGTTGATGCGGCCTTCGGGAAAGAAGCGCGCGCCGGGCATGGCGTCCAGATCGGCCACGGCCGCTCCACCCTTGTCGCCCACCACGCCGCAATAGTCCCAGACGGCATCCCAGAACGCACCGATATTGGCGGTCGACCATGCATGCAGCGCATCGTAATCGGAGAAGGACACCGCCGCGCGATCGGCCAGCCAGTCGCTGAACGCCGTCATGCGGCTTGCCGCCACGCGTTCCGCCGAAGGTACCCAAAGCGGCGTGTCGGTCGTCATCCAGATTCTCCGGTCTGTTGGTGATATTCGCAAGAACCGGCTTCCTATTGCCGGAGCGGACGAGCATTGTCAAAAGGAACGCGTGACGGCGATCGCGCATCGGCGCCACCCGGTTTGGCGGATCGGCAAAGGTCTGCTAGAGCCTTCGACGCGGACGCGAGCGTATCGTTTCGTGTGGCTTTGGATGGAAGAGAATGAAGCGCCTGATCGCCGTGATCGTCCTGGTGGTCGTCGTCATCGGCGGTGCGGTCGTGGCGCTGCCCTTCCTCGTTTCAAGCGAAAGCGTGCGGGCGCGTATCATCGAGCAGGCGGAGACCCTGACCGGGCGGCAGATGTCGTTTCGTGCCGCGCCGAAGGTCTTCTTCAATCCCTATCTCGGCATTGCCATCGACAGCGTGATCTTCGAGGGGCCGAAACGCCGTCCTGAAGACCCGCCGCTGGTCGAGATGGAGGAATTGCGCGGGCGCGTGGCGATCCTGCCGGCCCTGTTCGGCCGGGTCGAGATCACACAGTACGAATTCGTGCGGCCGCGCTTCAATCTCAGGGTCTTCGACGACGGGCATGTGAGCTGGGCATTTCCCGGCGGCGAAGTCTGGCAAGTGCTCGACCGGGCGCGGGCGGCGCGCCAGGCGACCGAGCCCAATGCCAAGGTCGACCTGACCGGGATCGACAGCCTGAAGATCGGCCGATTCCAGGTCGTCGATGGCACCATCGCCTATGAAAACGAACAGACCGGCGCCAGCGAGCTGCTGACCAATGTGAATGCCAGCCTCAACTGGCCGGACAGCACATCACCCTGGGCCATCGACGGCGCCACCATCTGGCGCGACGAGGCGCTGGATTTTTCGATCCGGACCAGCCAGCCGCTGCTCCTCATGGCGGGCGGGACGAGCACGGCGTCGGCGACGATCAAGTCCGGGGCGTTCCAGTTCACCTTCTCGGGCGATGCGAACATGCTGTCGAGCCTGCACCTTGCCGGTTCGGCCGCGCTGTCGGCGCCCTCGATCCCGCGCCTCGTCAACCTGTTCGGCGGCGACATGGAGACCGGTTCGACGGCGGGACAGTTCTCGGCCAGCGGCGACGTCAAGGGCACGCTCAAGCAGGTCCAGCTTACCGAGGCGGAAGTCAGCTTCGACGGGAACAAGGGGCGGGGCGTGCTGCAGCTGACGCGTGGCGGCGATCGTCCGCAGATCAACGCGACGCTCGCATTCAAGAGTTTCGACTTCACCCCCTATCTGGCGAGCCTGCGCCAGGAGGCCGAGATCAACCGGCCGGGACTGGCTGGCCTGCAATTGCTCGAACGGATCGACACCGACATCCGCCTGTCGGCTGGCGAAGCCCGGCTGGGCAAGCTCGCCATCGGCAATCTCGCCGGCGCCCTGTCGCTGCGCAACGGGGAATTGTCGTTCGAGCTCGGCAATGGCGACCTCTACGGCGGCGTCGCCATGGGCTCGCTCACGATCAGCAAGACCGAAACCGGCGTGGCCTTCGATTCCGAGGCGAGCCTTTCGGGGGCGCAATTGTCACCGGCGCTGGAAGCGCTCTATCCCGCCGGCATCGTGAAGCTGAACACGGTCGGCGACTTCAAGCTCAACGCCAAGTCAAACGGCACGTCCGCACGTGAGGTGATCGATGGACTGCGCGGCTGGGTCACGCTGAAGACCGGAAAGGGCATCCTGACCGGTGCCGATCTCGGCCGACTGCTTCAGACCGGTGCGGAAGAGGACGATACCTCCGTGCTTCGGTTATCCGGCAACACCTCCTTCGACGCGCTGGACGGCAATTTCCTGTTCGATCAGGGCGCGGTGTGGGTGCGCGGCATCGAACTGACCAGCAAGGCGCTCATTGCAAGACTGACGGGGCGTGCCGACCTTGCCTCGGGCG
The DNA here is from genome assembly GCA_041987205.1 of Rhizobiaceae bacterium. Lineage (GTDB taxonomy): Bacteria > Pseudomonadota > Alphaproteobacteria > Rhizobiales > Rhizobiaceae > BOKV01. Next base: position 24,687 of record JBHIWX010000006.1, on the reverse strand, counting down.
GGCTGGCACTGCGCGTCCGCCTTGCCGAAGCAAGTGCCACCAGCGCCAGTCGGGAGGCCCGTCTCTTCGTCGGCGGCGTGGCGTCCTCGCCGCTGGTGACGCGCGATCCGCGCGCTGCTGGCTCTTCCGCGCAATAGATCGACGCGGACGTTATCCCCCGCTCGAATTGAGAATCGGACGCCCCGCGCCTATGATCCCGGAGCGAGGCGGCAGCCCGGCCAGACGGCCGGTCTGCATTCAGCTGCTGGAGCGCAACGATGTCCCGCCTGTTGTCGACCCTGGTGAAGATCCTCATCGCATCGCTGGTGACCGGTGCGTTGCTGGCGAAGCTCAACCTCTCGGCCGAACAGATCCTGCTCGAATTCGGTCTCACGCCGGACAGCATCATGACATGGCTGCACGAGGGTGCGGCGTGGGCGGTGCCGAACATCGTGCTCGGCTCGATGGTCATCGTGCCGGTGTGGCTGCTGGTGCACCTGTTTCGGCCGCCAAGGGGGTGAAGTCCGATATTGATACTGCAGAAATCCGCCTGACATGACCATTCTGAACATTGGCTCGATCAACTGGGACCGCGTCTATTACGTGCACCGGTTTCCGGTCGCGGGCGAGACCCTGACGGCCTCGCGCGCGGAGGTCGGCCTCGGTGGCAAGGGCTTGAATCACTCCGTCGCCGTCCATCGCTCCGGTGGCCGCGTCATCCATCTTGGCGCAATCGGGCGCGATGACAGCGAGATGCGCGCGCGGATCGCGGCATTCGGCCTCGCGACCGACAGGATTATCGGGATCGGTGACGTGCAAACCGGCAGCGCGCTTATCGTGGTCGACGGGAACGGCGAGAACCAGATCGTGCTGGACCCGGGCGCGAACCGCCGCATCCCCCTGGAAAGCATGACAGCAGCCATCGATCAGCTTGTCCCCGGACGGGACTGGCTGCTGATGCAAAATGAGACCAACGGCCTGGCGGAGGCCGCCGCCCATGCGAAGTCCCGCAACATCCGGGTTGCACTGGCCGCGGCACCGTTCGAGGCGGCCAGCGTGCTGCCGGTTCTCGAAAAGCTGGATCTCCTGGCCGTCAATGCTATCGAGTACGATCAACTCTGCCGGGAACTGGGCGGTCCATCTGCGCTGCCTGCGGCACTTTCCCTGTTTGTCACGCGCGGTTCACAAGGGGCGGAACTGCGTTCCAAGGGGACAACGCTCAAGGCCCCGGCACCGCTTGTGGCGCCGGTAGATACGACCGGCGCCGGCGACACGGCGTTTGGCGCACTCCTGGCCAGGCTGGATATTGGCGAGCCGCAGGAACAGTCACTAAGCTTCGCCATGGCCGCGGCAGCCCTTCAGGTCACGCGCGCAGGAGCAGCCGTTGCGGTTCCGGAGGAAGCCGAAGTATTGAGTTTCCTGCGTGAGGGGCAGCGATGATATCTGTCATCATAGACACCGATCCCGGTCAGGATGATGCCGTCGCCATCTTGCTGGCGCTGGCTTCGCCGGAACTGGAAGTGCTCGGGATCACCGCCGTGGCCGGCAATGTCCCCCTGGAAAAGACCGCCCGCAACGCACGGATGGTGCTCGAACTGGCGGGTCGGACCGAGTTGCCGGTGCATGCCGGTGCGGCGAGGCCGCTTGTGAGGCCTCTGCGCACCGCCGAGCATGTGCACGGCAAGGAAGGGCTGGACGGGCCGGAATTGCCCTGGCCCGAGACGCCCCTCGCCGGCGAGGACGCGGCGGGCTTCATCGTCGACACCCTGCTTGCCAGACCCGTGGGATCGGTAACGCTTTGCGCGCTTGGGCCGCTGACCAATATCGCGACCGCGCTGGAAAGGGCGCCGGAGATCGCCTCGCGTATCGACCGGATCGTCTTGATGGGTGGCGCCTATTTCGAGGTGGGCAACATCTCTCCGGCAGCGGAGTTCAACATCTATGTCGATCCGGAAGCCGCCGAGATCGTGTTCAAATCCGGCATTCCGATCACGGTCCTGCCGCTTGATGTGACGCACAAGGCTCTGGTGACGAAGCAAAGGATGGAAGCTTTCCGGGCGCTCGGCACGCCGGTTGGCCTGGCGGTGGCCGAGTGGGTGGAGTTCTTCGAACGCTTCGACTTGCAGAAATACGGCTCCGAGGGCGCCCCCTTGCATGACCCTTGCGTCATCGCATGGCTGCTCGAACCGGACCTGTTTTCCGGCCGCGAGATCAACGTTGAGATCGAAACGGTCAGCGAGCTTACACGGGGGATGACGGTCGCCGACTGGTGGCGCGTGACGGATCGGTCGCCCAACGCGCTGTTTATCGGGGACGTGGATGCGGATGGATTCTTTGCGTTGCTGACCGAGCGGATCGGACGGCTCTAAAGCCCGGCCGCAGCCGGAGGCGTTTTCGCAAGCTCTACTTCGGCAGTCAGGACGGCCCGAATTTGCCGCCTGTTGAGTTCTGGTTGCAACGCAGAATCGTCACATTCCTCTCTCCGAAAAGCCGGAACGAAGCATCACTGAAAATCGAAGGCGCTCAGGCCGGTCACCATCTCGTCTAGGCCGAGAGGGCGGGTGACGGGCGGTTCGGCACGGGCGAGGCAGCCCTGTCGTTCGCACAACCGGCAGGCGGGCCCAACCGGCGTGGCGGGCAGGCCGCTGCCCGACGATGCGCCTGACACCGCCGCGCCGTAAACGATCTCGCCGGCGAAGCCCGCATCGCACCCGACGAGGATCGCGGTGCGGCGCACGCGTTCGTTGAAGGCTGCCTGCGGCCCCTCCAGCGTGCGTGCGACGGTGATGAATTCGGCGCCGTCCGGCATCTCGACGCGCTCGACCAGGATCTGCCCCGGCTGCGAGAAGGCGGCATGGACCGGGAGCTTCGGACAGGCGCCGCCGAAGCGGGCCTGCGGGAAACCCTGCGCCCCGGCGCGGCGGAAACGATTGCCGGCGTGGTCGACCTCGAGCAGGAAAAATGGGACGCCGGGCTTGCCCGTCCTGCCCAGCATGGTCAGGCGGTTGGCCGCCTGCTCGAAGGACACGCCGAAGCGCGAGCGCAGGACGTCGATGTCGTAGCGCGCCCGCAGCGCAGCCGCATGGAAGGCATCATAGGGCATCATCAGCGCATGGGCGGCATAACGGGCCAGTTCGAAGCGGGCGAGACGGCGCGCCTCGTCGGAGGAGAGTTTCAGCGCCGCAATCTCCTTCGTCACGATGTCCCCCATCTCCAGCAGGCAGGCCTCCATCGCCATTTCCCGCAACTGGTCGAAGGGCGACAGGCGTTCCGACAGGAAGAGCCGCATGGAGTGTCGGTCGAAGCGCCGGCGCCAAAGCGGCATGGCGTGGACGGGCAGGAGGCGGACCGCGATGTTATGCGTCTCCCTCAGCCAGGCCTTCAACGCCACCATCAGATCGCCGCCCAGAACCTGCCGGTCGGGCGCGAGCTTTTCGTGCATCGCCTCGGCGGCTTCCTCGATCGCCGGAATGTGGTTCGGGCGCTTCTCCATCACCTCGTGCAATTCGTCGAGTGGCATACGCGCGGCCGACAGCGTGGTCGTCCGGCCCTCGCGGGCGAGCATGTCGGTCAGGTCGGAGAGCCGGTCGAGCGATTCGCGATAGGCCCGGTGCAGCTTGACGACGGCGGCTGCGGCATTGGGCGCGGCCTCCGCGATCTCGACGATTTCCTGCGGCGACGGCAGTTCGCCCTCGAGCAACGGATCGGCGAAGGCCTCCTTCAGTGCGGCGAGCGATCCTCCGCCCTCGCCGCGCAGTTCCTCCAGATCGAGCTTGTAGGTGCCGGAGAGCTTGAGCAGCAATTGCACGGTTAGCGGACGCTGGTTGCGTTCGATCAGGTTGAGATAGGACGGCGAAATGCCCAGTTCCTCGGCCATCGCCGTCTGGGTCAGGCCCATGCCGTTGCGGATGCGGCGGATGCGCGGTCCCGCGAAGATCTTTTGTTCGGCCATTTTACAAAGCTTTACAACACTACACGCGTTCTTCGGCGGCTGGCCCGCCGGACCAAGGCTTTACTTTTTTTACAAATTTACAGCGTCACCGAGTCAAACACAAGACAGGATTACCCGATTCAAGCCCTGAATTCTGGGAAATTTCTGGCGAATTTTGCGTTGCAATGTAAATACCGTCACACCGAATTGACCGGATGCCGCTCTCCCAACGGCAAACGGTCAGGCACGAACCAGACATTTGGCGAAGTACAAGGAGCCAGTCATGACCGATTTTTACAATCTCGTCCCCTCCGCGCCGGAAGGCCGCTATGAAGGCATCGAACGTCCCTATACGCCGGCCGACGTCAAGCGTCTGCGGGGCTCGATCGAGATCCGCTACACACTCGCCGAGATGGGCGCCAACCGGCTGTGGAAACTGATCCACGAAGACGATTTCGTCAACGCGCTGGGCGCGCTCAGCGGCAACCAGGCCATGCAGATGGTCCGCGCCGGTCTGAAGGCGATCTACCTGTCGGGCTGGCAGGTCGCCGCCGATGCCAACACCGCTTCGGCCATGTATCCCGACCAGTCGCTCTACCCGGCCAATGCCGGCCCGGAACTGGCCAAGCGCATCAACCGCACGCTGCAGCGCGCCGACCAGATCGAGACGTCGGAAGGCAAGGGTCTCTCCGTCGATAGCTGGTTCGCGCCGATCGTCGCCGACGCGGAAGCCGGGTTCGGCGGCCCGCTCAACTCCTTCGAGATCATGAAGGCCTATATTGAGGCCGGTGCCGCCGGCGTCCATTTCGAGGACCAGCTTGCTTCGGAAAAGAAGTGCGGCCATCTGGGCGGCAAGGTCCTGATCCCGACGGCGGCGCACATCCGCAACCTCAACGCCGCGCGCCTAGCCGCCGACGTCATGGGCGTGTCCTCGCTGATCATCGCGCGTACCGATGCGGAAGCCGCCAAGCTGCTCACCTCGGACATCGACGAGAACGACAAGCCCTTCGTCGACTACGATGCCGGCCGTACGGCGGAAGGCTTCTACCAGGTCAAGAACGGCATGGAGCCCTGCATCGCACGCGCCATCGCCTATGCGCCCTATTGCGACCTGATCTGGATGGAGACCTCCAAGCCCGATCTCGGCCAGGCGAAGAAGTTCGCCGAAGCGGTGCAGAAGGCGCATCCGGGCAAGATGCTCGCCTACAATTGCTCGCCGTCCTTCAACTGGAAGAAGAATTTGGACGACGCGACGATTGCCAAGTTCCAGCGTGAGCTCGGCGCGATGGGCTACAAGTTCCAGTTCATCACGCTGGCCGGCTTCCATCAGCTCAATTACGGCATGTACGAGCTGGCGCGCGGCTACAAGGATCGCCAGATGGCGGCCTATTCCGAGCTGCAGGAAGCCGAGTTCTCGGCGGAGGCTGTCGGCTACACCGCGACCAAGCACCAGCGCGAAGTCGGCACCGGCTATTTCGACGCCGTTTCGATGGCGATCACCGGTGGCACGTCCTCGACCACGGCCATGGGCGAATCGACGGAAAGCGCGCAGTTCACCCAGGCTGCCGAATAACGCATCCCGCCAGTCCTCGGGGGCTGGCAGCCCGCCCGCCCCCGAAACAAGCAAACTGTTATCAACCACCGCACCAGGAGTGCCAACGATGAACGCCAAGCCCCCCGTCAAGGAACGGTCCGAGGAAATGGCCTCGACCATGGACGCAGACGAACAGGCCGCCATCCGCATGGTCGCCAACGATCTGCACCGTCTCAACCAGTCGGTCATGAAGGCGGTGGAAGCCGGTGTATCGGTCGAGCTGATCCGCTCCGCCCGCCACCATTCCGGCAACGGTAATTGGGGCGACCTGCTCACCCCGATCATCGTCAAGAACAAGTAGACCCTGACAAAATATCCGGCGAAGTCCGGGAGGAAAGAAACCCGCCGCGAGTGATCGCGGCGGGTTTTTGTTTGTTTGGCTCAGGCGATGGCCGTTGGCTGCAGGCGCCGCACGATGAACAGTGCCAGCATCAGCGCGATCCCCGAACAGATCGCGATGACGGCAACCATCGGCCGAGGCGTTCCATCCAGGAAGGGGCTTGCCAGCGCGATCATGCCCGCGCCGGCCATCATCTGCAGCGTGCCGCCCAGCGAGGAGGCAAGCCCCGCCATGTCGCCGTGATCGTCCAGCGCCATGACCATCGCCGTCGGGATGACCAGGCCGAGACAGGCATTGGCCAGCAGCAGCATGACGACGAGGGTCACGAAGGCCGGCTGGGCGATAAGCGAGATCGCCAGCAGGCCGAAGGCGAAGAGGGCGAAGCCGCCCGTCGCCAGCACGATCATGCGGACCAGGCCGACGCGCTCGCCGATGGAAGCGGCGAATTGCGAGGCGGTGAAGAAGCCGATCGCGTTGACAGCGAAGGCAATGCTGAAGCCGGTCGGCGACAGGCCGTAATGGCCCGTGTAAACAAAGGAGGCGGCCGCCAGGAACACGAAGAAGCTCGCCATGCCGAAGCCGCCGATGAAGGTCAGCCCCATGAAGTAGGCGTCGCCGAGCAGCATGCGCGATCCGCGCAGCAGATGCGCGAAATCGACAGGCTCACGATGCTCGGGCTCGAGCGTTTCGGGCAGCATGAAGGCGGTCAGTGCCAGGCTGAGCAGGGTGGCGATGGCCATCACCGCGAAGACGCCACGCCAGCCGGTGATCTCCACAACGCCGCTGCCGGCCAGGGGCGCCAGCATGGGTGAAACGGAAATCACCAGCATGATCTGCGCCATCAGCCGGGTTGCGAGCGTGCCGGTGTAAAGATCGCGCACGATGGCGCGCGGGATGACCATGACGGCCGCGCCGCCTGCACCCTGCACGAAACGCGCGGCGATGAGCCAGTCGATGGTGGGCGCGAATACGCAGCCGATGGAGCCGACGAGAAAGAGCAGGAGACCGGCATACAGCGGCGGCTTGCGCCCCAGCATGTCGGCCAGCGGGCCGTAGACGAGCTGGGCGATGCCGAAGGCACCGAAATAGGAAATCAACGTCTTCTGCACGGCGGCCTGATCGGTGACCAGATCCGCCGCAATGTTCGGCATTGCGGGAAGATACATATCGATCGCAAACGGCCCGATGGCGCAGAGGAGACCGAGCAGGATGGCGGTGCGGGCAAATCCGACTTGCATGACAAAACCACTTTCTTAGTGAGGCGTCTGCGACACCTCGATCAGTATATTGTTGGCAGCGTGACAAGGCCGTTACGGCCGAATCGCGCCAATCGCGACGCTGACGCTGCAGCCGCGGTGAACCAAAAAAACGGGGAAGGGTTCAGGACAGGATGCAGGCAGCACCGAAGCCGCCTGCGGACAGGCGCCTATCGCGGGATAAACACAAACTCATTCATCGGCCCGGCTCCTGAACATTACGGGACGTATCGAAGGCGCCATCCCTTAGACCCGGACCGCACGGGAGGCAATCGCAAAATGCCGATCGACCGAAGCCGGGAACCTGGCGTGACTTTTCTGCCAGTTTCACCGCGCGCAATCCGACGCCTCCCGAACAATCTATTGCCCCATCCTCTCCGCCATTTCGGCGAGACGGGCGAGCGTCTGGTGACCGCCTTCGACCGCGCCGTAATCGCGGGCGACCCTGTCGCGCATGTCGGCATTGGGGAGCACCATGCGCATCGAGACGAAGGTGCCTCCCTCGCGCTCCTCGAAAACAGTTTCGCGCATGAAGCCGATATCGGCTGTTTCGCCCTCGCCTCGATGGGCATCGACGATGCGCTCACCCTCGACGATCTCGACATAGTCGATGTGGTTTTCGTAATCGCGCCCGTCCGGGCCATGCATGGTGAACCGCCACATGCCGCCAGTACGAAAATCGCGGGTATGGGTGGTGGTGGTGAACCCGTCAGGGCCCCACCATTGCTCGATATTGCCGGGTTCCGCCCAGGCCCGCCATACGACCGCACGCGGCGCGGCGATCAGGCGCTCGACCACGATCTCGCGTTCGGGCTGGCGCTCTTCTGAAAGCAGGGAAAACATCGTGTCACGCATCTACCAATCTCCGGTTTGCCGACTTTCATGATCATCAGGTTGCCTGACTCAATTGTTCACGCAGGAGGTTTGCGAGCTGGTCGAGGCATGCGTTCCAGCCCTGCTCGAAACCCTTGTCGAGATGGACGCCGCGCGTCGCCTCGTCCTTGTGCAGCACGGTGCATGTCTGCCGCGTCCGCTCACCCTCGGGCTGCAGCTCGATCCGAACCGTGATGAAGGGCTGCGCCAGCGGCCGGAAACCCTCGCCGAGCGCGTCGGTCCAGACCAGACGTTCATTCTCGACCATTTCCAGATAGCAGGCCTCATGTTCGCTCTCCCCGCCCTCGGGCGAGCGCATGGTCCAGCGCAAGGCGCCGCCAGGCTTCAGGTCGATGGAACAGCGTGGCATCTGCCAGGGTGCCGGCACGAACCATTGTTTCAGCCATTCCGCCTCGGTCCAGGCGCGCCAGAGGCTCGTGCAAGGCGCATCGAAAAGACGCACGACGCGCAGATCGCGCGACGGGTCGAAGCCTGATTCACTTGTTGCCATTGTCCCCCTCGCTTTCCATCAGCTTGCGCGCAAAGGCCTCGAGTCGATCGAAACGACCCTCCCAGATGACCCGGTATTCTTCCAGCCAGTCGGTCGCTTCCTTCAGCGGTTCGGGTGTCAACCGGCAGGGGCGAAACTGCGCCCGCCTGCCCTTCTCGATCAGGCCGGCCCGCTCCAGCACTTTCAGATGCTTGGTGAAGGCCGGCAGACTCATCTCGAAGGGCCGGGCCAGTTCGTTGACCGTCGCCTCGCCCTCCGCCAGCCGCGCCAGCACGGCGCGCCTTGTCGGATCCGCGAGCGCGGAAAAGGTGGTGTCGAGATGTTCGGACTGCCGCATATTAATCCAAATGGTTAATTATCTAATTGGTTTAATACTAGCGTCGCCTGCCTCCGTCAAGTACTGCCGGCTGGCCATGAAAGGATCGTCGTGATTCAAGGCAGCGCGGCGGTTCGCACGGTCCGGCGGCCGGCATGATGGAACGAGAGACCGGCCCAACTTTGCGCATTTGCTTGACTTTTGCCTCGCCAGCGCCCATGTGAACGCCAGTACTTCTCGCGATTGCGCGATATGCGCCTGAAATCCGGCGCCATTTTCTCGAGACCGAACTCTTACAAAATCACAGTCAGTTCCTATCGCGTGGATCATGACATGACGTCACGCATGCGACGTCCCGCATGGCGCTTCGCCGTGCGGTCATGAATTGCGTGGCGCATAAAGGAACATTTTTTGACGAACGAAACATTCGAACAGCTTGGTCTTTCCAAGCCGATCCTGCGTGCCCTTGGCGAAGCTGGCTACGAAAAGCCGACGCCGATTCAGGCACAGGCCATTCCGCTTCTGCTCGACGATCACGATCTGCTCGGCATTGCCCAGACGGGCACCGGCAAGACGGCCGCGTTCACTCTGCCGCTGATCGACAATCTGCTCGACGACAACAAGCGCGCAGCGCCGAAACAGGCCGGCGCGCTGATCCTGGCACCGACGCGCGAACTGGTCATCCAGATCGCCGACAACATCAAGACCTATGCCCGCCATACGCCGATCCGCATCGCGATCGTCATGGGCGGCGTCAATATGGCTTCACAGGTCCGGGCGATGCAGAAGGGTGTCGACATCCTGCTCGCGACGCCGGGCCGTCTGCTCGACATGATCCAGCAGAAACATATCGATCTTTCGCAGACGGAATTCCTCGTCCTCGACGAGGCCGACCGCATGCTCGACATGGGCTTCATCCGTGACGTCCGCAAGATCGTCGCGCGACTGCCCGACGAACGCCAGACCATGCTGTTCTCGGCGACCATGCCGGCGGAAATCACCAAGCTCGCCAACGAGATCCTGTACCAGCCGGAACGCGTGGAGATCGAGGCCAAGAGCGTGGCGGTCGACCGCATCGCGCAGGAAATCCATCATGTCAGCGCGCGCGAAAAGGCGTCGCGTCTGGCAAGCCTGCTCGCCAGGACCGATGTCGGCCGCTCGATCGTGTTCACCCGCACCAAGCGCGGCGCCAACAAGGTCATGCAGTATCTCGACAAGGCCGGGTTCAGCGCCGAGGCGATCCATGGCAACAAGAGCCAGAGCGCAAGGCAGAAGACGCTGGAGAACTTCCGTGCCGGCCGGGCCAGCGTGCTGGTCGCCACCGACATCGCCTCGCGCGGCATCGACATCGACGACGTGACCCACGTCTTCAACTACGAACTGCCGCACGAGCCCGAATCCTATGTCCACCGCATCGGGCGCACGGCGCGAAACGGTACGCAGGGCATCGCGATCTCGCTGTGCAGCCCGGACGAGCGCTCGCAGCTGCGGTCGATCGAAAGGCTCATCAAGCAGTCGATCCCCGTGGTCGGAGATTCGGCCGAAGCGGTCGTTGACGTTCCTTCCGAGGGAGAGCGCAGAACCGAGGGCGAACGTTCGGACGGTCCCCGCAAGGGCCGCCGCCGCAACGGTCGCAAACGCAATGCCGGCCAGAAGAACGGACGGCAGCAGCATGCGCGCCAGGACGGCGAGCGCCAGCCGAATGGAAATAAACCCGGCGAGCGCAACGCCAAGAACTCCGGCAACGCCGCACCGAGGGCAGCACAGGAGCCCAGGGGCGAACGCAAGCCGCGCCGGCGCACGCGTCGCCCGCGCAAGCAGGCCGCATAGGCGAGCCGGACCCGACAGTACACAGGAGGCGGCCCCGCCAGAGCGGGGTCGAGATCGACATGAACGCATTTCGTTACACCGACCCCGCCGAGGTCTATGTCGCCAACGGCATCAAGGGCGTGCGCAACAACATGGCCTATCGCCGCTTCGAGACTGCCGCCAAGGCAATCCGCTTCATCGTGGAAGACCTGCCTTCCAAGCGGCAGGTCGGCACGGTGATGGAGGTCAATCAGCGCCGCCACTACCATCAGGAAATTCGCGCGCTCTACGACGCGGAAGCCTTTCCGCTGCCCAGGCAATAAGACGTAAGACATTCGATTCCGACGAATGCCGGACGGGTTCAGCTTCCGCCCAGGATCAGCCTGACCCGTTCGCCTTCGCCGACTTCGACGCGGTTGTAACAGGCTCGCCACGGCCCGGCCCGCCGTGTTGCCAGACGGTTGAAGTTGCCGGGAAGTCGCAGCGCGAAGGCACACTATTCGCCTCGCAAGCCGCCATCATTGGCTTTTCCCGGGCCGAAATCTGTCCGCAAATGCCCCTTCCCTGCCTTCCGCCGACCGCGAAATCGCGCAACACTGGTCGCGTGGTTTGACGGAATTGCGGAGCGCGACATGGCGAACGCACTGAGCGAGCATCTGGTCGGTGAGATCGAGCAGTTGAAGGCCGACGGGCTTTACAAGTCCGAGCGTGTCATCACCTCGAAACAGGCCGGCGAGATCGAGGTTGCCGCCGGAGACGGGCACAATGCCCATGTCCTCAATTTCTGCGCCAACAACTATCTGGGCCTCGCCGACAATGCGGAACTGGCCGAGGCGGCCAAGGCCGCGCTCGACCGCTACGGCTACGGCATGGCCTCGGTGCGCTTCATCTGCGGCACGCAGGAGGAGCACAAGCAGCTCGAGGCGCGCATCGCCTCTTTTCTCGGTTTTGAGGATTCGATCCTCTACTCCTCCTGCTTCGACGCCAATGGCGGCCTGTTCGAGACCCTGCTCGGCGAGGAAGACGCGATCATCTCCGACGCGCTGAACCACGCCTCGATCATCGACGGCGTGCGGCTCTCCAAGGCGAGGCGCTATCGCTATGCCAACAATGACATGGCCGAACTGGAAAAATGCCTGAAGGAGGCGTCGGACGCCCGCTTCCGGCTGATCGCCACCGACGGCGTGTTCTCCATGGACGGCATCATCGCCAACCTTCAGGCCGTCTGCGACCTCGCCGAACAATACGATGCCATGGTGATGGTCGACGACAGCCACGCCGTGGGCTTTCTCGGTGAGCACGGGCGCGGCTCGCCGGAATATTGCGGTGTCGAAGGCCGGGTCGACATCATGACCGGCACGCTGGGCAAGGCGCTCGGCGGTGCGTCCGGCGGCTATACGGCGGCGAGTGCCACGATCGTCGACTGGCTGCGCCAGCGCTCGCGGCCCTATCTGTTCTCCAACACGCTGGCACCGGTGATCGCCGCGACCTCGCTCAAGGTGTTCGACGTGATCGAGCATGGCGGCGAACTGCGCGCGAAGCTGACGGCCAATGCGGAGCGGTTCCGCTCGGACATGACGAAGCTCGGCTTCACGCTCGCCGGCGCCGACCATCCGATCATTCCCGTCATGCTGGGCGAGGCCGGCCTCGCGCAGGAAATGGCGGCGAAGATGCTGGAACGCGGCGTTTACGTCATCGGCTTTTCCTATCCCGTCGTGCCGAAAGGCCAGGCGCGCATCCGCACGCAGATGTCGGCGGCGCATTCGCCAGCCGATATCGACCGCGCGGTGGAGGCCTTCGCCGAGACGGGAAAAGAACTGGGCGTGATCTGAGGAGAGAACCATGTCCAACATGATGAAGGCGCTGGTCAAGGCGAAGCGCGAGCCGGGCATCTGGATGGAGCAGGTGCCAGTGCCCGAGCCGGGCCCGAACGACGTACTGATCCGGATCGAGAAGACGGCGATCTGCGGTACCGACGTCCATATCTACAATTGGGATGAGTGGGCACAGAAGACAGTACCCGTGCCGATGGTCACCGGGCATGAATTTGTCGGCGTGATCGCCGAGACCGGCTCGTCGGCGACACGCTATCGGCCGGGCCTGCGCGTTTCCGGTGAGGGCCATATCGTGTGCGGCACCTGCCGCAACTGCCGGGCGGGCCGGGGGCAATTGTGCCGCAACACGGTCAGCGTCGGCGTGACGCGGCCCGGCGCCTTCGCCGAATATCTTTGCATCCCCGAATCGAACGTGGTGGCGATCCCCGACGATGTGCCGAACGAGATCGCGGCGATCTTCGATCCGTTTGGCAATGCCGTCCACACCGCGCTCGCCTTCGATCTCGTCGGCGAGGACGTGCTGGTCACGGGTGCCGGGCCGATCGGCATCATGGGAGCACTGGTCGCGCAGCATGCCGGCGCGCGCAAGGTGGTGATCACCGACATCAACCCCTACCGGCTCGATCTCGCGAAAAAGGCCGGCGTGCAATATGTCGTCAACGCGCAGAACGAGACCCTCGAGCAGGTGATGGACCGCATCGGCATGAAGGAAGGTTTCGACGTCGGTCTCGAAATGTCGGGCGCGGCGCTGGCCTTCCGCGGGATGATCGAAGCCATGAACCATGGCGGGCGCGTCGCCATTCTCGGCATTCCGCCCGGCGATTTCTCGATCCACTGGGACAGCGTCATCTTCAAGATGCTGACGCTGAAGGGCATCTATGGCCGAGAGATGTACGAGACCTGGTACAAGATGATCGCCTTCGTGCAGGGCGGGCTGGATGTATCGCCGATCATCACGCATCGGCTGAAGATCGACGACTATCTGACCGGCTTCGAGGCGATGCGCACCGGCAATGCCTGCAAGGTGGTGATGGACTGGCACTGACCCGGCGACGTATACGACGCCGGGCCAGCCTCTCCGACATCAGCCCCTGTCTTCCAGCTTCGCTTCCAGCGCTTCCAGGCGCTCGTTGAGCTGCTGGATATAGAGATGCGCCTTTTCCAGCTCGTTGAGCAGGCCGCCGATCTTTTCGGCGACATTGATCGACATGCCGGGCTGCGTCGGCCCGACCTCCGGCAGGTGACGCCGTGCGTGCATCGCCTCCGCATGCTCGCCGATGGTCGGCAGGTCGAAACCCGGGTCAAACACGCGGTCGCAACCGCTGCCGCAAGTCGGCCCGCCCGTGATCAACACGCCGGAAATGCGGACATTCACGAGGTTGTTGTTGAAGGCACCGGACCCGCCGAACCGCACCTCGCCGTCGACCGTTCCGCCAGCCGCATTGGTCGGCGTGATGACCGCCGTCGCACCGTTGTCGAGCGCAGCCATCTGCAGTCCGCCGACATGCGTCGTGTCGTTGTCGCCCCGGATGAACAGGGTGCTGCGAGAGGCCGTCATGGCGATGTTACCGTTGATGTCGAGTTTGTGGTCGGGCGAACTGGTGCCGATGCCGACATCACCGTCACCGTCGAGATAGAGGGTGTTCGACGGCGCACCGGGCCGGATGCGCAGAGGCAGAAGACTGCCGCTGCTGACGTCGCGGATAAAGAAATTGGTCTCGTTGCCCGCCACGTCCCAGACATGCGGCGACCAGCCCAGCGAACCGTTCTGGTCGAGACGCAGGGTCGGCGTATCGCCATCCACCGTGTGCAGGTCGACCACCGGCGTGGAGGTGCCGAAGCCCACATCGCCGGTGCTTTCGACGAACAGCGCGTTGTCCGGCGCGTTGGCCTGCAGCGAGAAGATGTTCCTGTTGTTGGTCGCGTCCTGAATGCCGAACCGGTTCATGCCGCCATTGGCCGAATCATTGGCAAACAGCAGCCAGTCGACATTCGGAAAGCTGGCGGTGGAGCTGGTATCGTCGAACTTGATACGGGTGTTGTTCTCCTTCAGGCGCAGCGTGTCGAAGCCGAAGCTTTCGCCATTGACGCAATCGAAGCCGACGCATTCGCTTCCGATGACGATCAGATTGTTGGCAATCACCTGATCCGAAAGGGCCGGCGACGCGACCGCGCCGATCATGCCGGCGAGAAGGATGGCGGCGACGGGCTTGCCGATGGTTTTACTGGCGGTTTTCATCGTCTTCCTCCCTCTCCGTCGGTTCCTTCATCTCGGCGGCCTTCAGGTCGATCTTTCCGTCGCGTACGAGAAAGGTGCCGCTGGCCAGCAAGGTCCTGAACCGCTGCGGCTTGGCGCCGGGTTCACGGCCATTGTCGAGTTGCGACTTCTTGGTCGGCGTCACGTCGACGGTGTCCGGCGTGATCGCCCGGAATTCATAGCGATAAATGCCGTCGACCGGCTTCAGCCCCTTGTCGGCCAGCCGGATGTTGGGAAGTTTCGCGTTCGAGGCGACCTTCATCTCCGTCGCCTCGAGCACTCTTTCGTCGGGTGTCAGGATCACGAGCGAAGCCCGCCGAACCCGCTCGCCGGGCGCGATCATTATCGCCCCCCCGGCCGCGCTTTCCGCGTCGAGGCCCAGTCGTTTTCCGTCCTGCTCCTGTGCCGTTCCATTTGCCGCACCTGCCAGTATGAACATCGCTGTCAGGCCAATGATGATGCGTGTTTCCGTCATCGTCTTTCTCCCTGATGTCATGCTGCCCCTGGTTAGCGTCCCACAACGGGACACAACCAAAAGTATACATCATCGACTGATGCGCAGATAGGCGAGAGGATGCGGACGGATGTGAATAGCGTGCGTGCGGAGGAAAAAGCCTGCCGGAATCAGGGCTTCGCTTCGATCTGCAATCGACCAAAAGGCGGAAGCGTCAGGACATCGTAATCGGCGTCGGCGGCCGACACGATGCCCTTCAGGCCGAGCAGGTCACGGGTCCCGCGCGGCAAGGCGGCCAGCGCGTTCTCCAGCGCCACCAGCACGGTCTCCCGATGTTCGGCCAGCCCGGTTGCCATGACCAGCGGCAGGCCGGGAACATCCGCCGATTGCGCGACGACGGCGACCTCTCGCGCTGCCGCTTCATGCGCCAGCGCGATCTGCCAGGTTACGGCATCGATCGCCGCAAGGCCTGCCCTGCCCTCCGCCACCGCGCGGATCGAGGCACGATGGCTGCCGGTGAGCAGCAGGCGGTCGGCCGGCAGGACCCAGGGCTCCTCGAAACATTCGCCCCAGACACGGAAACCGCTCTGGGAATCGGCGGCATTGATCGCGACGACCGTCGAGGCATCCGCAACGATGGGTGCCAGATCGCGCGGCGAACGCACCTGTCCCAATGTGTCCGTCGGTGCGATGAAAACCGAATGGTAGTGGCCGGGGCTATCAGACGGCAGGCCGAAATCAAATCGGGCAAGCGGCACGACTTTGCCGCGCAGGGCGGAGACATAGGGCCAGCCGCAGGTCTGGCCGAGGATGAGCGCCGGATCGCGCCACATTCCCCAGGGATCGTCATCGCGTCTCAGTTCGGGTGATGCCTCGATGCCGGCTTTCGATAGTTCGGCACGGACGAGATACCAGAACGCATCCCAGCCGGTGGCCGTTTCCGGCCAGTCATACATGGGAAGAGTAGCGAACAGGTGTGCGCGTGTCAGATCATCGCCCGTCATCGGCGCATCATGTCAGAATTCCACCGGGGATCGAAGCGACGTCAGACGACGAAGGGATGCGCGACCGGTTCCTTGGCCTTGAACAGGTACTTGCGAAAGATCTCGCCATAGGAGCGATAGACGTAGCCATTGTTGCGCCGGATGAAGTTCGCGCGGTGGCGACGATAGAAGCCCGGAATGCGATACCAGGCGAGGCCGGGCCTCGTGTGGTGGACGACGTGCAGGTTGTTGAACAGGAACAGGAAAGCGAGCGGACCGCCATCCTCGATGATGACCGTGCGTTCGCCGCGATCCTCGGCGGCCTGATGCTCGAGGAAGGTACGGATCAGCAGGATCGAAACGCCCACATAGGCGGCGATGGCATATTGCCAGAGCGGCACGTCGGACCAGCGCGACAGTATGGCCACAAGCAGGACGATGCCGGGCACGTGCAGCGCCCATGCGATCGCGACTTCGCGGCGATGCGGACCGGGTTTCAGCAGCAGTGCGATATCGCCGGCGATCATGCGCCAGATCGTGATCGCGGGGCCGATGGTCAGGCGCCCGGCCAGCGTGTTGTTGACGGTCATGAGCATGCGGGCAGGTGCCGGCAATTCGCGCCAGTCGCGCCGGGCCATATACCAGCTCTCGGGATCGTCGAAGGGGTCGGTCAGCGCGCCGGTGGCGTGATGCTCCAGATGGCCGTCACGAAAGCGGCCGAGCGCATAGACCCAGCCGATCGGCACATAGACCAGGGCAAGATTGACGAGGCGGTTGGGGGTGGGATGGCCATGGACGATCTCGTGCACCAGCGACCAGTAGAGCGCTGAAACGATCGCGACGCCCGCGATCCAGATCAGCGGATTGAGATTTTCGCCTTTCAGCACGAAACCGAACCAGATCGAATAGGTAACCAGCAGCAATGCCACCGTCGGCCACTCGATTCGCCCCCAAAAACCCCTTTGCATTCAATGCCCTCGCCAGTAGCCCCGAACGTCACAAAAGTGTGATCCTCGCGGACGGATCGGACAATGACACAATGCACACAAAAGCGCCGCTTTCGTTGTGATTTTGCAAATATCGGTGTAACTTCACACGAAATGGTGCGTGAATTCCAGAAATAGGCCCGTCACGACATGTTCGACAAGCGTGAAATCGTCTCGCAATTCCAGGACAGGCTGAAGCAGCTTATCGAGCGGCGCGGCGAGAACCTGTCGGTCTTCGCGCGGCGTTGCGGCATGGACCGCTCCGCGCTCAGCCAGTTCCTCGATGCGAAAACCGGCAGGCTTCCCCGGGCGGAGACGCTGTGCGCCATCGCGGCGGCGGAAGCCGTCAGCGTCGACTGGCTGCTCGGCATGTCGCAGAGCGAACGTTCGCTCGGCGAGGTGGCGCGGGTTGTTTCGATCGAAACGGCGGCGGACGGCATCGCCGCGAGCCGGCTCGCCGAATGGCACCGCGAGGCGATCGGCTACAAGATCCGCTATGTGCCGGCAACGCTGCCCGACCTCCTGCGCACCGAGGCCGTGCTCAACTACGAATTCCGCTCCGAGCAGCCCCTGCTGCGCGACGCCAAGACCGGGCAGGCCAGAGAGCAGCTCGACTATTCTAGGCGTCCGGAAACAGACATGGAAATCGTGATGCCATATCAGCGGCTTTACGAGTTGGCGTCGGGCAGCGGCATCTGGTCGGACCTGACACGCGGCGCGCGCGCGGCGCAGATCGAGCACATGGCGCGCCTGCTGGACGAGCTCTATCCGACGCTGCGGCTCTTCCTCTATGACGGCATCAAGGCCTATTCCGCACCGTTCACCGTGTTCGGCCCGAAACGGGCGGCCGTCTATATCGGCGAGATGTATCTGGTCATCAACGCCGTGGAACACATCCGCGCGCTGGCCCAGCGTTTCGATCATCTGATCAGGATTTCCTCGATCAGCGCCGACCGTACGCCCGCCTTCATCAACCAGTTGAAGGTGACGTGAGGCCGCTCAGGCGGCCTTCATCACCTCATCGGGGAAGATCAGCGAACGGTGCGCGGCCGAACCGGCCATCACGCCGTCGGAACATGCCCAGGTGACGTTGTAGGCGAGCCGCGTGATGTCGCCGGCGGCGAAGACGCCCGGCACCGTCGTCATCTTCGCCATGTCGGTGCGGATCACGCTGCCATAGGCGCCCTCGTCGATCTCGCAGCCGAGCCGTTCGGCGATGTCTGAGTTGAAGCGCGGCGTGGAGCCCAGGAAGAGGGCGTCGATCTGGCGCGTGCGACTGCCGTCCAGTGCGACCGACTCGAGCGTGTTGCCTTCGCCGTGGAAGCCAAGAATCCTCGCCGGCTCTATCTCGATGCCACGCGCCGCGAGTGCGGCCAGATCGCCCTCATCGGGCATCGGCGCGCCGTTAAGATAATAGACTGTCGGGCCCCATTCGGAGACAATCTGGACGTGATGCATCGACAGGGGCGAGTGATAGAGGACGCCGAGTTGACGCCCGCCGAACTCGTAGCCGTGGCAATAGGGGCACTGCGCCACCGACTTGCCCCAGCGCTGCGCGATACCGGGAATATCCGGCAATTCGTCGCGCATGCCATAGGCCAGTACGAGGCGTCTTGCCGTCAGGGTCTCGCCTGATGCGAGCGTGACCGCGAATCCGTCCCCCTTCTTGTGCGCGTCGACGACGTTTCCCTCGACAAGAGTCACCTCGCGATAGGCGGAAAGCTGGGCGCGGGCATTGGCCAGCATGTCGGCCGGCTTCATGCCGTCATGGCCGAACAGGCCGTGCGAATGATCGGCGAAACGATTGCGCGGCGCGCCGGCATCGATGACGCAAACGGAGCGCCTGGCGCGTGCGACATAGGTCGCGGCGGAGATGCCGGCAAAGCTGCCGCCGACGACAATCACATCATGATCCACGGGGGCATCGTGATCCGCAGGCACATTATTTTCCATGTTCGGACTCCAGACTGGGAAGTTTTCTGTTTTTCATGCCGGCGTGGAAGTCGGCGCTGAGATCGGCGAGCGTGACCTCGCCGAACCGGGCGAGCAGCAGTGCCTCGGCCTCGTCGAAGGCCTTGCCGAGCCGTGCGTTGACGGCCTTCTCGACCAGGCAGGAGGGGTTTTCCGACCGGTTGCCCATGGCGATCAGCGAGGGGCTGCCGATCGCGTTATAGATATCGCGGAGGGTGATCCCGGCGAGATCGCGGGCGATCGACCATCCGCCACCCCTGCCCTTCTCGGACCGCACATAGCCCTGCTCGCGCAGACCGGCCATGGTGCGCCGGATGACGACCGGATTGGTGCACATGGCTTTCGCCAGCACTTCGGACGTGACCGGACCATCGTGCTCGGCCATGTGGAGCAGGACATGCAGGATGCCCGACAATCTGCCATCTCGTATCATGTAACGTTACATATTACATTTATCCGCGGAGTCAAGCCTGGCGTTGAGGGCAATTGAGGATTGGGTGGGGCTTGCATCGTTAAATCGATTTAAATAGAAGAGCCATGCTGCAACGCAGCGATTGGTAATCGCGCCGCAAATATGGAACAATGCGTGCCGGGTACCCTTTCTGCCGGCTGCGCCGCGGCCGGGTTCCATCGCCAAGACGGACTTCGCCATGACCAGCCAGTTCATCCCGGTCGAGCCGTTCGACTATGTCGTGTTCGGCGGCACCGGCGACCTTGCCGAGCGCAAGCTGATCCCCGCGCTCTACCACCGCTCCTGCGACAACCAGATCGTCGGCGATTCCCGGATCGTCGGCGCGGCGCGGGGCGAAATGTCGGTCGATGAATTTCGGGCCTTCGCCGACAAGGCGGTCAGAGCGCATGTCAAGCCGGACGAGCTCATGACCGACAAGCTCGACAGCTTTCTCAAGCGCCTCCATTACGTCTCGGTCGATGCGCGTTCCGACAAGGGCTGGGACGATCTGAAGGCCCTGCTCGGCGACGTGCCGCGCATACGCGCCTTCTATCTTGCCGTCGGCCCGTCGATCTTCGGCGACATCGCGGCACGGCTCGGCGAGAACGGCCTCATCCGCGAGGATTCGCGCCTCGTCATCGAAAAGCCGATCGGACACGACCTTGCCAGCGCGCATGCGCTCAACCAGGCGATCGGCAAGCATTTCAGCGAGGAACAGGTCTTCCGCATCGATCACTACCTCGGCAAGGAGACGGTGCAGAACCTGATGGCGCTGCGCTTCGCCAACACGCTGTACGAGCCGTTGTGGAAGTCGAGCCATATCGACCATGTCCAGATCACGGTCGCGGAATCACTCGGGCTGGAAGGCCGGGCCGGCTATTACGACAAATCGGGCGCGATCCGGGACATGGTGCAGAACCACATCCTGCAGCTGCTCTGCCTGGTCGCCATGGAACCGCCGGCCTCGGTGGCCGCCGATGCGGTGCGCGACGAAAAGCTAAAAGTGCTGCGCGCGCTCAAACCCATCGATGCCGGCAATGTCTCCGACGTCACGGTGCGCGGCCAGTATGGCGCGGGCGCCTCGGGCGGCGGCGCGGTGCGCGGCTATCTGGACGAACTCGGTGGCGGCACCTCCGACACCGAGACCTTCGTCGCGATCAAGGCGGAAGTCGAGAACTGGCGCTGGGCCGGCGTGCCCTTCTATCTGAGGACCGGCAAGCGGCTCGCCGAGCGTGTCTCGGAAATTGTCATCCAGTTCAAGCCGGTGCCGCACAATCTTTTCGACGCCGATGCCGGGCGCCCGATCGCCAACCGGCTGGTACTGCGCCTGCAGCCCGACGAGGCGGTCAGCCAGATGATCATGATCAAGGATCCCGGCCCCGGCGGCATGCGGCTGAGAGAAGTGGCGCTCGACATGAGCTTTGCCGAGCACTTCCACGTGCGCTCGCCCGACGCTTATGAGCGCCTGCTGCTCGATGTCATTCGCGGCAACCAGACGCTGTTCATGCGCCGCGACGAGGTCGAGGCGGCATGGCAATGGGTCGACCCGATCATCTCCGCCTGGCAAGAGACCGGCCAGCGCTGCAAGAAATACACGTCCGGCACCTGGGGACCCTCGGCGGCA
The DNA here is from genome assembly GCA_041987205.1 of Rhizobiaceae bacterium. GTDB lineage: Bacteria > Pseudomonadota > Alphaproteobacteria > Rhizobiales > Rhizobiaceae > BOKV01. The sequence goes on along the minus strand of JBHIWX010000006.1, from coordinate 3,517 downwards.
ATCGCGCTGATCGAGCGCGACGGGCGGACCTGGCACGAAGAAGAGGAGATCGGCTGACGCCGGTCGGCGACGCCCATGCATGTGCATGACTACAGCGACCGGGAACAGCTTGCCGAGGCGCTCGCCGCGGGCGTGGCCGCGGTGCTGGGCGGCGGCGTCGCCGAACGCGGTTCGGCCGCGCTCGCCGTTTCGGGCGGTTCGACGCCCGCGACTTTCCTGACCCGGCTGTCGCAGGCCGACATTGCCTGGGAAAACGTGACCGTGACGCTGGTCGACGAGCGGCTGGTCGCCTGGGACCATCCGCGTTCCAATCTCGGCATGGTGAAGCGTACGCTGATGCAGGGCCGCGCGGCCGCGGCGAAGCTCATCCCGCTGGCGCCCGAACAGCCCTGCCCGCCCGACGAAGCCACCGCGCGGGCCGATCAGGCGATCGCGGGCATCGACCATTTCGACGCCGTCATTCTCGGCATGGGCACGGACGGGCACACCGCGTCGTTCTTTCCGGGCGGCGACCACCTCGGCGAAGCGCTCGACCTTGAAAACGATGCGCGGATCGTGACGATGGAAGCGCCCGGTGCCGGCGAGCCCCGCCTCACCCTCACCCTGAAACCGATCCTCGACGCGCACTTCCTGGCGCTCCATATCGAGGGGGAAGAAAAGAAGACCGTGCTCGACGAAGCGCTCGGCGAAGGCCCGGCGGAGGCGATGCCGATCCGCGCCGTGCTGCGCGGCGCATCGGAGCGACTCAACCTGTTCTGGGCGCCATAGTTAAGTATTCGCAATTCCGGACGGAAAACCGGCCTCCACTCCGGACCGCGTCCGGGGCAGGCATTTTCCCGGGATTGCCCAAACCGTGTTGGCAACTCCGGCCAGCAACCGAAAGGAAGCAAGATGGATGTCGATCGCCGCATTGCCGATGTCACCGAACGCCTGATCGAGCGGAGCAGGCCGTCGCGGGAATCCTATCTGGCGCGCATAGCCGCCGAGGCCGGCAAGGGGCCGCATCGCGCGGTGCTTTCCTGCGGCAACCTCGCCCATGGTTTCGCCGCCTGCGGCGTCGCCGACAAGCAGGCGCTGTCGGGAGAGGTCGCGCCCAATCTCGGCATCGTCACCGCCTATAACGACATGTTGTCGGCGCACCAGCCCTACAAGGACTTTCCCGATCTCATCAAGCAGGCCGCACAGGAAGCCGGCGGCGTGGCGCAGGTTGCCGGCGGCGTGCCGGCCATGTGCGACGGCGTCACGCAGGGCCAGCCCGGCATGGAGCTGTCACTGTTCTCGCGCGACGTGATCGCCATGGCCGCCGCCATCGGCCTCACGCACAACATGTTCGATGCGGCAGTCTTCCTCGGCATCTGCGACAAGATCGTGCCGGGCCTCGTCATCGCGGCGCTGACCTTCGGCCATCTGCCGGCGGTGTTCGTGCCGGCCGGGCCGATGCCGTCCGGCCTGCCCAATGACGAAAAGGCAAAGACGCGCCAGCTCTATGCCGAGGGCAAGGTCGGCCGCGCCGAACTGCTGGAATCGGAATCGCAATCCTATCATTCGCCCGGCACCTGCACCTTCTACGGCACGGCCAATTCCAACCAGATGCTGATGGAGATCATGGGCCTGCATCTGCCGGGCGCGAGCTTCGTCAACCCGAACACGCCGCTGCGCGACGCGCTGACGAAGGCGGCGGCGAAGCGGGCGCTGGCGATCACCGCGCTCGGCAACGACTACACGCCTGCCGGCCATGTCATCGACGAGAAGGCGGTGGTCAATGGCGTCATCGGCCTGCACGCCACGGGCGGGTCGACCAACCACACGCTGCATCTGGTCGCCATGGCGCGCGCCGCCGGCATTGCGCTGACCTGGGAGGACATCGCCGACCTTTCCGACACGATCCCGCTGCTGGCACGCGTCTATCCCAACGGGCTGGCCGACGTGAACCATTTCCACGCCGCCGGCGGCATGGGCTACCTCATCGGGCAATTGCTCGATGGCGGCCTGCTGCATGAGGACGTCAAGACGGTCTGGGGCAGCGGGCTGTCGAACTACCGCCAGGAGCCGAAGCTCGGCGAAGACGGCGAGATCGTCTGGGAAAAGGCGGCGGAAATCTCCGGCAACGACAAGGTGCTGTCGACGGTCGCCAAACCGTTCCAGAAGACCGGCGGACTGAAAATGCTGACCGGCAATCTCGGCCGCGCCGTCGCCAAGATCTCGGCGGTGAAGGAAGAACGCCACATCATCGAGGCGCCGGCGCTGGTGTTCCACGATCAGGACGCGGTGCAGGCCGCGTTCAAGGCAGGCGAACTGGAGCGCGACTTCATCGCGGTACTGCGCTTCCAGGGACCGAAGGCCAACGGCATGCCGGAACTGCACAAGCTGACGCCGACGCTGGGCGTGCTGCAGGACCGCGGCTTCAAGGTCGCGCTGGTTACCGACGGACGCATGTCGGGCGCCTCGGGCAAGGTACCGTCGGCCATCCATGTGACGCCGGAAGCGCTCGACGACGGACCGATTTCGAAGGTGCGCGACGGCGACATTGTCCGGCTCGACGCGAAGGCCGGCACGCTGGAAGTGCTGGTGGACGCTGAAAGCTTCGCCGCGCGCGAGGCGGCAACCGCCGATCTCGCGGCCAACGACTTCGGTCTGGGGCGGGAACTGTTCGCCGCCTTCCGGCGCGTGGCCGGCCCGGCGGATCAGGGCGCGAGCGTTTTTGGCTGATCCGTACCAGTATATGGTTCGCTCGACTCCAGTCGGCAGCGCTCGCCACGTCATGCTCGGGCTTGTCCCGAGCATCCAATGAATCCCGGTGTTGCGGATTGATCTAGCGCTGGAGACAGCGCGCTGCCCCGTTTGAACGCCTTTTGCCCTGATACGGGTTTAGATCCTCGGGACAAGCCCGAGGATGACGACGTAGAATGGTTCGGTTGGTGACAGGGAGCAGTGCGGCTGATCAGTATTCCGGCGGTTCGACGCCGGCGGTACGGCAGGCGCTGGCGAGCGTCGAGGCCATCAGCATGGCGACCGTCATCAGGCCAACGCCACCCGGTACGGGCGTGATCGAGCCGGCGACCTCCGCGCATTCGTCGTAGGCGACATCGCCGATGATCTTCGTACCGCCCTCACCCTTTTCAGGTGCCGGCACGCGGTTGATACCGACATCGATAACGCAGGCGCCAGGCTTGACCCAGTCTGCCCTGACCATTTCCGGTCTGCCTACGGCGGCGACCAGAATGTCTGCGGTGCGGCACAGCGCCGGCAAGTCCTTCGTGCGCGAATGCGCGATGGTGACCGTGGCGTTGGCGGCGAGCAGCAGGTTGAGCATCGGCTTGCCCACAAGGTTCGAACGGCCGACGACGACGGCGTTCATCCCCGAGAAATCGGCCTTGCCGAGGGCTCGACGCAGCATGACCATGCAACCGGCGGGCGTGCAGGGTACGAAGGCGTCGCCCAATTGTCCGGTCGTCAGCTTGCCGACATTGATGAAGCTGAAGCCATCGACATCCTTTTCCGGCGCAACAGTCTGGAT
>JBHIWX010000005.1:0-77778 GCA_041987205.1 Rhizobiaceae bacterium | reverse complement strand
CCACCAGGCGTCCCTCGGAGAAGACCGGTTCTCCCCCGATGCAATCCGCGTCACGGGCGTCCACCTCGATGTAGATCAACTGCTGTGCGATTCCTTCGCGCTGAATCCTCAGCAAGGCTTCCCGGCCGACGAAATCGCTGCCCTTTCCTTCGGGCTGCTTCCAGCAGGCGCCTTCGATGCGCACCCACCAGGGCGCTTCGGGCGCGACAGGCAGGGTTGGGAGCAGTGCTGCCGGAACGAAAGCCCTGAACACGAAGGACCAGTCGAACCGTTCAGCCTCGGTGACGTAGCCTGTGTCTGTCACGAAAGCCGCGAAACGCCGGTTGCTGACGGCGTGGCGATCAATGCCGAAGGGACGAAGCCGAACCTTGCGATCCGGTCCCTCGCCATCGATCGGCAACACTGGCTGGCGTGTTCCGACATAGCTTTCGCAAGCGTCGATCCAGATGATTTCGCTGTGGTCCGACTGCGATTGGGGCAAATCCGCCACGGGCTGCGCGGCGTGCCTTTCCGGTGCCGCCGGTACGCAGCAGGGCTTTCCCGTGCTGTCAGGCCGTGCAGTGTCAACCAATGCGTAGCGTCCCGTTTCCCATCCGCATCATGCGAGCCCGATCACCGTGAACTTCAGCTGTCCCTCAGGTTGCGCTGGCGCGGATCGATGATGTCGCGCAGGCCATCGCCCATCAGGTTCAGGCTCAACACCGCGACCGCTATGGCGAGCCCGGGGAACACCGCTATCCACCAGGCTTCCTGGATGTAGGTTCGCCCGTCAGCGATGATGTTGCCCAGGGATGGCGCGGGCGGCGGCGGCCCCACGCCGAGGAAGCTGAGTATCGCTTCGGCCACGATCGACACGGCGAATACGAATGTCAGCTGCACGATGAGCGGTGACATCGCATTGGCAAGGATGTAGCGGAAAATGATCCTCGCATGGCTGGCGCCAACCGCATGGGCAGCCTCGATGAACTGCATGCCCTGTACGACGAGTACGCTGGCGCGAACGATGCGGGCGGTTCGCGGCGTGAACGTGATCGTCAGCGCGATGATCGCGTTGATCTCCGATGGTCCGAGCGCCGCCGCCAGTGCAATCGCCAGAAGGACGCCCGGAAAGGCCATCAGTCCGTCCAGGCCGCGCATGATCAGACTGTCCAGCCAGCGAACGTAACTCGCGAGCGTACCCAGCACGGTTCCCAGAATGCCGGTCGTCACGACGACGACAAGTCCGATTCGCAGCGAGACCCGCGTGCCATAGATTATCCTGCTCGCGATATCGCGGCCAAATCCGTCCGTGCCGAACCAGTGTTCCCAGGATGGCGGCATGAGAATCGACCGGTAGTCGCTCTTCTCGGGCGCATAAGGCGCGAGCAAGTCCGCAAAAATGGCGAGGAAGAAGAAAATGGCCAGGATCACCAGTCCGAACAGGAAGGAACGGTGGCCCAGGAGACGTCGAGCGAGTTGTACCCGGCGCCGGCGGCGGGCGGCCGACATTTCGGCGCCGAGCGATACCGAATCGTCAACGGTCATCGCGCACCCTCGGATCGAACCAGACGTACAGCACGTCGACAATGATGTTCACGAAAACGAAAATGAAGGCCGTAACCAGCAATCCGCCCTGAATGATGGGAAAGTCCCGGCGCTGGATGGAACCTATGATGAGGCGGCCGACACCGGGCAGGGAAAAGACGGACTCGATGACAACCGCGCCGCTGAGCAGGACGCCGGTGATAACACCAACGACGGTGACGATCGGCACCAGGGCGTTTCTGAGCGCGTGCTTGAAGATCACCGTGCGCGCCCGCATGCCCTTTGCCTTGGCCGTGCGCACGAAGTCCTGGTTGAGCACGTCCAGCATGCTCGAGCGGGACATTCTTGCGATCACTCCCATCTGCGTGAACGCCAGTGTCAGCGCGGGAAGTGTCATGCATTGAACCCAACCGGCGAAATCCTCGGTCAGGGGGACATAGCCGCCGGTGGGGAACCATCCCAGGACGACACCGAACAGGATGATCATGACGATCCCGAACCAGAAGTCCGGGACCGACAGCCCGACCAGCGCAACGATCATCGCGCCCTGGTCAAGCCACGTGTTCTGTCGCACGGCCGCGAGGATCCCCAGCAAGATGCCGATTGTCGTGGCGATCACGAGCGCCAGACCGGCCAGGGAAAGCGTCACCGGCAGCCGTTCGAACACGGCATCTGCTACGGAGCGATTGAGGAGATAGGAATGTCCGAGATCGCCATGCAGGAGCCGGCCATACCAGGCGAGCGCCCGCTCGGGCAGGGGCCTGTCCAGGCCCAGATTCTGACGGATGATTTCCATTTCTTCCGGCGTGGCGTCCCCGCCGGCGATTTCGGCCGTCACGTCGCCCGGAACCATCCAGATGATCAGGAATGTCACCAGCGAAACAACGATGAGAACAGGGATCGCAGTAAGCAGGCGACCAACGACAAATCGGAACACTGGAACCCCTTGATAAAATGCCTGCAAAGCGGCCGGCGGGAAGTGGCCAGGAACTCCCCGCCGGCGTTTTCAGTCTAGAGTGTTGTCAGCCTTCGAACCACACATTGTACATGCGGGGGAAGCGGAACGGCTTGAAGCCCTTGACCGACGCGCGGCTCGCCTGCATCAGCCCGATATTGCCGAGCTTGATGACGCCGAAGAACTCGTAGAGACGGGTCTGGATCTTTTTCATCGTCTCCAGGCGGGCTTCCGCGGTCGCTCCTGAAATGAGCTCTTCGTAAAGCGCGTCCAGTTCGGGATCGTTCTTGACGAAATGCGGCCTGTCGCCCGTCAGCGTGGCGATGAGGCCGACCGGTCCGAGATAGGGTTCGATACCCATCTGCAGCGTCCAGCCGTTCCAGCCTTCAGGCTGAAGCCTGATCTTCAGCGCGGTTGGCCAGTCGACCTGATTGACGACCGCATTGATGCCGACTGCGTTGAGCTGCTCGGCGATGACGATGGCCGACTTGGCGTGGCCGGGAATGTTGCCATCGGTCAGGATGGAGAATTCCTCACCATTGTACCCGGCTTCCTTGAGCAGTGCCTTGGCACGATCGGCATCGGCCTGGTTGTAGTATTCCTTGCCGATGTCGCCCGCGTCATAGGTCGTGCCTTCGTACTGCCAGCCATGGTCCAGCTGGAAGAGGCCTTCCGTCGTGATGCCCATGATCTCTTCCATGTTCAGCGCAACCTGCACTGCCTCACGGAACTTCAGATTGTCCGACGGCGGCACGTTCATGTTGAAGATGAACGTGTTGAAGGCCCAGGGAATGTTCTCGTAGGTCACGATGTCGGAATTGTTCGCCAGACGGCGGGCCGCCGGCACCGGAATCTGCTCGAGGACGTGCACTTCGCCGGCCTCAAGTGCGGCAACCTGGGCACCCGGCTCGGTGATGATGCGGAAGGTGACGGTGTCGAAATAGGCTGTCTTGTTGCCGCCGAAACCGTCGATTCCCGAATAGCGGGTGTCTGCCGCGTAATCCTCGAAACGCTCGAGCTTCACGTGGCTGTCGGGAACGTATTCGACATATTTGTACGGCCCGGTTCCCACAAAGCTGTTCTTCCCGGCTTCGGTCTCGCCATCTTCCTCGGGAATGATGACGGCCGGCGCGCGCGGTGAGGAGAACGCTTCGAGGAAGGTCGGCGTCGCCTTCTTCATGGTGAAGGTGACTTCGTAATCGCCGGTGATATCGATGCTTTCAACCGGATCGAGAAGCTTGCCGGTAGCGCCGACCTTGCGGTAGCGCTCAAGAGACGCCTTCACGTCCTTGGCGGTCATTTCCTTGCCGTTATGGAACTTCACGCCCTTCCTGAGCGGGAAGCGGTAGGTCAGGCCATCATCGGAGATGATGCAGTCTTCCGCCAGGATCGGGATCGGTTTGACGTTCTCGCTGAACCCGTACAGCGTTTCGTAGATGTTCATGTTGATGTTGCGAGACGCCTGCGAAGACGTCGACATTGCGTCGAGGCTGGGCGGATTGGAGCCCTGCACCACGATGACATCGCCACCCATGGTCTGAGCGAGGGTATCACTCGGGAATAACGCGACCGAGAGTGCCAGGGCACCCGTGATGGCCACCACCCTTCCCATCTTCCTAAGTTGGCTGTGAACTCCCATTTCTTCTCATGCTCCCTGTGTTGGTTTGGTTCGTGACCTCCCGGAGACTTGTCGGGCACGACCCATAAACGCTATATCGAAGCCTCCGGACGGTTCGTATAATCGTATAATCGTATACGATGTTCGCATAATGCTAAATTGTCAAGGAATTCACCGACGATGCCGACTGAAACCGCAGCCAAGACAAACAGCAAACTCGCCACGCTCGCTCCGTTGTCCGCAAAGACTCTTGTGGATCAGGTCGTTGACGCAATCGTGGAGGCAACCGCGAAGGGTATTTTCCTTCCCGGAGACCGGATCGTGGAAGCAGAAGTTGCGCGCTCCCTGAATGTGAGCCGCATTCCGGTTCGCGAGGCGTTGCGCCTTCTGGAGAGCCAGGGAGTCGTCGTCAGCGAGCGCTATCGCGGCATGCGCCTGATGAGCGTCAACATCGATCGCCTCGAAAAGTCACTCAAGGTTCGCCTTGCGCTGGAAAAGCTGGCGGGCGCCGAAGTGATCGAGCGCGCGAGGCGTGATCCCGGGGTGCTTGCACCCCTTGAAAAGGTTCTCGAACAGATGCACGCGGCCGCCGATGCCGACGACAACTTCCTTGTCGCGAGCCTCGACACCAAGTTCCATTTGTGCCTCTGCCAGTTGTCGGAGAATGACATTCTCGTCCGTTCCTGGGAGCCGTTGTCCCGACAGTTGACGATCATTTTCGGCCTTTCGACCCTGAAGAAGGGTGTGAAGAGCATCGTGGCCGAGCATGACGACCTGATCGAGGCGATCCGGCGGGGTGATGTCGACGCCTTCGACAAGCTGCTGGAAGTTCACATTCTCGATTATTCGCGTGCCGTCGACTACGAGAAGCTGGTCGAGCAATTGCGCAAGCTTGAAAGCCGCCGGGCGGCCAGCTAGTGCGTTTCAGCTTTGGACGGAATCGAAAAGCGCTGTCTCTCGCATATGCGCGAACGCGCATTTCGATGCATCTGCTTGCGACAAAACGTGAAACGCACTAGGCGACCGGCGCCACCGCGTTGCGCGCCTTCAGGCCAAAGGCCTCTCCCAGCGCAAAGTCGTCTCCCGTCGTTTCCAGCAGTTCGGCAAGCTGCTCGTGCAATTGCCGGGCAAGCCCGGCACAGTCCTCCCGGTCGACGAGGTTTTCCATTTCGAACGGATCGGTCTCAAGGTCGAACAACTGCCAGGGCCTTGCGCCCGACCTGCTGCCAATCACCGTGTATTTGTAGCGCTCGGTCCTGATGCCGCGCCACGTCTCATCGTAATAGCCGCGGTTCGCGCGGGTCTCCGTCACGAATTCCAGAAGCACGCCGTCACGTTGCGGTTTGTCGATCTCTCCGCGGACCAGTGGCGCCATGTCCATTCCTGTGAGGCCGCCGCCGGCGGCGCCTCCCGCGAGGCCGACGAGAGTCGGAAAGAGATCCTCGGTATTGACCGGCACCGTGGCAGTGCTTCCCTTTCTGGCAACATATTCGTCAGGACCGGAAACGATCAGCGGAATCCCGATGGATTCCTCCCATGGTTCGGCCTTGCCGAGCATGCCATGGCTCCCGCCCAGTTCACCATGGTCGGAGAGAAAGACCACAATCGTGTCGTCCGCCAATCCTTCCCTGTCGAGCGTTGCACTCAACCGGCCCATATTGTCGTCGATCATCTCGATCATCGCGTAATAGGCCATCATGTTTGCTTCGGCGACGCGTTTCACGGAAGCGGGATCGTTCGGGTCCACCTTTCCGGCAGGGCCGTTTTCCTCGTGCCATTCCGGCGGGAAAAACCTTATCGCGTCGAGGTCGACATTGGGCCGTTGCACCATCGGTCCGCGTTGACGGACGCGCTCCAGGCTTTCCAGGGAAGCCATGAAAGGTGGATGGGGCGCCTCGACGGACAGCATCAGGAAGAACGGGCGGTCGCGTGACCGGTCTTTCTCAAGATAGTCCAGAGCCAGGGAGAACAGGCCGTCCGTCTGATGGCCCTCCAGCCGGCGCGGCTGTGTCTCGTCATCGGCAAAGTAGTAGGTGTCGTAGAACTCGTTTCTCAGCTCGAATCCGCGCCAATGGTCGAAGCCACGGCGATGGCTGGCGGGGATGGGCGTCCGGCACGCCTGTGACAGGTTGAGCCCCCCGCTGACGCCGTAGGCCGAGTAAAGGTGCCATTTGCCGATATAGGCCGTGGCATAGCCTTCCGCCTTCATGGCGTCGCCAAGCGTGCGTTCGGCCGGCGACAGGCGAAAGCCGAGCGCCGGCACATTGCGGGAGTGCGCGTATTCGCCGGTAAGCATCGAAAAACGGAAAGGTACGCAGGCCGGGAAGGTCGAACATGCCGAGGTAAAGCGGACGCCATTGCGGGCCATGCGGTCCAGATTGGGAGTCCGGACGTTCGGGTCGCCGGCGCAGCTCATCGCATCCCGCCGCATCTGATCGACCAGAACGACAACGATATTCGGCTGTTTCATGCTATCCCTCTATCTTCCGTTTACGGCTGGCAGGAAAGCCGAGTTCCCGGATCGATCATGCGTGAATGCGCCGCTCGGGTGTGGAACGCGATGCTGACAGGCCGATCGCGCAACACGTCCATCGCCTCCTGCACGGTGTCGGCATGGGCCGGATCGTCCCACAGGACCATCTTGCGCTGGCAGGTGCGCAAGGCGTGAGACAAACAGGAAAAGGCATCCGACCCGACGAGATGTCCATTGCATTCAGCAGGTTCATGAGCCCTCGCACCTTGCTGTCGCCACCCTTATGGCGGGTTGCGCGCCCCTTCGAATCCGGCATTTCCGGAGAGGCTTACCCTTGCAAATCGTATAATAGTATACAATCATGAAAACCGTAAAGCGATTTCCGAGGTGACGATATTGCCCACGAATGCAGCGCAAATGACGAATGAAACCCAGGAAATGACGGGCGGAACGCCTCCCTTGCTCGAGGTCGAAAACCTGCGTGTTTCATTCGATGGAACGCGAATCGTGGACGGTCTTTCATTTACGCTGTCACCCGGGGAGATCCTCGGAATCGTCGGGGAATCGGGGTCCGGGAAGAGCATGACCGCGCTTTCCATACTGCGGCTGCTGCCAAAGAACGGCGTGATTACGGCCGACCGCCTGCATCTGAACGGAGAAGATCTGCTCCGCGCCAGCGAGTCCAGACTTGAGGAGCTGCGCGGCGCGTCGATCGGCATGATCTTTCAGGAGCCGATGACTGCGCTCAACCCGGTATTGACCATTGGCGATCAGGTCATGGAAACGGTGCGCAGGCATATGAAGATCGGACGGCGAGAAGCGCGCGAGCGGGGTATCGAAGCCCTGCGCCGCGTCGGCATACCGTCACCGGAACATCGCATGGATGACTATCCGCATCGCCTGTCGGGCGGCATGCGCCAGCGCGTCATGATCGCCATGGCCCTCATTTGCCGGCCCAGGCTGCTGATCGCCGACGAACCGACCACCGCGCTGGACGTGACGGTGCAGGCGCAGATTCTCGATCTGATGCTCGACCTGCAGGCGGAATACAAGATGGGGATCATCCTCATCAGCCATGATCTCGGTGTCGTTTCGGCGTTCACGGACAGGGTGCTGATCATGTATCTCGGACAGGTGCTCGAAGACGCGAAGGCGGATGTCATCTTCTCGCATCCGCTCCACCCCTACACCGAAGGCCTGCTCGCAAGCATTCCCCCGGTCGACCGCGACGAGGAGCGGCTGGCCGCTATCAAGGGAACCGTGCCGCCATTGTTCGACGTGCCGCCGGGCTGCCGCTTCGAGCCGCGTTGCGGTTATGCAAAGCCGGTCTGCGCAACGGCCGTGCCGGGCCTCATCGAATGCGAACCCTCGCACAGGGCGGCGTGCATTCGAAACACCGGTTACGAATTCAGACGGCTTTCCTCACAATGACGAACGAGCGCAGCAGCGAACCGATCCTGATTGTGGATCGATTGAGCAAGGATTTCGTCGTGGGCAAGGGCGGCCTGTTCGGCGAGAGCCGCTCGATCCGTGCCGTCGATGACGTCAGCTTCGCGATCAATCGCGGCGAGACCCTTGGGCTGGTCGGCGAGAGCGGCTGCGGGAAGACAACGACGGGGCGGCTCGTCCTGCGCTTGCTCGAGGCCACATCGGGCAGCGTGCGGTTCGAAAACACCGACATCATGTCTCTCGGAGACAATGAGCTGCGCGCCATGCGGCGTCACATGCAGATCATCTTTCAGGATCCCTTCGGTGCGCTCAACCCGCGCATGACGGCGGGCGAGCTGATCGTCGAGCCTCTCGTCATCCATGGTGTCGACGACGCCGTGGGCCGCGAACGCAGGTTACGCTACCTGCTCGATCGGGTCGGCCTGTCGAGCTTTCACGCCGGACGCTTCCCCCACGAGTTCTCCGGCGGGCAGCGCCAGCGGATTTGCATCGCGCGCGCGCTCGCGCTGGAACCGGCGTTCATCGTCTGCGACGAGGCCGTGTCGGCGCTCGACGTTTCGGTCCAGGCCCAGATCCTGAATCTGTTGCAGGACCTCAAGCGCGATCTCGGCCTGACCTATCTGTTCATTTCGCACGATCTGGGAGTCGTCCGGCACATATCGGACAATGTGGCGGTGATGTATCTCGGCCAGATTGTCGAGCTGGGCGGGCGTGGCCAGATCTTCGCGAACCCGGTCCATCCCTACACCCAGGCGTTGCTGCAATCGGTTCCCTCGTCGGCGAAGGGACGCAAATCCTTCTTCACCATCAAGGGAGACATTCCCAGCGCCGCCAAACCGCCAAGCGGCTGTCGTTTCCACACGCGATGCCCGATCGCGGTCGAGCGTTGCGCGAGCGAGCCTCCCGTCCTGAGGGAAGTTCTGCCGGGACATCAGGCCGCCTGTCATCTCGCCGGCACGCCGGCCAACCCTCTGCCAACCGCCTGACCAGGATCAAGCATGACCGATCGACCGAATATCATTCTCGTCCTTTCCGACCAACAGCGCAGCGATTCGCTTGCCTCCTACGGCAATCGGTTCACGGTGACGCCCGGTACGGACGCGATGGCCGGGGCCGGCAAGTCTTTCGATTCCGCCTTCACCCCCTGGCCGGTGTGTACGCCTGCTCGCGGAACGATGTGGACCGGTGTCTATCCGCACAGGCACCAGCTCATCGACAACCTCTACGGCGTCGACAACGCCTTTGCCTCGCATGCCGTGGTCAAGGAAACCGTGTTCGACCATCTGCGGAACGCCGGTTATCTGACCGCGCATTTCGGCAAATGGCACCTCGGCGAAGCACAGCCGCCATTCTTCGATGTCTGGGAGGAATCGTTCAATTCCCGCAAAGGCCACTGGATGGACGGTCTGCTCGACGGCGAATACAGGCCCGACCGCCAGACAGACGCCGCGATCGCCTTTCTGAAGAACCGCACGACAGAGACACAGCCCTTCGCGATGGTCCTGAGTTTCTACCCGCCGCACGACCCCTATTCCGCGCCGGCGCGCTTCTACGAGCCGTATCGCGGCAAGGGCGTGCCCTTCGCGGGATATTATGCCGCCGTCAGCGCATTGGACGAGGATCTGGCGCGCGTGCGCGCGGCAGTGGAGGAAAGCGGTCTTTCCGACAACACCTACGTGTTCTACTTCTCCGACCACGGAGACACGTTCTGGTATCGTCGCGAAGGCGAGCACAAATTCGTTTGCCACGACGATGCCATCCGCATTCCGTTCATCGTCGAAGGTCCGGGTATCAAGCCCTCGACGCGTTCGGATGCTCCGATCGGTCTGCAGGATCTGGCGCCGACCATGCTGGATCTCGCAGGCGCGAATGCGCCGGAAGGCATGCATGGAAGCAGCCTCAAGCCGTTGCTGCTCGATCAGGATGCCGACGACTGGAGGGATGATTATTTCGTCCAGAACATCACGCATGTGAGCAAGATCGAGCAGCGTGCCATCCGCTCTGCCGGGTGGAAGCTTATCGCGTCAGCCAACGGGGATCACGAACTCTATGATCTGGAGGCGGACCCCGAGGAAGAACTCAACGTGTATCTGACGCCCCGCGATGACGGCGGATTCCAGCGGTTCAAGCACTATCCGGACTATGCGCGCGTCATCGAGGAACTGGTTGAGCGCATGAAGCGATGGACCGGGGAAATCGGCGATGATCGTGGCGCCGAACTTGCCGCTTTGGTCACCGCCGACATCGCGCCGCGGCTGGCGGCATTGAAAGAAGCGTGAGAGCAGCTAGGGCCGAGGATCCAGCCAGCTTTCTTCGGCCGTGATTTCATACTGGTATCGGCTTTGCGGGGCAGTCTCCTTTCCCCATTTGCGCAGGATCGCCTTTTCGGCGCATCGCAGGTCGACTTCGTGGCGGATCATCTTCGGATCCCACCCGTCGAGCACGCGCGCTCCCAATTGCTGACGCAGCTGCGCATATGCCGGGTCGTCGCCAAGGTCCCTGCTTTCCGATGGATCTGATTCCAGATCGAACAATTGCGGGCGGTATCCATCGACATGGACATATTTGTATTGGCCCGAGCGAAGCATGCGCTGGCATGTCGCTTCCGGCCCGGTCCAGACCGATGAGAGATCGGTCACATATTCGCTGAAAGTCTCGTTGTCCCAGGCCGCATCGTTGTCGTCGCGCGCGATCCGGGTGAGGCTTCTTGCGTTTGAACGCGGCAGCGCCGGGGTGTTGGCCGCGTTCAGCATGGTCGCGTTGACGTCCACCAGATTGACGATCTGCGCGCGCCGCTCGCCTTCGGGGAACCTTCCGGGCCATGACATCACCAGCGGGACACGCACCGATTCCTCATAGAACGTATTCTTCCACCACAATTCCCGCTCGCCGATCTGTTCTCCATGGTCGGAGGCGTAGATGACAAGCGTGTCGTCACCGAACCCGGCTTCATCGAGCGCGTCGAGTATCCTGCCGATCTTGCGGTCGAGAGCATGGACAAGGCCGTAATAGGCCGTGCGTGCGCGGAGGATGTCCTCCGGCTCGGCGTTTTCGCAGCCGCTATATCTGCGCCATTTCGTCAGAAAGGGATGCTCCTTCGACGGATCGGGACGCGGCAATGCCGGCGGGCCCACCCTGCCTTCAAACAGATCGTAATCCTCTGCCCTGGCGACAAAGGGGCAATGGGGCAAAATGAAGCCGACCGCCAGCAGAAAGGGCTGGCCATGACCTGCAGCGCTTTCGGCGCCCAGTTCTTTCAGCCGCGTGCAGGCGGCGTCCGTCGTGGCGTCATCAACCACTTCGTAGCCGGATTGCCCGCGACCCGAATTGGAAATGCTGACGGCTTTCGTCGGTCCGCCATTCGCGTCTGGCGCTGACGGTCCCTGCGTGCCGGCAAGCACTCCCAGGTCCTGCCGGCCGGCCCCAAGCCAGTTCGGCGAGCAGTCGCCGACATGACGTTCCGAGAAACCATGGAGCTGGTCGGGTCCGATCGAATGCATGCGTCCGGCCAGGATCGTCCGGTAGCCGGCCGCGCCCAGCGCGTGGGCGTATGTCGGCAGATCGGATGCGAGCTGATCCTCGAGCGTCCAGCAGCTTTGCTTGTGGGGCCATCGGCCCGTCAGCAGCGACATGCGGCTCGGGGTGCAGATCGGTGAAGGGCAGTAGGCGTTGTCGAAAGTTACACCGCGACGGGCGAGGCGGTCGATATTGGGTGTCGCACCGAGCGGATCGCCGTAGCAGCCGGCAACCTTGTATGCGTGCTGGTCGGACAGCAGGAAGAGAATGTTGGGGCGTTTTTCCATGCCCGATTCCCCTTCGCTCGTGTCAGTCAATCACCGGGGTCTTGTAAAGCACCTGATCTCCAACCCTGATCTCGGTATCGACCAGATAGGGTTTGAGTGCCGGAAGATCGACGTCGATGCCCAGCCCCGGCGATTCGGGCGCCCGTATCTCTCCATTTTCATCCCGCCTAAACGGGTTCTTCGCAACCGCCACCGCGAGCGGACGGGGGTCTGCCGGGTATTCGCAGATGCGATCATCGGCGATGCCGGCATAGGCTTGCAGCGAGGCGCTGAGTGCCAGATGGGTTGTGAAGGTGTGGTTCACATAGGTGATGCCGCGTTCCCTGGCGAGGTCCGCGACGATCTTGGACGGGCCGATCCCGCCAATCCGCCCGCAATCGATCTGGACATGGCCGATCTTGCCGTAGTCCATCAGATGACGGGCCATGGCGACGTTATGGGCGGCTTCGCCCCCGGCAAGCCGGACTTTGGATGGTCTTTCCGCCAGGGCCGCATAGGCTTCATACGCACTGCCGAAGAACGGCTCCTCGAACCACAGCGCCTGCGCGGCATCGAGGCCCGACAGGCGCTGCGCCGCCATCTCGACGTCTTCGCCGAAAATCTGTCCGACATCCACCATGAGGTGGGCATCCGGTCCTACGCCCTCGCGCGCGGCGGCAAACTGGTCCGCGTCTGCCTTGACGCTTCCCGTGCCAATTGGCCCCCAGCCGAATTTGGCGGCGCTGAAACCATCGACCCGCGCTTTTCTGCCTCGGGCAAGAGTCTCTTCAGGCGTATCGCCGAAGAGCAGGGATGCGTAGGGAATCTTGGGTTCGGAACGAGCATATCCGAGCATCTTCCAGACCGGCTCGTCACGCCGGCGGCCGAGCAGGTCCCACAAGGCCATTTCGATACCCGAAAGCGTGTGCGGCGCCTGTAGAAGGTCCATGCTGTCGCGCGCCACCAGCGCGCTGATACGGGCGATGTCTTCCGGTCCCTCCAGCGTCTGCCCCAGTACCGACATTGCAACCGGCCGGCATGCGCCATGCGACATCGGGCAGACGAAAGCCGCGATCGACGGCAAGGGAGCGGCCTCGCACTCGCCCCAGCCGATATGGCCACCGGCCGATACGCGCACGATAAGCGCGTCCTGGCTGCCGTCCGCATCCGTCGTCACTTCCGGCATGGCGAAATAGAAGAAATCGACCGCCTCGATTTTCATGAACTGGATGGCCTCGCTTTATTTGCCGCTTGAGCGGTCAGGGTAGATTTTCGCTTCCGGTCTGAAGTCGATGTCCGGATCGAGCGGATAGATCGGCCGCATGCAGATGGTGTGGCCGAGGCTCGGAATGTCGGCAGAGGTCGCACCCGGTGCATCGATGTTGAAGTTCTTCTCCACCCATGCGTCGTACATGTGGAACTCGGTATGCGGAGACTTCACAACGATGAGGTCGAAGTCGGCGGGGTTGCAACCATTGGCGTAGTACATCGCACGGTCGAACAGGCTGATCGATTTGGAAAACACGACGATGGTGAAATTGTCGAAGGTCAGGACGGCCGTCGGCCCGGCATCGAGCTCGGTCTGCATGGTCTCGAGCCGCGATTGCCCATCCGACAGAAGCTTCACGCATGCCTCCACCTGCATCGGCCGGTAGCGGCCCGGGTCGATCGCTCCGCCAAGCGACACCGAAACTGTTCCGCCAACGCCCGCCTTGTGTGCGGCAGCAGCCGCAGCCGGATCGACGATCTGTGCAAGCACGCGCTTCGGGTAGCCGGCTTCCTTCAGCGCCGCGACGATTGCGTTGGAATCTCCCGTTGCACCGGAGGAGGTCGCATCGGCGGCGTCCGTGAAAACGACCGGTCCCTTCATCGTGCGCGCCTGGGCAATCGCACGGTCGAGCGCTATCAGCTTGCCCTGCATGCGGAAGCGCTGGGGCCAGAATTCTTCGGCAAGTCGAACGGCCTCGGCCTCGGCTACGGCAGGGTCGCCGTCGGTCTCGACAATGACCTGCGTGCACAATTCCGGCACATCGGTGAACGGGTTGCCTATCATGATGCCGGCGGCAAGTGCGGTCCCGTCGCGCTCGATGCGCTGGCACTCGCGTATGAGGTCACCGTAGCAGCCGCTGGCGGTGATGAGTTCGTCACCACGCACCAGGGCCGGAATGACGACCCGAGCAGTGACCGGCCTGACTTCCGCGTCGAGAATCTTCAGCAAGAGCCGCGAGGCCCTTGCACCCGTGTCGGCGAAATCGACATGAGGATAGGTGTGGTAAAGCGTCAGGCCGTCGACCTGACGCAACATCCGGTCGGTAAGGATGCCATGCAGATCGAGCGATATGACGATGGGAATGTCGGGCCCGACCATCTTGCGGATTTCCGACAGCAAATAGCCTTCGGGATCGAGTTCGCCGTCGGCTCCCATGGCGCCATGAAGTGACGCGTATACCGCGTCGATTCCGTCGATTTTCGCACGCACGGCTTCGAGTATCTCGGACGAAAGCTGCGCCCACCCCTCAGCCGACAGGAGCCCGGCGCTGCCGGCACGCGCCGCGATGGTCGGGACGACAGTTACATCGGGGCGCTTTTCGAAAACCTCGAAAGCGCCACCGAGTTCTGTGTTCAAGCCACGATGACTGAACAGCTCGTCGCCGCGGGAAATGTGAAAGTTCGAATACTCCGACGGGAGTGGATTGAACGAGGATATTTCCTGCTTGCAGTCGAGAATCAGGATTCGGGGCATGCATCGTTCTCCGGGAACGGTGGCGTGACATTGCCACCGGCAGGAATGACAGCGTCAGCTGGCGGCAACGTAATCGGTCATGACCACGGCAACGGTGTCACCGCGTCCCACCCGGCCCGGGCCCGCCGACATCCACAGTACGCCATCTCGCTTGTACCGGATCTCCACCGGTCGATGATCCACGTCCTCGACAAAGTGCAGATAGCCGGCCGGCTGACCGGCGAAAACCTTCTCGCCGACCACATTGCAGGGCTCGAACGTACCGGTGGCCGGTGCAAAGGCGTACAGGTCCGGCTCCGACACCATCATGTGACGTGTGGCCGGGCTGCCGTCGGCCTGAACGGTTTCGGGCTCACCCTCGATAACGTTGAAATGCTTGAGGATATTGTCGATGCCGCGCCGGCCTATCCGCACGCCTTCGACACTGACGCGTCCCCAGCCGCCAAGTTCGGTGCCAAGCGAGATGATGCCGCGCCTTTCGACGCATGACGTGAAGGTCGCGCCTTCGTCCACGCCGCCGAACACCACATTGTAGGGTGCGCCGAACGCGGCCGCGGCTTCCATGGTGCGCTTCATCCGTTCCGGGTCGCCAACGTCATGCATGTTCGTGGACGGCGCCGAGTCGCCCGAATGGCCCGCCGTGTGCATGTCGACGGAAATGTCGGCCATGGGCAGGATCACACTGTCCATGAAATGCGCGAGCATCTCGCTGAACGTGCCCTTGGGGTTTCCGGGAAAGCAGCGGTTCATGTCGCGATTGTCGACCGGCGAAAGGCGGGTATCGCTGTGCACCGCCGGCACGTTGACGGCCGGCATCATGATCACGCGCCCCTGAACCGCGCCGGGGTCGAGGGTTTGCGCCAGGCGTGAAATCGCGATCGGCCCCTCATATTCGTCACCATGCACCGCGCCGGTCAAAAGCACCGTGGGCCCTGTTCCGTTCTTAACAACCACGATGGGAATTTCTACAATTCCCCAACCAGAGGTGTTGCGCGACAAGGGAGCACGCAGATACCCCGCCTGTCTGCCGTTCCTGTCAAAATCGAAATCGCAGGAGATGCGGCTTTTCTCGGCTTCCAATCCCATAAACCAACCCTTCAATCAGTCTTGAATTGTATAATTGTATACTATATCGGTCAGTGTCAACATACTTCAAAGATCGCACTTCAGGAGGAAATGGCATGCACGCGCCCGCGAGAAAACACACCTCGCCCGTTCGCATCACGCGGGTGGTCGTGGCACCTCTGATCGGTGAAAGTCCGCCCGGTGGCTGGTCCGAGGAAATCAAGGCAGACGACTCCATCCACGCGCTCGTGGCGGTCCACACCGATCTCGGCATTACCGGATTTGGCAGCGTGTTTACCGAAGGTCGGCTCGCGGCAGCGGGCATGAAAGTGCTTGAGCCGCTCGTTATCGGCGAGAATGCGCTGGAGCCCGAACGGGTGAGCGAGAAGCTTCATCAAAACACGTTCTGGATGGGCCGTGGTGGTACGCTGACCCACTGTGTCAGCGGCATCGATATCGCGCTGTGGGATATTCTCGGACAAGTGACCGGCCTGTCGATCGGCCGCCTTGCCGGTGGACGCTATCGCGAAGAAGTAGCGCCATACTGCTCTTTGCTCATGGACGAGCCGGCAGTCATGGTGGATCAGATTGTGCGCTATCGCGAGAAGGGCTTCCGCGCGTTCAAGATGGGTTGGGGACCGTTTGGCCGGCGCGACGACCACAGGCTGGACGAAGCAATCGTGAGAGCTGCAAAGGATGCCATGCCGGCCGGTGGCAAGCTCATGATCGACGCCGGCGCCAGCGACGCCTACTGGCCCAATGGACTGAAGTGGGCATTGCGTACGGCAGACATGCTGGCGGACCATGACGTGCACTGGTTCGAGGAACCGCTTCGACCCGACGACATAGAGGATTTCGTCATCCTGCGACGGGAAAGCCGGTTGCCGATCGCCGGTGGCGAGGTGCTGACGAGACGTCAGGCCTATCTTCCGTTCTTCGTGCGGGGTGCGCTCGATATCGTTCAGCCGGACGTGACGAAGGTGGGCGGCCTCAGCGAACAACGCAGGATCGCCCACATGGCGCAGGATTTCGGCGTGCGTTATGTCGGTCACGGCTGGAATACGGCGCTCGGTCTGGCGGCCGACCTTCAGCTGGCCGCCGCGCTCCCCAATGTCGATCTGGTGGAGTATATCGGCGGCAGTGCCTATGTGGACGATATCATGCTCGAGCCCTTCGGGCTGAACGAAGACGGCATGCTGAGCATTCCCGATCTGCCGGGTCTCGGCGTAGCTCTCGATCCGGACCGGGTCGCCAAATATTCGCCGAATGCCGCAGAGCTTTTTGCGTAGCGCGGTTCAGGCGTCCTGGGACTGATCTTCAATCGGTGCGCCCCAGACATCCCGTGAGCGCTTGAGATGCCGCCGGATGACGTCCGAGGCGCGGTCCGCGTCTCTTGCCGCAATGGCGTCGAGAAGCTCGAAATGCTCTTCCGCGGATTTGATGATGTGCGACTTCGCGCCCGTATTGGCCAGGCCTATCAGGCGGACCCTGTCGCGCAGGGAGGCGACCAGCTGGGTAAGCGGCGCGTTGCCAAGCAGGTCGATCAGCAGGACATGGAATTGCCGGTCGGCATTCAGATAGGCGATCAGATCGCCTTCGCCCGCGAATTTCCGGGTCAGTTCGGCGAGCGCATATAGCTCCTTCATCTGTTGCGCCGACTGGGAGCCGCTTGCGATGGTGTGAACGCTCGGCACCTCCAGCAGCAGGCGTATCTGATAGACGTCGTCATGTTCCTTCGGGGTCATGATGACGACCTGAAACCCGCGATTGCGGACCGGCCTCAGCAATCCCTCACGCACGAGATCGAGCAGCGCCTCTCGAACCGGCGTGGCCGATACACTCAGATCGCTGGCGATCTTGGGGACTGAATAGAGTCCGTCCGGCGCCATCTTCCCGCTGACGATCATGCCTCGAATGACCTCGCGAGCCTGTTCGCGATAGCTCTGGTGCAAGGTCAGATGCTGCGGATCCCGCGATTGCTCGTTCATGCCGCTCTCTTTTCTTCCAAATGTCTTCCGAAGGCGCGCCTCGTCCGGCGAGGGGCAATGTTCATCATGCTCCTACTTTGATGGCAAAAAGCCAATTTAGCAAGATTGACGCGTCATGTGTGATGTGTAATATATTACCCAATGCAGAACGTCGCCAGGGAGGATGCTTAGGTGATCGACAAGATTTTGATGATCGTTTCCGATACGGTCAGGTGGGATATGCTCGGCTACAATGGGGGACACGTTCACACCCCCAACCTCGACCGACTCGCGGCGCGATCGATGGTGTTCGACCGCTATTATGCGTCCAGCTTTCCGACGGTTCCGGCGCGGTATGACTATCTGACCGGCAAGGCGGCTTTTGCCGGCAATGGCTGGGGCCCGCTGCCCAAGACCGACAAGTCGATCGTCTCGGAAATGACGGCCGCCGGCTACACCACGCTCGGTGTCGTCGATACACCGTTCTACCAGGTCAACGGCTACAATTACGACCGGGGCTTCAACTATTTCTACGATATGAAGTCGCAGCTTCTGGGCACGCCGCAGTACAATGCCTATTCGGCACCCGGCGAGGACAAGGGCCAGACCCAGGGGAAAATGCCGCAATGGCCGATCACCGGCAAGGTGAAGCCCGATCATCGTGAGGGCGAGCGGGACTGCCCGACGCCACTGACCATGGTCCAGGCGGCGAAGTCGCTCGAGGAAATCTACGAGAACAAATTCTTCGCGCTGGTCGATACCTGGGACCCGCACGAGCCGTGGGACCCGCCGGAATATTACATCAAGCGCTACATGCCCGATTACAAGGGCGAGCACGTTCACCCGCCCTATGGCGACATCAACAAGCACGGGCTGACCGAACGCGACGTGCAGGTGGCGCGCGCCTGTTATTCCGGCGAGCTGGAACTTGTCGATCGCTGGATCGGTCACCTGATCGAGCAGCTCACCTATCTCGGCATCGAAGATTCCACGGCCATCATCTTCGTGTCCGATCACGGCTTCCTGCTTGGCGAACACAACCAGATGGGCAAGCTGGTTCGCCGTGCGCCGGGTGAGGCGACATGGATGCGGTCGCCGCTTTACGAGGAAATCGCCAGAGTGCCGTTGATCATCCATGTGCCCGGTGCCAAGCCCGGCCGGACCAATGAGCTTGCCTGTGCACTGGATATCGCGCCGACCCTGCTCGACATGGTCGGCCTGAAGCCAGGCGAGGGCATTAACGGCCAGTCCCTGCTGCCGGCGGTCAAGGGCGAGGCCTTCAAGGGCCGCGACCATATCCTTACGGCATTGCCTTTCGCGAATCCGGGCGAGGGTGTGCTCGCGGTCGACGATCTCATGCGCACCGTGGTCGACTGGCAGCCCGCGACGATCACCACACAGCAATGGTCGCTGCTCTACGCGACCCCGGACGAGCCGGTCGAGCTGTACGACCTGCAGGCCGATCCCAAGCAGCAGAACAATGTTGCCGCGGAAAACCCGGAGGTGGTGGAGGAGCTGCTGGACCTGTATGCCCGAAGCATGAAGACCGAGGGGGTTGAGGAGACCTATTGCAAGCCCCGGCTGCCCGGACATTTCTGATCGACGCCAGCCAACAATCAGAAGGGCCATGACCGGGTTTCGGTCATGGCCGCGTAATCCCGGCCCTGGAGGGCCGGTAACAGGGAGGAACTAATGGCACTTAACAAACTGGGTACCCTCGTCGTCTCCGGCATTCTGGCGGCAACGAGCGCAACCGCGGCCTTTGCCGAGTGGCCGGAAAAGCCGATCGAACTCATCATCGCGTTTCCTCCGGGAAGCCACGCGGATGTCTCGGGTCGCCTGTTCCAGAAGGCGATGAGCACCGCGCTGGGCGGTGCGACTGTTGTCCCGCTCAACGTTCCGGGCGCCGGCGGCACCATCGGCACCGCGCAAACGGCGGCTGCCGCACCAGACGGCTACACGGTGGGCTACAACCCGGTGGCGACCGTGACGATCCATCCGCATCTGCGGCCGCTGCCTTATGGCAAGGACAGCTTCGTCCCGATCTGCAAGATTTCCGATACCGCGACAGCGATCCTCGTCGCGCCTGACAGCAAGTACAACACGCTTGACGAGCTGATGGAGGATGCCAAGGCCGGAGGCATGGTCGCGACAGGTCAGGCTGTCGGCTCGCTTCCCTATATCGTTCAGGCCGCCACGGCGAAGTCGTACGGGGTGGAGTTCACCTATCTGCCGACGGATGGCGGGGCTGCCTCGGCCAAGGCGATCCTTGGCGGTGAAGCCGTCGTCCAGGGCGACATCTATACCGCCGCGAACATCTACGGGACCAGGGCGCTGGCGGTTACCAGCGCGGAACGGGTACCCTCGCTGCCGGACGTGCCGACGCTGGGCGAACTTGGCCACGACATCCAGCTGAGCGTATGGTTCGGAGCCTTCGTGCCGGCAGGCACGCCAGACGAGATCGTCGACAAGCTTTCGGCGGCATGCGCGAGTGCGGTGCAGGACGAGGAATTCAAGAAAGGCATGGAGGCGCTGAATTATCAGATCAGCTATCTCGATCGCAAAGCGTTCACGGCTTTCTACAACGATCAGTTCGATCGAAATGCGTCCTTGCTGAAAGCGATCGGTCTGGTCAAATAAGGCGCTTTCCGTGAATAACGGAGCTCAACAAGGGAGGCGCATCCATGAACGGACTGCTTAACAGCAACACGGTCTTTGGTGCGCTTTCCAGCCTTGTCGGCGGCATCTTTCTCTTTCTGAGCTTCAGACAGGCCGAAGTGGCCTTCGTCCTGCCAGGCGACATCCCGCCGTTCCTGGTGCCGAAGGTGTTCCTGGTCCTGTGGATTGCCCTTTCGCTGGCGATCCTCGTTTCGGGTCTTCGCCTGCCGCCATCGCCGCTGGGCGAGCAGAACCACGCTCGCATCGTCATGATTGCCGTTCTGCTGGTTGTCGTGACCTGGCTGATGCGCTCTCTTGGTTTCATGATCGTGGCGCCGGTCGCCGCTTTCGCGACATGCGCGATCCTCGGTTACAGGCGTCATCTGCTGAACGCGGCCGTGGCCGTGCTGGCCAGCGGTGCGTTGTATCTCTTGCTTACCCGGGTCGCGGAACTCTCGCTTCCCAAGATCCCGGTCTTCTGGTGACATCCAACCATGATCCTTGAGAATTTCCTCGGAGCGCTGTCGCACCTCGCTGACCCGATGACACTGTTCATCATGGTGATCGCGACTGTGGTCGGGATTGTCATCGGTGCGCTTCCGGGCCTCGGCACGGTAACGGCGCTCGCCATGGTGTTGCCGTTCACCTTCGCGCTCAGTGCGCCGCAGGCGATCGGCGTGCTGCTCGCGATCTACGTGTCGTCGATCTTCGGCGGGTCCATTCCGGCGGTGCTGATCAACGTGCCCGGAACGCCGCAATCGGCGGCGACCACCTTCGATGGTTACCCGATGGCGAAACAGGGGCGTGCCGACGAAGCACTTGGCTGGGTGACGGTGGCCTCGACGATTGGCGGGATTTTCTCCGGCCTGGTCCTGATCTTCGCCGCGCCGGAACTCGCCGCCTTCGCCATTCGCTTCGGTTCCATCGAGACGCTGGCGCTCATCGTATTCTCGCTGACAACCATCGCCTGGGTTTCGGCCGGCAGCACCCTTAAGGGGCTTCTCGCCGGTGTCGTGGGCCTGGCGCTATCGACCGTCGGCGTGGACAACATGAGCGGCGTGGAGCGCTTTACCTTCGGGAATTTGCAGCTTTCCGCCGGCTTTCATGCCGTGCCGATCCTGATTGGCCTCTTCGCCCTGTCCGAAGTGCTGCTCTCTTCGGGCCAGATGGTCTCCATGCCGCGCCCGGTCACCCGGGCCGGATTCAGGATCGCCCCGTTCTCGAGCTGGTGGCGGTTGAGACGAACGCTGCTGCGCAGTTCGCTGATCGGAACCTTCCTCGGAATCCTGCCCGGCATCGGCGCCACCGCGGCCAGCCTGCTGGCCTATTCGCAGGCGCGCGCCGCTTCCCCCAACCGCGACAAGTTCGGTACCGGGGAAGCCGAAGGCCTGGTGTCGTCCGAGGTCGCCAACAATGCCGTGACGGGAGGCGCACTCGTGCCGACGCTGGCGCTCGGTATTCCAGGCGATGCCGCCAATGCGGTGATGATGGGCGCCCTGATCATCCACGGCATCACGCCGGGCGTACAATTATTCGCCAACAATCCCGATCTCGTGGCATTCATCTTCGTCGCCTTGCTTGCCTCCAACGTCATGATGTTCCTGACAAGCGCGCTGGCGTCACGTGTGTTCACGCGGATCCTGAACATCCCCCACGCCCTGATCCTGGGCGTGGTCGTGATCCTGTCGCTGGCAGGCTCCTATGTCGTGCGCGCCAGCATCATGGATGTCTGGGTTGCGGTGATCGCGGGGATGGTCGGTTACGGGCTTCGGCTGGTGAACGTTCCGCTGGCGCCGATCGTCATCGGCTTCATCCTCGGCCCCTCGTTCGAGACAAGCCTGCGGCAAGGGCTCATCCTGACCCAGATGAATCCCCTTCGGTTCTTCGAACACCCGATCGCCGCCACGATCTTTGCCATCACCTTCCTGGTGATGACCTGGCCTCTGATCCGCAAATTGTGGGGAAGGGGAAAGCGGCAGCCGACCCTGTGACGTGCTGCCGACAGGCCGGGACATCTACCGGCGACAATTGAACTTCAATGCTTGCATGAATGGCGGGAGGCCAGGGAATTGAACAGCAAAACATCCGGGCGCAAGATCCTTGTGCTGGCGGGAGACGGCATCGGACCGGAAGTCACCGGCCAGTCGCTGCGGATCATCGACTGGCTCAACGAGCAAAGGGGCGCGGGCATCGAAACCGTTTCCGCCCTGCTGGGCGGATGCGCGATCGACCAGCATCAGGTGCCGGTCGCCGACGAGACGCTGGAGATCGCGGCGACCTGCGACGCGCTGCTGGTCGGTGCGGTCGGCGGCCCGAAATATGACGACCAGCCTTTCATGCTGCGTCCCGAGCAGGGGCTTTTGCGGCTGCGCAAGGCGTTCGATCTCTATGCCAATCTGCGCCCGGCGATGTGTTTCGACGCCCTGGCGGACCAGTCCACGCTCAAGCCCGAGGTCGTGAAGGGGCTGGACATCGTCATCGTGCGCGAGCTCACCAGCGGTCTTTATTTCGGTGAGCCGCGCGGGATTTTTCCCAGCGATACGGGGCGCAAGGTCGGGATCAACACGCAGCGCTATACGAGCGAGGAGATCGAGCGGGTTGCACGGTTCTCGTTCGAGCTGGCGCGCAGGCGAAACAAGCGCCTGTGCTCCATGGACAAGGCCAATGTGATGGAATCCGGCGCGCTCTGGCGCGAGGAAGTCCTGGCCCTGCACGAGGCGGAGTTCGGCGATGTCGAACTCAGCCTGATGTATGCCGATAACGGGGCCATGCAACTGGTGCGAAATCCCCGCCAGTTCGACGTGATCGTCACCGACAACATGTTCGGCGACATTCTCAGCGACGAGGCGGCGATGCTGACGGGCTCGCTCGGCATGCTGCCCTCGGCCTCCATCGGCAACCAGTCCGATTCCGGGTGCTGGTTCGGACTGTACGAACCGGTGCACGGCTCCGCACCCGACATTGCCGGCCGCAACATTGCCAATCCGATCGCCAGCATCCTCAGCCTCGCCATGGCGCTTCGCTATTCCTTCGACATGACACGCGAAGCGGAGCTGATCGAGACCGCCGTGAAGACGGCGCTTGCGCTCGGCTACAGGACCGCGGATCTGGCGTCGGCGAACACGGACAGGACCGTCACGACCGAAGGAATGACCGACGCAATTCTCGCGGCCGCGCAGGAGCAGCTTTCAAGCGAAGCTTCGTAACCGCGATAGCTCACCCACACATTTCAACTGCCAGGAAACCCAGATGACCCTACACGCCCTGCTCCCCAGTCCCGACTGCTGTTTCATCGCCAATCGCTGGGTACCGGCGGCAAGCGGTAATTGCATCAGCCTGCACAATCCTTCCGACGGTACCGAGATTTGCGAAATCGCAGCCGGCGGGAGCGAGGACATCGACCGGGCGGTCGACGCGGCCGAAGCGGCGCGCGCGGGTGAATGGGGCGATCTCGCCAATTTCGAGCGCGGCCGCCTGCTCGCGAAGATCGGCGCACTCGTGCTCGAAAACGCCGACGAACTGGCAAAGCTCGAAGCGCTGGATGTCGGCAAGCCTCTCAAGCAGGCGCGCGCGGATGCGGTGGCGCTTGCCCGCTACATGGAATTCTATGCGGGTGCGGCCGACAAGATCCATGGCGCGACCATCCCCTATCTCGGCGGCTACACGGTCTACACCCTGCGCGAACCGCATGGCGTGACCGGCCACATCATCCCGTGGAACTACCCGATGCAGATCATCGGCCGGTCGGTCGGCGCGGCGCTGGCGATGGGCAATGCCGTGGTCCTGAAGCCGGCGGAAGAGGCGTGCCTGACCGCACTCGCCTTCGCCGAGATCGCACGACAGGCCGGGCTTCCCGAGGGCGCACTGAACGTCGTGCCCGGGCGGGGGGCGGAAGCCGGCGCGGCCTTGTCGGGGCACAGCCGTGTCCAGCACATTTCCTTCACCGGCTCGGTCGGGGTCGGCAAGATGATCCAGCAGGCCGCGGGCGCGAATGTGGTGCCGGTCACGCTGGAGCTTGGCGGCAAGTCGCCCCAGCTCGTCTTCGAGGACGCCGATCTGGAGGCCGCCCTGCCGTTTCTGGTGAATTCGGGAATCCAGAATGCGGGGCAGACCTGTTCGGCGGCGTCCCGCATTCTCGTTCATCAAAGCCGGTACGACGAGCTGGTCGAGGCCATGAGCGGCCGCTACCGCGCGATGCGGGCCGGTCCCGCCATGTCCGATCTCGATGTGGGGCCGCTCGTGTCGACCCGCCAGAAGGCCATCGTGGAGGGCTTTCTCGAGAAGGGCGCCGACCTCGATATGGTCGCCCGGGGAACCGTCGTCGATGACGCGCCGGCGGGCGGCGCCTATGTTGCGCCGACGCTGTTCGCCGGCGTCCGCTCGAATCATGTCCTTGCCCAGCAGGAGGTGTTCGGTCCGGTGCAGGTCATCATTTCCTTCAACGACGAGGAAGAGGCCGTCGCGATCGCCAATGGCACCGAATACGGGCTCGTCGCTTCGGTATGGTCCCGCGAGGGTGCTCGCCAGATGCGCCTCGCGCGCCGGCTCAGGGCTGGACAGGTGTTCCTGAACAATTACGGCGCCGGGGGCGGCGTCGAACTGCCCTTCGGCGGGACCGGGCTTTCCGGCCACGGACGAGAAAAGGGCTTCGAGGCGCTCTACGGCTTCTCGACGCTGAAAACTGTTGCAGCTTATCACGGATAGGAATTGACATGAGACTCAAGGGAAAATCGGCCATCGTCACGGGTGGCGCGTCGGGCTTCGGTGCCGGCATCGTGCGCAAATTCGCCGCCGAGGGTGCCCAGGTTCTGATCGCCGATCTGAACATCGATCTGGCGAATGAATTGGCAGGCGAACTTGGCGAGAACGTTCGCGCCACGAAGACCAATGTCACGTCGCGCGCCGATGTTGCCGCGATGGGGGCAACCGCGCTCGAGGCCTTCGGAAAGATTGACATTCTGGTCAACAACGCCGGAACCACGCATCTGCCGATGCCGATGGAAGAGGTGGACGAGGCGGAATTCGACAAGGTCTTCGCGGTCAACTGCAAATCCGTGTTCCTGACCGCTCAGGAGATCGTGCCTCTCATGAAGAAACGCGGAACGGGCGTCATCCTGAATGTCGCCTCCACGGCGGCGGTTAGCCCGCGGCCGAGGCTGAGCTGGTACAACGCCTCGAAAGGCTGGATGACCAACGCCACCCGCGGCATGGCGATCGAACTCGCGCCGAGCGGAATTCGGGTCAATGCGATCAATCCGGTGGCGGGCGAAACGCCGCTTTTGAAGATGTTCATGGGCGAGGACACGCCCGAGGTGCGCGCAAAATTCCTGTCCACGATTCCGCTGGGACGTTTCTCGACGCCCGAAGATATGGGGAATGCGGCCTGCTATCTGTGCTCGGACGAAGCCAGCATGGTCACCGGCGTCTGCATTGAGGTCGACGGCGGTCGCTGCATCTAGGCAGGCGGGAATCCCGCATGCGGATGCGTCAGCTTGACGGTGTCCGCACCGGGCTCAATGCCCTGCCGCCAATCGACACGTTCGGATATCGGATATGACCATACTGGACACTTTCTCTCTGAAGGGCAGAACCGCGCTGGTTACCGGCTCGGGGGCGGGCCTGGGGCTGGAGATGGCACGCGCGCTTGCCGAGGCGGGCGCGCATGTCTGGCTGAACGGGCGATCCGCCTCGCGGCTGGACCCGGTCGTCTCGCAGCTCGGTTCGGAAGGTCTGAAGGTTTCGGCATGCGTGTTCGACATCGCCGATGACGCGCAAAGGCAGGAAGCCATCGAGACGTTTGGCGAGACGGGACCGGATATCCTCGTCAACAATGTCGGCCTGCGTGACCGCAGACCGCTGTCGGCGATGAGCGATGCCGATATCCGCAAGCTGATCGAGGTGGACCTGACCGCCGCTGCCCTGCTGACCCGGGACATAGCGGAAGGGATGAAGTCCCGCGGGTTCGGACGCATCGTCAGCGTGACGTCGGTGGCCGGAACGCTCGCAAGGCCGGGCATCACGCTCTATCCCGCGGTCAAGCAGGGGCTGACCGGTCTGATGCGCGCTCTGGCGGTTGAATACGGGCCGTTCGGGGTCACCAGCAATGCAATTGCACCCGGTTTTTTCCGCACGGAAACCAATCAAGCGATGAGCGAGGATCCGGCCATTCAGGCGCATATCGCGCAGCGCGTCCCACTCGGCCGCTGGGGCAATCCGGCGGAGATCGCCGGCGCGGCGGTCTTCCTCGCAAGCGATGCCGCGTCCTATGTGAACGGGCTCGTATTGAGTATCGACGGCGGGCTGACCGTCCGCATGTGAGCGGTCGGATTTCCGCCCGCATCTGTCCTGGCGCCCGGACCTGTTCTCGCGAATGCCTTGCTAGGCGTGGAGCGCGTGCCCCAGCGTGGTGAATGCGGCCTCCTGCAGCGCTTCTCCCCTGGTCGGATGGGCATGGAGCGTGCCGGCGATATCCTCGACGACGCAACCGGTCTCGATCGCGAGGGCAAACGCTGCGGCAAGTTCCGACACGCCGGCGCCCACGGCCTGGATGCCGAGCACCAGATGGTTGTCGGCGCGGCTGACCATGCGCACGAAACCGCTGTCGTCTTCCATCGTCATGGCGCGGCCATTGGCCGTGAACGGAAAGCTCGTCACCTTGACCTCGTGGCCGACCGACTTCGCCTGATCCGGCGACATTCCCACCGAGACGATTTCCGGGTCCGTGAAGCAGATCGCCGGAATGCAGCGCTTGTCCCAGCCGCGACGCTTTCCGGCCACGATCTCGGCGACCATCTCGCCCTGCGCCATGGCGCGATGCGCCAGCATCGGTTCGCCTGTCACGTCGCCAATAGCGTAGACACCGCGCATGGAGGTGCGGCATTTGTCGTCGATGCGGACAAACGGACCGTCCATTTCGAGCTGAAGCTCTTCAAGGCCACAGCCCGATGTGCGCGGCCGGCGGCCGACCGCCACGAGGACCTTGTCGCAGTCGATCCCGCGTTTCCCTTCTTCGGCGGTTTCGACGTCGAGCGTCTTGTTGTCATAGCCGGTCGCCCTGGTGTTCAGCAGCACGTCGATGCCCAGCGCCTCAAGTCGCTTCATGACGAGGCGAGCGAGGGCGGCGTCGTAGTGCGGCAGGATTTGGCCGGCCGCTTCCACCACCGTCACCTTCGATCCCAGTTTGGCGTAGGCCGTGCCGATCTCGAGGCCGATATAGCCGCCGCCGACAACGGCAAGCCTGGCAGGCACGTCTTCGAGCGACAGCGCTTCCGTCGATGACAGGATGTTACCGCCGAAGGGCAGGGAGGGCAGTTCGACGGAAACCGAACCTGTCGCGATGACGATGGTTTCGGCACGGATCGTCTGCGGCCCCGAATCCGTTTCGACGCGGACCGTCTTGCCGTCGACGAAGCGCCCCGTTCCGGTCAACAGCGTGACCTTCGCCTTCTTCAGGAGGCCGGTGACGCCATCCGTCAGCCGCGAGACGATGCCGTCCTTCCAGGCAACCGTCCGTGCAAGGTCGATTGCCGGATCGGCAAGCGTGATACCCAATGGAGACCCGTGTTCGGCAACCCGCATGGCATGAAACTGTTCGGCGACATGGATCAGCGCCTTGGAGGGAATGCAGCCGATGTTTAGGCAGGTGCCGCCGGGTGTCCCGGCATCCACGACCACCGTGTCGATCCCGAGCTGGCCGGCGCGGATCGCGCAGGCATAACCGCCGGGGCCGGCGCCGAGCACGAGAAGCTGGCAAGTCCTGTCCGGCATGATTCAGCCCTCCACGAACAGCATTGCGGGAGTCTCCAGCAGCGTCTTCAGGCGCTGTACGAATATTGCGGCGTTCCAGCCGTCGATGACGCGATGGTCGAAGCTGGACGACAGGTTCATCATCTTGCGCGGCACGAACTGGCCGTCGAGCCAGACCGGCCGGATGGCGATTTTGTTGACCCCGACGATGGCGACCTCGGGACGGTTGATGATCGGCGTGGTCGCGATGGCGCCGAGCGCGCCGAGCGACGTGATCGAGATCGTCGAGCCGCTCAGTTCGTCCCGGCTTGCCGTGCCGTCGCGTGCGGCCTCCGCCACGCGGCCGATCTCTTCGGCGCATTGCCACAGCTCGAGTGCCTCGGCGTGCCGGACGACCGGCACCATCAGCCCCCTGGGTGTCTGGGTCGCGATGCCGACATGGACGCCGCCAAACTGGCTGACGATGTCCGCCTCGTCGTCGTAATGCGCGTTGATCTCGGGCTGGTCCGCGACCGCGCTGACGATGGCGCGTGCGATGAAAGGCAGCAGGGTGAGCTTTGGCGCGTCAGCCGGCTTCTCGTCATTCAACCGCGCGCGCAGCCTTTCGACTTCGGTGACGTCGACTTCCTCGACGATGGTGATGTGCGGGATGTGCGTGTTGGCCAGCGCCATGCGTTCGGCGATCTTGCGGCGCAGGCCGACAATCCTGATCTCGGTCACCTGATCGTTGGGTCGGCGGCCACGTGTCACCTGTACACCCTCGCCCGCCATGAAGGCATCGAGATCGGCATGGGTGATGCGACCGGCCGGGCCGGTGCCCGCCACCTGGCGCAGATCGACCCCTGCCTCGCGGGCGCGAAGGCGAACAGCAGGTGCTGCCAGCGGTTTCTCGCCCTCGGGACGAGGCGGGCCGGAACGGGCGGATAAGGCAGGATGCGGCCGGCGTGGCGCCTGGCTCCGTTCCATGGCCGATGATTTGGCAGGGGCTGATGCTTCAGCAGGTTCCGCCTTGTTCGCGGTTTCCGGTTCCTCCGGCGCGGAGGAGGCATCGTCGGCAGAAACGGGCGCGGCGGGCTCTTCAATAACGTCAGGCTCAGCATCGGCAGCGCCATCGACCTCGATGCGCACGAGGTCGGCGCCCACGGCGATCGTTTCACCCACCTCGGCGCCGAGCCAGACGACTTTGCCGGCGAAGGGCGAGGGGATTTCCACCGTCGCCTTGTCGGTCATCACGGCGCCGAGAAGGTCGTCCTCGCGGATTGTCTCGCCGACCGCGACATTCCATTCGACCAGTTCGGCCTCGGCGACGCCTTCCCCGACATCCGGCAATCTGACGGTAAGGGTTCCCATCTATGCCTCCATGAGTTCGGTGAGCGCGCGGCCGACACGTTCCGGTCCGGGGAAGTAGTCCCATTCCTGGGCATGCGGATAGGGCGTATCCCAGCCGGCGATGCGGCGGATGGGGGCTTCAAGCGAATAGAAGCAATTGCGTTGAACCAGCGCGGCCAGCTCCGCGCCGAAGCCGGAGGTCAGCGTCGCCTCGTGCACGATGGCGCAGCGTCCTGTCTTGCGCACCGATGCGTAGATTGTTTCCGTGTCGAGCGGCAGAAGCGTGCGCAGGTCAATCACCTCGGCGTCGATGCCGGATTCTTCGGCCACGGCCA
Organism: Rhizobiaceae bacterium; assembly: GCA_041987205.1. Taxonomy (GTDB): domain Bacteria; phylum Pseudomonadota; class Alphaproteobacteria; order Rhizobiales; family Rhizobiaceae; genus BOKV01. Next base: position 48,134 of record JBHIWX010000005.1, on the reverse strand, counting down.
GCGCGACATGTACCATGGTGCCGTAGGCGAGGATGGTGACGGCATTGCCTTCACGGCGAACTTCCGCCTTGCCGAGCGGCACGACATGGCGGCCTTCCGGCACCTCGCCCAGATCGTGCTTCTTCCACGAAACGACGGGCCGGTCGTGATGGCCGTCGAACGGGCCGTTGTAGAGCCGCTTGGGCTCCAGGAAGATGACCGGATCCGGGTCCTCGATCGCGGCGATCAACAGGCCTTTCGCGTCGGCCGGCGTGGAGGGCATCACCGTTTTCAGCCCCGAGACATGGGTGAACAGGGCCTCGGTGCTCTGGCTGTGGGTCTGGGCGCCATAGATGCCTCCGCCGGTCGGCATGCGCACGACCATCGGGCATGTGAATTCTCCCGCCGAGCGGTAGCGCAGCCGCGCCGCCTCCGAAACGATCTGGTCGTAGGCCGGGTACATGTAGTCGGAGAACTGGATCTCGACGCAGGGTCGCAGCCCGTAGGCGGCCATGCCGATGGCCGAGCCGACTATGCCGAGTTCGGAAATCGGCGTGTCGAAGCAGCGGGTCTTGCCGTACTTCTTCTGCAGGCCGGCCGTGCAGCGGAAGACCCCGCCGAAATAGCCGACATCCTCGCCGAAGACGACAACGCGCTCGTCCTCGCCCATCGCGGTGTCCAGCGCATTCTGGATCGCCTCGATCATGGTCATCTTCGTCGTGCTACGGGTCATGATCAGTACCCCGCTTCGTGACGCTGGGCGACGAGATGCGGCGGCAGTTCGGCATAGACGTCCTCGAACATGTCGCGCGGCGACGGCCGGCTGCCGGTATGCAGCGTGCCGATGGCCTCGGCCTCTTTCTGTGCCGCGACGACCTCGTCCATGATCTCCGCCTCGGCCTGCGTGTGGCGCTCCTCCGACCACGCGCCCAGCGCAATCAGGTGCGCCTTGAGGCGCAGGATCGGATCGCCCAGCGGCCAGGCTTCGCTTTCCTGTTTCGGACGGTAGGCCGAAGGATCGTCCGAGGTCGAATGACCGCCCGCACGATAGGTGACGTATTCCACCACGGTTGGCCCGAGATTGCGCCGTGCCCGCTCGGCCGCCCATCTGGCGACAGCGTGGACGGCGAGGTAGTCGTTGCCGTCGACCCTCAGGGCAGGGATTCCGAAGCCGTGTCCGCGCGCGGCAAAGGTTCCGGAGCCGCCGCGCGCAATGCCCTGGAAGGTGGAGATTGCCCACTGGTTGTTGACGATGTTGAGAACGACCGGCGCCTTGTAGGTCGAGGCGAAAACCAATGCGGCGTGAAAGTCACTCTCGGCCGTCGAGCCGTCGCCGATCCAAGCTGCGGCGATCTTCGTATCGTTGCCGATCGCCGAAGCCATCGCCCAGCCCACGGCCTGGATGTATTGCGTCGCGAGATTGCCCGAGATCGAGAAAAAACCGTGTTCCTTCGAGGAATAGAAGACCGGCAATTGCCGGCCGTGAACCGTATCCCCCTCGTTGGAATAGACCTGGCACATCATCTTCAGCATCGGATAGCCCGAAGCAATCAGGAGCCCGGCCTGGCGATAGGTTGGGAAATTCATGTCACCCTTCCCGAGCGCCACCTGGAAGGCGCATCCAATGGCCTCCTCGCCCAGATGCTGCATGTAGAAGGACGTCTTGCCCTGGCGTTGCGCCATCATCATCCGGGCATCGTAGGCACGCAGTAGCATCATGTGACGCAGCCCGGCGCGCAGCTCGTCTTCGCTCAGCAGCCCAGCCCAGGGTCCGACCGCTTCACCCTTGCGGTTGAGTACCCGGATGATGGTGAAGGCGAGGTCGCGCATCGCTTCCGGGTCTTCGTCGACCTCCGGTCGACGGACCGAACCCGCTTTGGGAATCTCGATGCCCGAATAGTCCGGGGCGTCTCCCGGGCGCCATTCGGGTTCCGGAACATGCAGGCTTAGCGGACCTTCCTTCGTCATCGGGCCGTTCCTTTCATTCCTGGGCCGGGCAGCAATCGCGCTTCGCCTGCGTGCGGGTCTGATGGCGCGGATCAAGCTTGGCAGCCGTCAACGCGCGGGCGTTTTCGACGCCCGGCATCTGGGCGATGCGATCGAGAAGCGTGTGGACGCCGAGATCGCCCTTGCAGACGAAGGATATCTCGATGGCAACGGGCAGGGCCGGCGGCGGGCGCAGCACAGCGCTGTGCAATTGGAAGCCCATCTTGGCGACCAGGCCGATCGTCCGGATGAGGTGATCTTCAGGACGATGTGAATCGAAGGAGATGCGCTGCACGGTGTCCATGCTTAAGGCTAGTCGGAAATGGCAGAAATTTCCTTTCGATTTCCTGCCATATAGTGAAAACTCCGGTACATTTGACTGAGATTATCCTATCATGCAGAAGGAACTGCTGCGAAGAAGGAAGCCATGTCGCGAACGCTGGACCCGATCGATCGAAAGATCCTCCGTGCACTGCTCGACAATGCCCGTCTGTCGAACGCCAAGCTGTCCGAGCGGGTCGGCCTGTCGCCGAGCCCGTGCTGGCAGCGCGTGCGCAAACTGGAGGCCGAGGGCTATATCAACGGATATACGGCATTGCTCGACCAGGCGGCGCTCGGCGCATCCGAGACGGTGCTGATCGAGGTGACGCTGGACCATCATGACGATTCGATCCTTGAGCGCTTCGGCAAGGCAATGGCCGAGATGCCGGAAGTGCTCGAGGTCTATCTGACCACCGGGGAGTACGATTATTTCATCAAGGTCGCCGTCAACGGCACCGCGGGCTATGAGGAATTCCTGCGCACCAAACTCTACCGCATTCCGGGCATCCGCCATTCCCGGTCGAGTTTCACGCTGAGGCGTCTCAAGCATGTCTATTCGGTGGCGCCGGAGTAAGGCGGGTTTCGAGTATGCGGGACTGGCGGCCGGCGGCGGTCAGTTGGGGAGATTCACTGTCAGCGTGACGAGGACCACCTGCGACAGGAGATCGTCGAACTTGTAGGTCGAGGTCTCGTTCGTGTCGGTCTTCTGGTTGATCTCCGGCCCGCTTATGTAGGTCAGCCTCTAGCCGAGGCCGAGCGAGACGGTCATCCAAGGATTTCCGCCGGGACGAGCAGCGATTCCAGATGATCCGGCACCGCAAGTTCGAATCGGATGCCGGTCACAAATGGTTGCGCGGCGTGATCGCCGAAGCCGTGGATCAGGCGCAGGGCCTTGCCGGTGCTTCGCAAGGCATTGCCACGGCCCGGCGGGACAATGGTGCCCGGTCAAAGCGACGTGACGAAGCCATTATCGAGGTTTTGGCAGGTCAGAGTCGCGCTAGCCATGTCGCGATCGGCGGCACGGCGACCAGGATGGCGAGGGTAACCAGCATCGCCACGACGAAGGGAAACGCGCCGCGAAAGATGTCGCCGACCTTCAGGTCGGGATCGTCCATGGCCGCCTTGATCGTGTAGACCGACAGGCCGAAGGGCGGCGTCAGCAGGCCCATCTCGACCGCGACGACGGTGAGCACCCCGAACCAGACCAGATCGAAGCCGGCCGCGGTGGCGACGGGCAGGGCGATCGGCAGCAGGATGAGCATGATCGAGATGGAATCGATCAGGCAGCCAAGCGCGATGATCAGCAGAAGATACAGAATCAGGAAGCCGTAGGGTCCGATCGGTCCCGACAGGAAGAATTCGGCCAGGTGGTGCGGCACGCCAGACAGGGCCAGCATGCGGCTGAAGAAGGTGGCCGCCATGATGAGGAAGAGCACCGAGACCGTGATCTGGCCGGTCTCGACCAGCAGGTTCCAGAGCGTCGAGCCCTTCAGCGAGCGGCGCAGCACCGCGATCACCAGCGCACCGAAGGCACCGGCCGCGCCGGCCTCGGTCGGGTTGAAGAAGCCGCCATAGAGCCCGCCGAGCACCAGCAGCATCAGCGACAAGATCGGGATCGACTTGCGGACCATCTGCCCGGCGGAAAGATCGTGATAGGTCTCGGTGTCGATGGTCCGGTCGAAGACGAGGGAGCGGCGCGTACGTGCGAGCAGCACGATGGTGAGCGAGAACACGATCGCCAGCAGGATGCCCGGGCCGACCCCGGCGAGGAACATGCGCCCCACGGATTCCTCGGCGAGCACGGCATAGACGATCATCAGCAGCGAGGGCGGGATGAGCATCCCGAGGACGGAAGAGCCGGCGACGACGCCCGTGGCGAAGCGCTTGGTGTAGCCGTGGCGCGTCATCTCCGGCACGGCCACGCGGGCGAAGACCGTCGCAGAGGCTATCGAGATGCCGGTGATCGAGGCGAAGATCGCATTGGCGAAGACGGTCGCGATGCCGAGGCCCGCCGTGATCCGTTTCAACAGCTTCTCGAAGACGTCGAACGTATCCTTGCCGACATTGGAGACGGTGACGAGCAGCCCCATCAGCACGAAGAGCGGCACGACCGCGAAGAGATATTCCTCGAGCGAATCATTGGCGACCTGGCCGATCATGCGCACGGCGACGATCTCGTTGCGGATCAGTGCGACGCCCGCGAACGACACGGCGAGCATGGCAAGACCGATGGACATGCCGAGATAGATCAGCACGACCAGGATGACGATGGCGCCGACGCCGATTTCAAGCGGACTCATGATGCGTCCGTCCCGGCCGCGACACGCAGCTCTTTCAGGAGGCGAACGAGGAATTCGACGGACGCGACGGTCAGGCCGATCAGGATGAGCACGCGGAAGGGCCAGACCGCCATGGTGGCGATGCCCGAGACCCCGATGAATTCGCCGGAGCCGTAATCCTTCGAGAGCACCCGGATCGTCGCCCAGGCGATGACGCCGATGAGCAGGGCGCCGCCGAGATCGAAAAACGCCGCCAGGATCGCGCCTGCGCGGGGATGTTTGTCACGCAAGGATGCGAAGAAGATTTCGGTGCGGGCCAGCCTGTCGGCGCGCACTGTCGCCGCCAGTTGCAGATAGACGATCATCACGACGGTCATCGCGCCAAGTTCCGAGATCAGCGGCAGGGAAGAGCCCATCAAATTGCGGGCCACGATGTCGGCGCAGATGATCAGCATCAGAAAACCGATCAGGATCGTGCCGAGCGCGGCCAGGCCTTCGACAACCCTTGCCCAGGCGCGCGCCGCGAAATGTGCCGGACGCCCCGTTGCCGGGGCGTCCCTGTTGGTGTTGTGAGCGGTCACGGTGCGTCTGGACCCTAGAGTTCCTTGTCCCAGTCGCGGACCGGGGTCACACCGTGCGCACGCAGACCTTCCATGTAGGCCTTCAGGAAGTCGTTGGCGGGAATGCCCCGTTCTTCCTCTGCTGCTGCCCAGTCACCGGCGATGTTGGGAAGCTTTTCCGTCCACTTCTTCAGTTCGCCTTCCGGCATTTCGAGAATCTGGACCTTCGGGTTCTGCGAAGCGCCCAGCTCGACCATCTTGTTGAGCGCGAACTCATGACGGTCGACCAGATCCTTGCCGTGCTCTTTGGTGTAGGTCTTGCCGGCCTCGATCATGGCGTTCTGGACTTCCTCGGGCAGACCGTCCCAGCTGTCGCGGTTGATGGCCACGGCACCGGAGAAAACGGCACCTGCATCAAAGCGCGCGATGTAGGGGGCGACCTCGTAGAGCTTGATCGGCAGCGCACCGAGCGCCAGCGACAGGACGCCATCCGACACACCGGTCTGGACGTCGGTGTAGTAGGTGGGCAGCGCGCCGTCGACGGCGTTGGCATCGGTGCCGCGCAGCCAGTTGCCCAACACGCCCGGTGCCGAGATCTTGCGGCCGGCGATGTCGTCGATGCCGGAGATCGGCTCCTTGAGGTAGAAGTCGTAGAGGTCGGTCGCGGTCAGGCCGAGAACCTTCAGATTGTGGCCTTCCCACTCCTTGCGGAAGTTTTCATTGTTCTCGAGCAGTTCCCCCATCACGTCGAGCAATGCCGGCGGATTGGAGGTGGCGAAGGGCGAGTTCGTTGAAACCTGGCTCAGCGGCAGCTTGGCCTGTTCGAGGAACGAGAACACCCAGCCGATATCGGTGATGCCTTCCTCGACCGAGGTCAGCGTCGCGTTGATCTTGTAGAGCTGGCCGCCGAACGCCTCGTTCCATTCGATCTTGTAGTTGCCGGTCTCGGCCAGGATCTCATCGGTCTTGGCCATGAAGACGGTCTTGATCATGCCCACCCAGGGCACGACGGTGGGGTGGCTGGAGGCGACGGTCAGATTGATCGTCTCCTGTGCCATGAGCGATGTCGGGAAGGCGACCATGCCTGCCGTCAGCATCCCATAAAGTAATCTTCTCATGCGTTCTCCTCCTTGTGAATTACTAGCTTAACGTGAATTTCCGGCTTGAGAAATCCAGCCGGACCGTCATCGTGCCTTCGTTGATCATCCATGGCCGCACGCGAAACGACCGGGCACCGCGCTGGTGCATCGGATCCCGTTCGGCGATGGCGATGGCCTCCTCTCGCGAGCCGGCGCGAACGACGACCAGGCCGTCGCCCTCCCAGCTCTTCTCGTCGTCGGTCCACATGGGACCGGCCGCAAACATGATGCCCTCGCGTTCGAGCCCGACCTGGAAGGCGAGATGCTCTTCCATGTTCTCGAGCACGGGGGCTATTCCGTTCACCGGTGTGGTGAAGATGGCGTAGAGCTGCTTCTGCAGCATGGCCGCGCTGGCATCCATGACGGCGGCCACCGGCAACGCGTCTGGTGCTTCCTGTCCCGCCATCGCTGTTCCCTCCCCCTAGGGCCCCTCAGCCCGTCTTTCTGCGTTCCAGCTCCGCCCTGATCTCGGCGCCGTGTTCGTCGAGCACCGGCGGCGGCAGCACGGTGAGATCGGGCTCGCCGTCGAAACTGTAGGGCGCGCGGACCGTCGTGAACTTGCCCATCTCGGGGTGTTCGGCGGAAATGGCGATGTTGAGATGCCTGGCCTGCGGATCGTCGAGCGCCTCGTTGGAATCATAGGCCGGGGAATAGGGCACGCCGGCCGTCTCCAGCCGCTTCGCCCAGTTCTCGCGCGTATCGGTCTTGAAGACCGGCGTGAAGATCTCGATGAGGTCGTCCTGGTGCGTGATGCGTTCCAGGCGCTCGTTGAATCTCGGATCGTCGTCGAGCTCTTCCTTGCCGGTGGCTTCCAGCAGGCCCGTCCAGAACTTCGTCGGCGAGGACAGGTGGAAGGCGATCCATTTACCGTCGGCGCATTCGAAGGTGTAGGACTGCGAGACGACAGGGCGCGAAAGCGGCCCCATGATCTCGCCGACCGAATAGTAATGCGTGAAGCTGTCGAGGTTGAAATGGGTCATCGCCTCAAGCATCGAGATGTCGACGCGGCGTCCCTTGCCGGACTTGCCGCGTTCGAGGAGCGCGGCGAGCACGGCCATGGCGGCGTACTGCCCGGTGACGGCGTCGGCGATGGCCGGCCCGATCACGCGCGGTTTGATCGGCGGGGTCAGCAGGCGCAGATAGCCGCTCGCCGCCTGCGCCACCGTGTCGAAGGCGGGGCGGTCCTTCGCGGGGCCGGTGCGACCGAAGCCTGAAATCGAGCAGTAGATCAGTTTCGGATTGATCTCGCGCAGCGCTTCCTCGCCGGCGCCGAGCTTGTCGGCCACGCCGGGACGGAAGTTCTGGATGAAGACGTCGGCATCCGCGATCAGCTGCCGGAAGACGTCGAGATCGCCTGCTTCCGTGGTGTCGAGCGCGATGGAACGCTTGTTGCGATTGTAGGTCTGGTAATGCGGCGAATAGAGGCCACCCTTGAAGGCCCGGAAGGGGTCGCCCGTCTCCGGCTTTTCCACCTTGATGACATCGGCACCGAGGTCGGCCAGGTGCATGCCAGCGGCCGGCCCGGTGATATAGGTGCCCATTTCAATGACGCGGATGTCCTTGAGGATCTTCATGATGCGCGCTTACGAAGCCTCCCGGTTCTTCGGAGATTCCTCGCCGTCATAGGCGATGGCGAGGTCGGCCTTGTGCGACATGATGAACCCGATCGAACGCAGCGATTCCTCGTAGAGATGCGCCGAAAGGCCGGCGGCGCGGGCCAGCAGCGGCACTGCCTTGATGGCTTCCAGCGGCCAGCCGGCATCGAGGATCGTCGCGGGGATGGCGCCCGAAACATTGATGGGCAGGGCGCGCCCCATGATGTCGGGAGCCTTTTCGCCCAGAATGCGCAGTGTCTTCACATAGTCGCCGGAGATGCCGTTCTCGTCGGCGATCGCCAGCAGCCGGTTGGCGCGCGGATCGCCCGAATTGTGCTGCGGATGGCCGAGGCCCGGTGCCTTCCGGCGCTGTTCCTTGAGGACGCGAAGACTTGCTTCCGCCGTTTCCGCCAGGTCTTTCCCGCTGGCGCGGCTTTCCTCCAGCACCTCGGCCAGATAGGTGGCGGCGATTTCCGAACTGCCGGCGACGACCGATCCCATGCCGAGAAGGCCCGCCGACATGGCGCCCTGCCAGGCCTCGGGGCCGGCGGCGAGGGTCATGCGGGCAGCCTGGACGCTCGGCACGAGGCCGTGTTCGGCGATGGCGACGAGGCACGCATTCATCATCAGCCGCTGCCCGTCATCCGGCTTCTTTCCGGTGACCAGCAGCCAGAAATAGTCGGTGAAATCGATCTTGCCGATCAGGTCTTCGCAAAGATCAAAACCCCGGACGGTGATCGTGTCGGCATCGGACGTCGCGATTGCGGTAAACGCCTGATCCTGCCTCCCTATGCGCATGCTTCACTCACTTTTCGGTATGCGAAAAAAAATACTCTTGCCGAAAAGCTAAACCTACACTAGCGTATCGTCAAGATTGAATCTGGTTGGGGCCGCGGCCGCGGAGGTTGCTGTCACGTCCGGATTCCAGGAGGAAAAGGAGCGTGACAGGGCGCCATGCCGGCTTCATGTCACGGGCGGGGAATTCGACCGGCGATGGATGTCAACGAGACGCTCGGTTACAGGGATCTGGAAGCGCGGCCGGCGGAGTTCGTCGAGGCGCTGGCCAAGGGTCTTGCGATCCTCGAGTGCTTCGATGCCGACCATGCCGAGATGACGCTGAGCGAGGTGGCGCGGCGCGTCGGCCTTTCGCCGGCGGCGGCGCGCAGAAGCCTGATCACCCTGCAGACGCTGGGCTATGTCGGCCAGAAGGCCAAGCGCTTTCATCTCACTCCCAAGGTCATGACGCTGGGTTCGGCGTTCTATTTCTCGGCGCGTATCGACGAGGTGCTGCAGCCCGATCTGCGCGAGCTGGTCGGCAAGTTCGGCGATGCTTCCTCGGTGGGCACGCTCGACGGCGAGAACGTCATCTATGTTGCCCACAATTCGGTTCAGCGGGCGCGGCGCGCGGCTGCGGTTGTCGGCGCGCGCTATCCCGCCTTCGCGACCTCGCTTGGCCGCGTGCTGCTGGCGGGCCTGCCCGATGCGGCGCTCGACGCCTATATCGCCGGCGTCAAACCCTATCCGCTGACGTCCAAGACCCTGATCGATCCGGTCGCGATCCGCGAGGAGATCCTCGCCGTCCGCAAGGCCGGCTATTCGACTACCGTCGACCAGCTCGATTACGGCATCACGGCGATCGCCGTACCGATCCGCGATGCCGCGGGACGGACCGTCGCCGCGCTCAATTCCTCCGGCTACACCGGCATGGTCACTCCCGAATCACTGGTGGCCGAACGCCTGCCGACGCTGCAGGCGACCGCCTCGCGCATGGCGCATGCGATGTCGCGCTATCCGGTGCTGCTGTCGATCATCGGCGCCTGAGAGCATTCAGGGGCGCGAGGGGCGAGAGGATGAAAATGTGTGTGAGGGAACGGGGGAGAGCGGGACGATGAAACGACCCGTCATCCACCCATCCGGATTTCGGCGGCCGGCCTGCCTGCCGTGCGAAAACCGGGAACATCAAGGCGCAACGGCGCTCAAGACACGAAAGGAGGACCGGCCTTGGCACAACTCGTAGCCACGCTGGCATCGACCCATCATCCGTTCTACCTCAAGGCGACGACCATGCCGCCCGAGGAGCAAATGCCCCAGGCGCCCGAATGGAAGCGCAAGGTGGAGGCCTATCGCGAGACGCTGGCGAAGGCCAAGCCGGAAATCCTGGTCATGGTCGGCTCAGACCATTTCCACCAGATCTTCCTCGACAATTGCCCGCAATTCCTGATCGGCAAGGCGGAGCGCTACGACGCGACCTTCTACAATGAAGAGCGCGAGTTCGGCATTCCGAAATACGTGCTGGAAGGCGACATGGACATGTCGCGCTTCATGCACCAGAACCTGATGGACCAGGGCTTCGATTTCGCGTTCTCCAACGAGTTGAAGATCGACCATTCGATCATCTGCCCGATCATCACGGTGCGCCCGGACAACGATCTGCCGGTGGTGCCGATCTACACCAACATCTTCGCGCCGCCCCTGCCGTCGCCGAAGCGGTTTTATGATCTGGGTCGCGCGATCCGCAAGGCGATCGACGCCTATCCGTCCGACAAGCGTGTCGCAGCGATCGGCACCGGCCATCTGTCGCTCGAACTGGGCGGGCCGCGCCAGTTCATGGAGACCGGGCCCGATCCGGAGTTCGACCGGCAGGCCATCGAATGGCTGCGGGCCGGCGACATCGATTCGATCCTCGCGAATGTCTCGCTCGACAGCATGATCAAGAGCGGCAACGCCACACAGGGCTTCCTGAACTTCATCCTGATGCTGGGTGTGGCCGGGCCGCAAAAGGCCGATTACGTCGACAATCTCGACCTGTTTCACACCATGGAGGCCTATTTCACCTGGTATCACGGGGCCGAGGAACAGGAGCAGGCGGCATGAGCAAGTACTACGTCAACAAGTTCCTCTTCACCGTCGACCGCGACCCCGACCTGCTGCAGCGCTATGCCGACGACCCGCGCAACTTCGTTGCGACCTGGGAACAGTCGATGGGGCCGCACCTGCTCGGCAACGAGGTCGAGAAATCGACCGTCCACGGTTTCACGGATGCCGAGCGACAGGCGCTGATCGACCATGATTTCGTCGCCCTGTTCGAGATGGGCGCCCACTTCTTTCTCAACCTGACGATCTTCATCGGCATCTTTGACGAGCCGTACATGAAGGAAAAGGGGCCGCTGGCCTTCCAGCTCGAGTTTGCGTGCAAGTTGCAGCACTGGAAGGGCAAGGAATACCCGACCGTGGAGACCTGAGACCAACGCAGTGCATGGGAGCGGCTGTGCCCGGTTAGGAGGCCGGGTCTGGCGCGCGTGACGGAGCGAACACAGCCAAGGGAGGAATGTTATGTGTCGTTTATGTGATCCGGGAAGGCCGCAACTGGCCTGCCCCTCCAGACGTGATTTTCTGACAGGAACCGCCGCTGCCGGCGCGGCCACCTTCGCGGTGGCGACCTTTGCCGGCCGCAACACGGCGCAGGCGCAGGACATGGCGGCCAGCTCCATGCCCGAGGGCCTGGGCGAGGATGGCCGCCGCGTGCTCATCAAGGGCGGCACGGTGCTGTCGATGGACGATGCCGTCGGCAATTTCGAGGTTGGCGACGTGCTGATCGAGGGCTCGAAGATCGTCGAGGTCGGCGCCAATATCGACGCCGGCGATGCCGTGGTGGTGGAAGCCGGCGGCAAGGTGGTCATGCCGGGCTTCATCGACACGCACCATCACCAGTTCGAGACGGCGCTGAGAAGCGTGCTGGCGCACGGCATCCTCATCAACGACCAGCGCCCGGTGAACCAGACCAATTATTACGAGACCATTCTCCAGAAGTTCTCGATGGTCTATCGCCCCAAGGATGTCTACATCAACGAGCTGTTCGGTTCGATCTCGCAGATCGACACCGGCGTCACCACGGTGATGGATGTCAGCCAGATCCACCATTCGCCGGAACACTCCGACGCGGTGATCGAGGCGCTCAACGAGGCCGGCCGCCGCGCCGTGTTCGGCTATTTCGAGGGCTGGGGCGACAACGCCAAATACCCGCAGGATGCCCGCCGCATCAAGGAGCAGTATTTCTCCTCCGACGACCAGCTGCTCAGCATGGTCATGGGCGGCGAGATCTACATTCCGGGCTACGAGGAAAGCTGGAAGATCGGACGCGAACTCGACCTGCCGGTGGCGCTGCACGTAGTCGGTACGTTCGGCATGCGCGACACGTTCGACACGCTCGCCAAGGGCGGCCAGTTCGGCGACGACAACATCTTCATCCACATGACCGGCATGTCGGACGAGGCATGGCAGGCCGCGGCAGATGCGGGCAGCCATGTGTCGCTCGCCGTTCCGATCGAGATGCACATGCGCCACGGCACGCCGCCGATCCAGAAGGCGCTTGATCTCGGCATGGACGTCTCGCTGTCCTCCGACGTCGAGTGCACGATGACGGCCGATCCGTTCACGCAGATGCGCGGCTACATGACGCTGCAGCGCATGTTCGCCAATGAGAAGGCTTTGGCGGGCGAGGAATATCCCGAGCTGCTGCAGCCGATCGACGCCATCCGCGCGGCTACGATCAACGGTGCGAAGGGCCTGAAGCTCGACGCCAAGACCGGTTCGCTGACGCCCGGCAAGGAGGCCGACATCATCCTCCTCGACGCCGAGGCGATCAACGTGACGCCGCTCAACCATGTTGCGGGCGCCGTCGCCACGCTGATGGAGCGCAGCAATGTCGATACCGTCATGGTCGCCGGCAAGGTGAAGAAGTGGCGCGGCGAAATCATGGGCTTCGACATGGACCGTCTGCGCGACGAACTGGTCGCCAGCCGCGACTACATCTTCGAACAGGCCGGGATCGAGAAGGATCTGTTCCGCACCTGACGACAAAAACGGGGTGCCGGCCATGCCGGCGCCTCTTCGCACTGACAGACTGCCATTCGCGCCCGGTCGCGAATTTTTGCATGGGAGGAAAACATGCTGCTGCCCACTTCGCTCGTCGGAAGTTATTGCCAGCCGGAATGGCTGATCGACCGCGCCAAACTGGCGGGCCGTTTCCCGCCACGCACGCGGGCGAAGGAATTGTGGCGCATCTCGGATGAATACCTTGCCGAGGCACAGGACAGCGCGACGCTCGAAGCGATCAAGCTGCAGGAGGAAGCGGGCCTCGACATCATCACGGATGGCGAAATTCGCCGCGAGAGCTATTCCAACCGCTTCGCGACGGCGCTTGAAGGCGTCGACATCGACAATCCCGGCACTGCGCTCGACCGCTCGGGCCATCCCAATCCGGTGCCACGCATCGTTGGCAAGATCAGGCGCAAGCACGCCGTCGAGGTCGACGACCTGAAATTTCTCAAGAAGCACACGGACCGCAAGGTGAAGATCACCGTGCCGGGCCCGTTCACCATGAGCCAGCAGGCGCAGAACGATTTCTACGATTCTCCGGCCGAGGCGGCGCAGGATTATGCGCTCGCGGTGAAGGAGGAGATCGCCGATCTCTTCGCCGCCGGTGCCGACATCGTGCAGCTCGACGAGCCCTACATGCAGGCACGCCCGCAGGCGGCCGAGGAATACGGGCTTGACGCGCTCAACACGGCACTCGAGGGCGCGGCCGGCGAGACCGCCGTGCATATCTGCTTCGGCTATGCCGCGATCATCCACGAACGGCCGGAGGGCTATTCCTTCCTGCCGCAGCTCAAGAACTGCTCCTGCAACCAGATTTCCATCGAGACCGCGCAATCCAAGCTCGACTGTTCGGTGCTGGAAGAACTGCCGGGCAAGAAGATCATTCTCGGCGTGCTCGACCTTTCCGACAAGAATGTCGAGACGCCGGAGGTGATCGCCGAGCGCATCCGCCGGGCGCTGCCCCATATAAATGCGAAGAACGTGATCGTCGCCCCCGATTGCGGGTTGAAATACCTGCCGCGCGACGTGGCGTTCGGCAAGATGAAGGCGATGGCCGAGGGCGCGGCGATCGTGCGCGCCGAGCTGGGCTGACTTTTCTGCCTGGAATCACAGGACCGGCCGGCAGTCTTGTCTGACCGGCCGGCTCGCGCTTCCTCATCGTTCACCCATTATTTGCGGCGCGGCATCTTCATTTCCGGGCGTGTCTCGGCGATGGTGCAGCCATGTCAAATCCTCGCCGATCCGGTCCACGTCTTCTCGTCTGGCAATGGGGCCGCCTCGGTGCCGGACCCCGGTTCGCCGCGGAGCTAGCCTCGGCATTCGAGGGTGCCGGGATCGACACCGTGCTGTCGCTGTCGACGCGGGCGGAGAGCTTCGCCACGCTCTCCGGGCTGACGGCTCGGGGTTTCCATGTCGATGCGGGAGACAGTCTCCCGGGACAGGCGCTGTTCGGCCTCGCCCTGCCGCTGCAACTCTCCCGGCTTGCAGCGTTCATTCGCCGCGAAGCCATCACGGGCGCGGTCTGCGCGATGCCCGGCTACTGGGACCGCTGGGTGGCGGCCTGCCTGAAACGGCTTGGCGTTCCACTCGTCACCATCGCGCATGATGTGCGTCCGCATATGGGCGACCGGCATGCGCTGGCCTATCGCCTGCAGCGTGGCGTCCTGCGCGAAAGCGCGGCGATCGTCACCCTGTCGGAGCATGTCGCCGACCAGCTGCGGGCCGGGGAGGTGGCAGCCGGAACGCTGCCGCCGATCCGGACCTTCGCGCATCCGCCCTTCGCCTTCGACGATCTGGCACTTCCCGCGCCGGTGCCGTTCGAACCGCATGACGGTCCCCTGCGGGTGCTGGTTGCCGGGCGGATCAAGGCCTACAAGGGCGTGGAGACGGCGCTCGCGATGCTGGACGAGCTCGCAGGTCATCCGGCGACGCTGAGGATCGCCGGCGCCTTCGACCGGCCGTCCTGGCGGGACCGTGCCGAGGCGGACACACGGGTGAGCCTTCGTCCCGAATGGCTGTCGGAACGCGATCTCGTGGCCGAGATCGATGCGTCCGATGTGGTGATCTTCCCCTATGTCGAAGCGACCCAGTCGGGTCTCGTGCCGCTCTGCCAGTCGCGCGGTCGTGTCGCGGTCGTTTCACCGGTCGGCGGCCTTGCCGAACAGGTCAGTTCCGGTCGAGACGGACTGGTGGCCGAGGCTGCAACGGCGCAGGCCTTCGCGCAGGCTATCCGGCGATTGATCGACGACGCGGGCTTGCGACAGCGTCTCGCCAGCCAGGCATCGGCCGATCATGACCCCTCAGCGGGCTGGGCGGCGCTTGCCTCCAACATCGTGGACGTGTTCGGCGAACATTGAGCGTTGATCATCGGCGATCCAGCGCTTCATCATTAATTGCCTGGGTATAGATCGCCGCGAACTGGTCGATGACCTCGTCTTCCGAAAGCCCCAGATCGCGGACACGGATCGCAGCTTCGGCGCCCATGCGTCGCGTGGCTTCGGGGTTGGCGATCATCTCTCCCAGCACGGCCATGAAGCTCTCCGGCGTCGGATGGTCGAGCAGGCGGCCGGTTTCACCGTCCCTCACGATGCCGCCGCCATTGCCGCCGGCCGTGGTCAGTACCGCGCAGCCGCAGGCGGTCGCCTCGGTGACGATGCGGGGCAGGCCCTCGCCGTAAAGCGTCGGCAGGCAGAGGATGTCGGACCGGCGCAGCAATTGCGGCATGTCACCCGGCTCGACCTTGCCGAGATAGGTCAGCGCGCCGGAGCGGACCGCAGAATCAATGTCGCGTTCCTCAAGGCAGTCCTCGTCCTGCGCCTCGACGGATCCGGCAAGGACGAAGCAGACCCTGTCGCTGGCGAAGCGGCGGGCGGCATCGACGAACCATTGCGCGCCCTTCATCTTCAGGAGCCTGCCGGCATAGAGCACGGTCAGCGGCCCGGTATGCTCGCCGGGGCTGAACAGGGCGAAATCGACGCCCGAACCCGACGTGATCGACAGCCTGTCGGGGGAGGCGACCCCCGCCTCGACCAGCGCCGTGGCGTCGGACTGGCGCTCGCATGTGACATGCGGTTTGACCACGCCGCCGGCGGCCGCGAATAGGAAACAGGTGATGTGGCGCGCCATTGCTATGGGCAGGCCGGCCTGCCGGTCGAACAGGCGGCCCAGCCCCGGAAAGGTCATGACGAGGCGCGGCGCATGCCGGCCGGTGAGCCGGCGCAGCGCCATGATGAGCACGGCCATCAGATTGGGCTTCATGGTGAAGCCGTGAACGAGATCGGGGCGATGCCGGTCGATCAGCCGCCAGAGTTCCCGCGCCAGCTTCCAGTCGGCAAGGGGATTGAAGCGCCAGCGGTCGACCGTGATCGGTTCGATCTCGAAAGGCGCCTTCGGCGCTTCCGGCCAGGCATCCGTTCCGCCCGAGGCGAGCCGGACCTCGTGGCCCGCCGCCATCATGCCACGGGCGAGGCCGGCCCGATGCGCGAGGAAATAGCCGACATCGTTGCAGACGTAGAGAATTCTCAGCCCACTTCCCCTGCCAGTCTCGTCCGGTCCGATTCAACCGGGCATTTCACGTCGGCGACCGGTTGTCTCGAACCGTCTGCCGGGTGCAACATACTTGACCTTTAATGGCAGTAGCGTCCGGTCGACCCGTTCGTCCACCGGAAATTCCCCGCAAACCCAAAGAGTTCTGTGAGGTGGACCTGCCTTTTCGCATTCGCAGACCCTATGATGGTTCGGCAGGGCTGGTCGGCGAATTGCGCCAGCGAGGTGCCGAAACCGCCGGAAATCGCATCTTCCGGCCAGAGACGGACTGGACATGAACGACGAGGCGACGACGCGGCAGAAGATCACCGGCCTTGGCTGGCGCGCCCTGCGTCGCGCACGCCGGCGATTGCTGCCGCAGCAGGGTGGCATCGTCGACAGCCGCCTGTCCAAGGACCAGCTGCTGCCGGTGGAAGGCGATTCGATCCTCACCGCGCTGGCGCCGGGAATCCTCCGGCTCGGCGAGGAGATGCAGCGAGACGACCGGCCGATTGTCGTCGGGCCCTGGCTGTCCGAACTGGGCTTCGAGATCCTCTACTGGATCCCCTTCGTCAAATGGTTCGCCGAACGTTTCTCGATCGCGCCGGAGCGGCTGGTCTTCGTTTCGCGGGGCGGCATGGCGTCATGGTACGACCGGTCGGACTGGCAGGGCGCGGCGACCTATCGCGACATCTTCTCGGCGATCGATCCGGACGCCTACCGGAAAATGAATGCGGGCCGCTGGCAGCGTTCCGGCAATCAGAAGCAGATGGAGCCCGACCCCGCCGAGACCGGCCTCCTGAAACAGGTCGCGGGGGACGTCGGTATCGGGGCGCATCATGTCCTGCATCCGGCCGTCATGTACAATTTCTTCGTAGTGTTCTGGACGCATGGGCGGCGGCTCGGTCTTGGCGTGGATCTCGTGCTCAAGCATGCGATCCACGAGCCCCTGCCGGCAGTGCCTGCCTGGACAGGGCCGGAATTGCCCTCGTCCTTCGTTGCCGTGAAATTCTACGAACGGCCGAGCTTGCCGCATTCGCCCGAGACGGCGGCGCAGATCCGCGATCTGATGCTGCGGATCGCGGAGCGGCGGACGGTGGTCAGCCTGGACACGTCCTTCAGGGCGGACGAACATGACGGCTTCGCGCCGCCGGACCATCCCAACATCGTCTCGGCTCGCGACTGGATGACGCCCGAGAACAATCTCGATATCCAGACACGCCTCATCGCGGCGTCGGATTTCTTCATCGGCACCTATGGCGGCACGGCCTATATCCCGCCCTTCGTCGGCAAGGCCTCGCTCGGGGTCCATACGACCGACGACATCAATCTGAGCCACCAGTTCCTCGCCATGAATGTCGGGCGCAAGCTGGGCCGGGACGTCACGCTGATGCATCTAAGGGATTGTTGCCACCTCGTCGATATTGTAGCGGGGAAGCAATGATTGCCTTGGGGATACAAGAGACGGCACGGCCTGCGTTCAACCGGCCCGTGGGTCGGGTACCGATCCGGTGCGATGCCGATGGAACGATGCCGTGCGCGTAACCTTCTTTCTCCTGCGCCGCGGCTATGTGCGCAATTTCGCCTCGACCATCGAGGGCCTGCTCGCGCATGGCCATGACGTGCATCTGGGCTTCGACATGCCGGAGCACTCGCCGACCGGTATCGAGGAAAGACTGGCGCAGCGCTATCCGCGCCTGACCTGGGACGAGGCGCCAAAGCGCGACGACCGCTGGATCGCACTCTTCTTCGCCATTCGCGGCATGATCGACGTCATCCGGTACTACCATCCGGATTATCGCGACGCGCCGGCGCTGCGACAACGCGTTCAGAAGAAGGGCCGGCGCCATATCGGCAATCTGGGCGGCCTGCTGGACAGGTTGTTTGCGACCCGCAGTGCGTGGATGGTGCGCAAGGCGGTTGGTGTTTTGAACTGGATCCAGTTCAAACTGCCCGCCTCGCGTCAGCATCTCGACTATCTGAAGGCGAAGAAGCCCGATGTCGTGATGGTGACGCCGCTGGTCAATCTCGGCTCTCCGGAGGTCGATCACATCGAGGCCGCCAACGAGCTCGGCATTCCAGCGGTGGTTCCGGTCGCGAGCTGGGACAATCTGACCAACAAGGGCCTGCTGCGCTGCCGGCCGGACCGCGTGCTGGTCTGGAACGCGCCGCAGAAGCAGGAAGCCGGGCGCTATCACTATCTCGCGCCGGAGAAGGTCAGGGTCACCGGCGCCCACACCTTCGACCGCTGGCTCGGCCGGGAGCCGGTGGTTTCGCGCGAGGCGTTTCTGGAAAAGGTCGGTCTGGATCCTTCGAAACCTCACATTGCCTTCATGTGTTCGTCGAGCTTCATCGCGCGCCAGGAAGAGGTTACCTTCGTGCGCAACTGGATCGCCGCGATCCGGGCAAGCGACGACGCGGCCGTGTGCGATATCGGCGTGCTGGTGCGCCCGCATTTCCAGAACGCCGATCAATGGAAGGACGCGGACCTGTCCGATCTCGGCAATGCCGCGATCTATCCGCGTGGCGGCGCCAACCCCGTCAACCCCGGCGCCGAGGAGGATTTCTTCGACACGCTCTATTATGCGCGCGCCGTGATCGGCGTGAACACGACCGCGATGATCGAGGCCGGACTGCTGGGGCGACCGGTCATGAGCCTGGAAACCGACCAGTTCGCCACCACGCAGAGCGGTTCGCTGCATTTCCGCCATCTGCGCAAGGGCGGCCTGCTCAAATATGCGACCGGCATGGACGAGCATCTGCGGCAATTGGGCGAGACCCTGCGCAATCCGCCGTCGAGCGATGCCAACGAGGCCTTTCTCGACTATTTCGTGCGTTGTCCGGAGCCGGGGCTCTCGGCAACTTCGGCCATGGTGCGGGAGATCGAAGCCGCCGCGGCGCTCGAGAAGAAACCGGTTCGTCGCGGCGCCAGCGACTGGTTGGTGCGCGTGGCGCTGATACCGGTCGCCGATACGCTGACCAGGGTAAAGGCGGCGAGACATCGGCGGCGGCTGATCAAGGAAGGCCTGTTGTCGGAGAGCGAGGCGGCCGAGGCCGAACCGCCATCACTCGCAAGAAGGCTCCGCAAACGCAAACGTGCCGTCGTCAAGCGGGTCGCACGGCAGTTCGGTGGCCGGCAGGCGGCCGATAATTGATGCGTTGTCCGTGATGTCCGCTCCCTCCGCCAGCGCGACGGCCACCGGGGTTTCCGAGCCTCTCGTAATGGCGGTGCGTTTCGAGAAGGTCGGCTACTGGCGCGCGGCGGCCAAGCATCAGCGTCCGAGAAGGGCGAGTGGCGAAGCGCGCAACCGGCTGCTCGAATTCGCTGCGCTGTTCCGTGCCCTGCCCGACATTGCCGATCATCCCGACGCGCCCTGCAACCGGGGCATCGCCGCCCATCATCTCGTCGACATCGATCTCGATCTGCCGCGCGGATCGGTCGTCGGCGTGCTCGACGTCGATGGCGGCACCCGTGCAACCCTGCTTCGCATCGCTGCCGGGCTGGAGGCACCGAGAAGCGGGCGGGTGGGCTGGCATGGCCGCATCTTTCCGGTGGAGACTTCCGGCCTTACGCCGTTCCGGTTCCGCACGCTCGCCGAAAACCTTCGTCTCAGGGCAAGGGCGCTCGGCCTGTCCGATAACGAAATCCGGGAGGCGCTCGAACGGGTCCGGGGCCGGCCCGAACTGGCGAAAGCGCTCGAACTGCCGGCTTATCGCGTTCCCCGCAAGGAACTGTTCGAGGTCGCGCTCGCCGCCGCGTGCCATCTGCCCGTCGACATCATCGTGATCCCGGACATGCGCAAGCTGCCGTCCCCTGAAGCCGAAAGCTGGCAGGCCTTCGTCGAGGCGGCCCGGGCGCGCGGCGCCTGCATCATGGTCGGGGCGCGCAAGGCGGCGGTCCATCTGAACTGGACGACGCATCTGGTGCTGATCGAGGGCGGCCGGATCAAGGATTTCGGCCCGACCGAAACCATGGTCGCGGAGCATTCTGCCTATATCAAGAACGCCTCGCGCGTGTCCCCCCGCATTGGGGCGAAATCCGTCGCCGATGACGACGACGACGACGATTCCTTTGATGACACGGACGATGATGACGAGGACGGTGCAGAGAGCGACGAAGTTGCGCCCGTTACGATGACCTCTGGCCCGAATGGCGTGACGATCGCCATGCCGGCAAACCGATCGGTGCGCGTCGAAGGCGATGACCATTTCTCGCCGCAGGGAGGCGAATACCGCACCGGTCCGGCGCTGGCGCGGCATCTGACGGCGTATGTCGCGCGCATCGTTGCGAACCTTCCCCATCTTCCGCTGGTGGGGCTCTATCTGGTGCGACGCGTCTTCGACCGCACCATGATGGGGTATTGGTGGATTGCGCTTCGCGCCCTGATGCCGGTTGCCGCCATGTCGGTGGTCTTTACCCATGTCGACGTGTTCCAGTCTGCCAATATCCCGTATCCGGTTTTCCTGCTTTCCGGCATGGCGCTATGGATCATCGTCGATGTCGGGATCGGACAGGGCATCCGTGCGCTGTTTGCCGGGCGCCGGCTGCAGCGCATGGTGCCGCTGCCGGGCTTCCTGTTTCCGGTCGCCTCGCTCGCGCTGCCGCTGATCCACGGCGCGGTGCTGGCCGTCAGCATGATCGCGGCCGGTGTCGCCTTCCGCCTTTCGGGCGCGGACGTGCCTTTCGGGATGCATCGCGAGCTGGCGTTGCTGCCGGTCTTCATTACACTCGTGGCAATGCTGGTCACCGGCATTTCGGCCTTCATTTCGGTCGCCTACATGCTGACCCGCGACATCCGCTTCATGGTGCCGGTGCTCACCCAGGCATGGTTTTTCGCCACGCCGGTTTTCTATCCGCTTTCCGCGCTGCCGGTCGGCTGGCAGCAGGTATCGCTCTATCTCAATCCGCTCAGCCCGATCCTCGAAGCCAGCCGATACGCGCTGTTCGGCACCGGCCTGTGGTCAACCCCGGCATTGCTGGTGAGCGCCATCGTGATCGGCATCGTCTTCCTGGCCGGCGTGTGGTTTATGATGCGCAGCGAATGGGTGCTGCCGGAGATGGACTAGGCATGGGCAATCCGGGGATAAACGCCATGGCGAAACGCTTCCTTCCCGACAGGGTCGTCCAATCGGTGCGAGCGAGGCTGGCGCGAAAGCGCGAGCAGGGTCGCACGGATGCGCATGCCACGACGACGGCCGCGTTGCAGTCGATCGTCGAGGAAATGCCTTGGCTCTCGCTTGCCAAATATGCCGATCCGAAAACCGTCAGCCTGCCGGCGAGCCCGCTGTTCTCGCAGAATTTCGAGGATGCGGTGCTGTCGGAGATCTTTCATCGCATCGGACAGGGCAGGAAGCGCTTCATCGAGATCGGCGCCAGCGACGGCGCGCAGAACACGACGCGTTTCCTGCTCGAAGTCATGGGCTGGAGCGGCATCTGGATCGAGGCCAATCCGGTCGAGTGCGCGCTGGCACGCAAGGAATTCGCCCGCTATTGCGATTCCGGCCGGCTGAAGATCATCGACTCGCTCGTCACCGTCGACAACATCAACACGCTGGTCGGCGAGGACAAGGCGTTCGATCTCGCCTCCGTCGATGTCGACCAGAACACCTCGCATATCTGGCGGGCACTGGACGTCAGCGCCCGCGTCGCATGCGTCGAATACAATCCGTTCCTGCCGAGGCAGGTCGACTGGGAGGTCGATTACGCCGCCGACGGCGCGTGGGACCGGTCGCGGAAATTCGGCGCTTCGCTGAAGCGGCTGGAGCGCATCGGCCGTGACAAGAAGATGGCGCTGGTCGGATGCGACTTTTCCGGCATCAACGCCTATTTCGTTTCCGAAAGCGAGGATCTGGACCTGTTCCAGTCGCCCTTCACGGCGGAATTCCACTACGAGCCGTATCGCAACGGCATCACCTCGCGTTACGCCAAGAAGACCAGGAAGTGATCGCAGCATGAGGGTAGAGTTCGACGACCTGCCGGGGTTCGCCGGAAAGGTTGCCATGGTAGATGGTTGTTTCGACCCGCTGCATCCGGGCCATGTCGCCTATTTTCGGGCGGCGGAGGCGCTCGGCCTGCCGATCCTGTGCAGGATCGCCGGCGACGCCTATCTCTCGACCAAGCATCGGCCGCTGCTCGATCTAGACCAGCGCGCGGAGGTGATCGGCGCGCTGTCGCCGATCGCGCATGTCCATGCCAGCGACGCATCGACGGCGGAGGTGCTGCGGCAGTTGCGCCCGGCCTTCTACGTCAAGGGCGCGGACTGGCAGGACCGGCTGCCGGCAGAGGAGGTGGCGGTCTGCCAGGAGTTCGGCATCGAGATCCGCCACACCGATACGATGCTAGCCTCGTCGAGCGCGCTGCTTGCCCGGTCCGGCCAGTCGGAGACCGCCGACGACATCGCGCGTTACGAGGCCTTTGTTCTCTCGCAGCGTGCCGAGGCGGCGAGCCATTACGATTCGCACTATTTCATCGACGAGTGGCGCGAGGGCGCGAACAGCTATTCGCTTGAGACGCGACGCAGGATCGAAGGACGCAATCCCGAACTCATCCGCGACGTCTTCGAGCCGGACACCGTGCTGGACATGGGTTGCGGGCCGGGTGCGCTGATGTATCTGCTGGACGAACTCGGCGTTCGTGTCGATGGCGTCGATTTCTCCGAGGATGCGAAGGCGCTGGCGCCTCCGGAAGTGCGTGAGCGCATCTCCATCGGCTCGATCACCGATGCGACCTACCCCGACCAGTCCCACGATCTCGTCATCTGCCGCGAGGTGCTGGAGCATATGAGCGTGCTGGACATCCAGAAGGCGGTCCAGAACATGTGCCGGATCTCGTCGCGCTTCGTCTATGTGACGACGCGCTTTCACCCGGCGCCGCAGACGCTGTTCGACGTCACGACCGAGTTCGATGTCGATCCCTCGCACATCACCCTGATGAACATGGAGATGCTGCGGCTTATGTTCGTGCTGCAGGGTTTCCGGCGCCGTGTCGACCTAGAAAAGCGCATGGACTGGCTCGGGAAGGGCCGCGTCCTCGTCTACGAGCGGGCCTGAACGATGGATTGCATCCTTGGCTATCACCTGCAGCCGTTCACCTGCGGCATTGCGCGTTTCAACAATGCGCTTGGGGAAAGGCTCGCTGTTCCGGTGGTCAGCCTGTTCTCGCCAGAGGCCGATCGCTGCACGCACGCGCTCCTGTCGATCAAGCTCTCGGAGTTCTCTGAAGACGACCGCGAACGGCTGGAGCATTTCATCGCCAACCGGCCGGCCGGCCAGAAGGTCGATCTCTTCCTGCACGATTTCTCCGACACGCCGACCGAGCAGCGCCTGCTGGCGCTGGCCGCCCGTGTCTTCGTCGGCAATGCACAGCTCGCCAGAACGCTATCACCGCGTCATGACGGGGTGATCGAGGCGTGGTGTCCCGGTAGCCTCATCGACGCGCATGCCTTCCCGCAGACGGAGCTGACGGTGTTCTCCTTCGGCATGGCGCACAAGATGCGGGCCGACCGCTATCGCCAGCTAAGGCATCTGCTGGAGGCGACCGGCAAATCCTACGGGCTCTATCTGTCGACCGCGCTGCATGAGGGGAACGACTTCGCCGGCAGCTTCATGACGGCCTTCGAGGAGATGACGGAGATCTTCGGCGACCGCGTCCATTTCCTCGGCTTCCTCTCGGATTCTGCAGTCTTCAACTATCTGCAGTCGAGCACGTTCTTCACGGCGTTCTTTCCGCAGGGCGTGCGCGCCAACAATACCAGCGTGCAGATGGCCATGCGGTTCGGCTCGGCGGTGATTACCAATCTTGATGCGGATTCACCGCCGCATTACCGGCACGGCGTCAGCCTGTTCGATATCGACCGGCTGGATGCGCTGCCGCTTGATCCCGCCACGTTGTCGGCGGTGGGCGAGGGCGCGCGGCAGGCCGCGGCGGCCTATGACTGGGATCCGCTGGTCGCACTCATCCGCGAGGCGGACGGCAAAGCCTGATCTGGCATGTGGAAGGGCGTGCCTTCCAGGATGCCGTCGCAGATGACGTCGAGGCCTGCGCTGGCGCCCGGGCGAAACCTGTCGAGCCCGTCTTCTGCAATGTCGAACATGCGCGAACCGGCATTGCGGTCGACCATGTCGAGCGGGATCATGCGCCGGAAGAAGAAGTGGTGGGCATAGCGCAGGGCACGGTCGCGAATCGCCTCGGACAACGGCTTTCCGGGAAGCATGGCGTTGAGGCAGTCGGCATAGGATTGCCGGCTCGCCACATCGGTCGTGATGCCCTTGTTGCGCGACCACGCCTCGCCGGCGGCGATGACCGGGAGTCCCATCGCGGCCAGTTCGACACCCGCCTTCGTCGCATAGATCAGGGCGGCGCTCGACTGGCGCGCAAGATCGTACGTGCTCAGCGCACTCTCCGGCGGGACGACGACTATGTTCGGCGGCAAGGTCGCGAAAAGCCGTGCCAGTTCGTCGGCGGCCTTCTGCCGCGACACCGGATTGCCGGTCAGTTCGGCCGGGTGGACCCGGATCGCCAGTTGCAGGTCGGGCCGGCCGGCGAACCATCGCACGGTGTCGGCCAGCCATTCGACCTGCGAGGCAAAGGCGTTCGTCCGGTAGTGAAGTTGCGCGTCCCACATGACGTTGGTGAGTGCCACCACGAGCGGCTTGCCGGGCGTCAGGCCGAGGCCGCCCAGATCGTGCGTCAGGCTCATGTCTGGCGTGCGATGAAACCGGATCCAGTCCTCCTCGCCGGTCCAGCGGCTCTTCAGATAGGCCACGATGCGCGTCCTCTGCTCCGCCGAGAGCGGCGTGTCAGCCCAATACTCCGTCGGCTCGTCCATCAGGGCGTGATGATAGGTCTCGTCGTGGGCGAACAGGAAACAGCGCGCGCGATAGGCCGGCGCCCAGGTCACGACGCGCACACCCGACTGGCGGGCGACCGCCGCGAACACACCCTGCGGCACGTAGATGCCGTGATGCAGGATCACCACTTCAGGCTGGCAGTCAGCGATCACGCGTCGGGTGACCATCGCCGTGCGCAAGGCGGCGGCGAGATAACGCTTCAGGACGGCCAGCCCCGTGGGTTCGCCTTCGAGGTCGGCGCGCGCGAAGAACCGCAGGGCGCCGGCCAGCGCGTGCTCGCCCAGATCGATGCCGTTCCAGGTGAAGCCGGATGCCTGATCGATGCTCGTGATGCCGGCCAGCACTTCAGCGACCTTCTCCCGGTCCTCCGGCGGGTGATGGCCACCATAGCGATCGGTCGGCAGGCCGAGAACCTCGTTCGCGCGTGCCGCCGGTGCGTGGCACGATTTGCAGAGGTCGCGTTCAGGGCCGTGCGCCACGAAGCGCCGCCGATCAGGGAAGAGGTCGGATTCGCATTTCTGGCAGGCGTCGAGCACGCCGTCGCACAGCGCGAAACGGACCTCGGCGCCACGCAGGGTAAGCGCGACCGCGAGCAGCCGGTCGATGGCGCTCGCCGGGAAATGCCCGCCTGTGCCGGTCGCCACGAGCACGCGCCGGCCGCCCGCTGCCGCGTCGCGCGCCTTTTCCCAGTTCGCCCGGTCCGGGCCGAGGATGCGGTTCCAGTCCTGATGTCCGCCGTGACGCGCATACCAGTCGAGCCGTGCGAGGCGGAGCGGCCGAAGGGCCGGCTGCCGAACGATCCGGCGCAACAGGTTTGAAGACCGGCTCATGATGCGCCGAATGTCCGATAATGAAATTCAGGAACCATCCGGTCGGCCCCGATGGCGAGCGTCGTATTGCATCCGGCTTTCTAGCTGTCGGCGGGTCGGGACACAATTGCGGCCGGTTGGACCGGTCTCGGGAATTCGCTCTGGAGCAAGCCAGTTACCCCCATTTCAATGTGGGACCGCACGATTTAAGGTGGCGGTGTGAATGCCGTTTGGCCGGTCGAATGACGGGCAAGGTGTGGGGCATTGAGACCAATCCGGTGGTGTCCGAATGCGCCCTGCCTACAGATTCGCCGTCCTCTCCGTTCTTGCTTTCGGCCTCCTCCTCCTCGCATTCGATCTCTTCCGCAGCGGTTTCCTGGCCGCCGCTTTTGGCCTGCCGATCGTTGCCGGTGCCGGCGGGCTCCTGGCTGCACGCGCGTTCCGGGTCCAGCAGAAACGTCTGGCGAAACTGAACGACAGGATCAGCCACGCCGAACGCTCAGCGGAAAAAATGTCGGCCCGGCTCGCGCGGGAAGTGACACGGGAAAGCACCGCGCTTCACGAAGATGTTCAGGCACGGACCGACGCGCTGGCGGATCTGGTTCTCGGTGCGGATGTGCCGAAGCGCCGGGTACATGCGCGCGGCCTGCCGCTCGTGCTGATCTCGCAGGTTCCCCGTTCGGGCGGGACCCTGCTGTCGCAATTGTTCGACGGTCATCCCGATCTGCTGACCTTTCCCTATGAAATGAAATGGGGCGGCAAGCCGAAATTCGCCTGGCCGGATGTCCAGCCGTTAGACGGTGCATCGCAGGTGGCCAACAGGCTGATCACCCACAATCTCAGGAACAATCGTCAGTTCAATCTCTCGGGCTATGACAAAGCCTCCAGGGCGGACGAGTCCGCCGCCTATCCGCATCGCTGGTCCTACTGGCGCTATCTGGAAACCTTTCTGGACGCATGGTCGGAATCGCCACCAAGCAGCCGGCGCGATTGCCTCGACATCTTCACGGGCGCCTATTTCTCGGCCTATGCGGACTGGCGAAACGTCGAGCGGGAGAAGAAGTCGGCCGTGGCCTTCACCGCGGGCGCTTTCGAGATGGATGACGATGCGATGGTTGCCGGCTTTTTCGACGACTACCCCGATGGCGTTTTCGTGCGGCTGTGCCGCAATCCAGCCGACTGGTATGCGTCGGCATCAAATCACAAGGAGTCGTACAAGGACCTGGATAAGGCGATGGTTCACTGGGAACTGTCGGCACGCGCCGGATGCGCGCTGAAGGATGCGCATGGCGACCGGGTGTTGCTGATCGACTTTGCCTCGCTGATCGGACGCACACGCGACGTGATGGCATTGCTGGCGGACAGAATCGGCGTGCCATTCGACCCATCGATGCTGACCCCGTCCTTCAATGGCTGGGCCACCCGTTCGAACTCATCCTTCGCCCGGCGAGGCGGGATCGACCGGAGCGTTCTCGACCGATCGCAGATTCTGCCGGACGAGGTGCGTGCGCAGATCGACGCGGGCTGGTCGGAGCTTCATCGGGAATTCGTGCAACGCGCCGATATCTGAGCGGTGCATTGCGCCCGTTTCGTCTCCCGGCGCACCTTGCCGTTCGTTGCCGGAAGGGTCTGACCGGATGGCGAAATGTCCGGATGTGCAGCTTTGGGGGAAGCAACCAAAGGTTGATTTTCCTGAATGGATGGGCCTTCCGGTTGCTTGTTGTCGGCTGGTGCGACCTCTACCAAACGAGTTGGTTTTCCTGTTTTGAAAGTCGAATTCGGGCGATATGGGTGCAAGTCTG
Organism: Rhizobiaceae bacterium; assembly: GCA_041987205.1. Lineage (GTDB taxonomy): Bacteria > Pseudomonadota > Alphaproteobacteria > Rhizobiales > Rhizobiaceae > BOKV01. Next base: position 20,411 of record JBHIWX010000005.1, on the reverse strand, counting down.
ACAATCGACGGTCGCGTCCTGGGTGATGATGCGCCCTGCTATGTCATCGCCGAGATCGGCTGCAACCATCAGGGCAAGGTCGAAACCGCCGTCGAGATGATCCGCGCCGCGAAGCAGGCCGGTGCCGACGCGGTGAAATTCCAGAAGCGCGACAATCGCGAACTCTACACCGCCGAGTTCTACGACAGGCCGTACAGCCATCGGAACAGCTATGGCGAGACCTATGGCCTGCATCGCGACGCGCTGGAGTTCGACGAAAGCCAATTCGCCGAGATCGTCGCCTGCGCGCGTGAAGAGAAGATCACGCTGTTTTCCACACCTTTCGACATTCCGAGCGCGGATTTTCTCGAGCGTTTCGATCCGCCCGCCTACAAGATCGCGTCCGGCGATGTGCGCTCGCTGCCGCTGATTGCCCATGTCGCTTCGTTCGGAAAGCCTGTCCTCGTCTCGACCGGCGGTGCGGAACTGGCCGATGTCCGGCTAGCCGCTGACACCGTACTGGCGGTGAACGACCAGCTCGGCCTGTTCCAATGCACCTCGGGCTATCCGGCCGAGTTCGAAGAACTCAACCTGCGGGTCATCGAGACCTATCGCCGGGAATTTACCGAGGCGGTCATCGGACTTTCCTCGCACGACAACGGCATCGCCATGGCGCTGCTGGGCTGGGCGCTGGGTGCGCGCATGGTGGAAAAGCATTTCACGCTCAACCGGGCGATGAAGGGCACGGACCATGCCTTTTCTCTGGAGCCGCAGGGCATGCGCAAGCTGGTCCGCGATCTCCACCGGGCGGAGCTCGCCATGGGAGACGGCATCAAGAAGGTCTATGACTCGGAGCGCGAGCCGATCATCAAGATGGGCAAGAAGCTCGTCGCCGCGCGCGACCTGCCGGCCGGCACCGTCCTGAAACCTTCCGACATTGCGATGAAGAGCCCGGCCGATGGCGGCCTGTCCCCGCAGCATTTCACGCGGTTGGTCGGCGGCACGCTGAAGCGGGAATTGCGGCGCGAAGACGCTATCGACGACGATGCCGTCGACACCAGGGCGGTTGCCGCGGAATGATTCCCGCGAGCCGGTGAACCGACATGGCACCTGATCCGAACAGCGATGCGAAGCCCGGCGCAACTGGAAGCGATCCCCTGTTCGATCTGACGGGCAAGGTCGCGGTGGTGACCGGCGGCATGGGTCAGCTCGGACTGGCCTATACGGCTGCGCTGGTCGAACGCGGTGCCAGGGTCGTCGTGTTCGATGTTTCCGATCGCCCGAGCCGTTCAGACGCGACGGTCGAAAAGGCGATCGCGGATGGCAAGGTCCTGCCGCTGGTCGTCGATATCACGCAATCGGATCAGATCGCCGATGCCGTTGCCAAAGTGGTTGCGGCGTTCGGCGTGCCGCATGTCCTGATCAACAATGCCGCGCTCGATTCGCCGCCTGACGCGCCGCTTGAGGAAAACGGTCCCTTCGAGACCTTTCCCGAAGCGTCCTTCGACAAGGTCATGGCGGTCAACGTCAAGGGCACGATGCTGTGCTGCCAGGCAGTCGGCGGACGCATGGCAGAGGCCGGGCGCGGCTCGATCGTGAACATCTCGTCGATCTATGGCATGCTGTCGCCGGTCCAGGATCTCTACGACTATCGCCGCCAGCAGGGCGAGACCTTCTACAAGCCGGTCGCCTATTCGACTTCGAAATCGGCGGTGATGAACCTGACCCGCTATCTGGCGACCTACTGGGCCGGCAAGGGCGTGCGCGTCAACACGCTGACGCTCGCCGGGATTTTCAACGACCAGCCGGCAGACTTTCTCGAAGCCTATCAGGCGCGCATGCCGCTCGGCCGAATGATGGAGGTGCAGGAGGTCGTCGGGCCGATGGTCTTCCTCGCCTCCGACGCTTCGAGCTACATGACCGGCGGCAATCTCGTCATCGACGGCGGATGGTCGGCATGGTGAGCGACCGGACGCCGGAAGCGGTCGCACTGATCCCGGCGCGTGGCGGTTCGAAGCGTGTACCACGCAAGAACATCCGTCCGCTCGCGGGTCATCCGCTCATCGCCTACACGATCGCGGCCGCCCGCCGAAGCGGCGTGTTTGCCTCGGTCATCGTCTCGACCGACGACGAGGAAATCGCGGAAGTCGCGCGCCGGTATGGCGCGGAGGTTCCCTTCCTGCGGCCGGCGGACATCGCCGGCGAAAAATCGCCGGACATCGAATGGGTCGATCACGCACTGCGTTTTCTTCAGGGCGAAGGCCGGCTGCATGACTGCTTCTCGATCCTTCGTCCGACCAGCCCGTGCCGCAAGCCGGAAACGATCAAGCGGGCATGGGACGCCTTTGTTGCCGAGGACGGGATCGATTCGCTTCGGGCGGTCGAGAAATGTGCCCAGCATCCGGGCAAGATGTGGGTGGTCAGGGGCAATCGCATGCTGCCGCTGCTGCCGCTCTCGCCCGAGGAGCAGCCCTGGCATTCGAGCCAGTATCAGGCGCTGCCCGAGGTCTGGGTGCAGAATGCCAGTCTGGAGATCGCGTGGAGCCGCGTCGTGCTGGAACAGCGCACGATTGCCGGCAATGTGATCCTGCCCTTTTTCACGCGCGACGACGAAGGGCTGGACGTCAACACGGAATATGACTGGCACCATGTCGAACATCTCGTCGAGACCGGGCAGGCATCGCTGCCGGTGATCGACTGAGGGCCAGCAGGCGGAGACCGACAGGGGAACATGCAGAATCTGAGTATCGTGCCGGCCAGCGAATTCGATCGCATTCTCGAAGCGCCGATGGATGAACCGCAAAAGCTGGCGCTTTACGCCGACCTTTGCCGGGTCAACGCGCTGACCGCGATCCGGAAGGCGGGCTCGGGCCATATCGGTTCCAGCTTCAGCGCGATGGACATCGTGGTCCATCTCTATCTGCGCGTGATGAACACGTTATCGGTCGGCTTCGATTCCCCCGACCGGGACATTTATTTTTCCTCCAAGGGGCATGACGCACCGGGACTCTACGCGGCGCTTTACGCCTTCGGCGTGGTGCCCGAGGAAAAGCTGCTGCTGCTGCGCCGTCTCGGCGGGCTGGACGGCCATCCCGACCTCGCCATTCACGGTGTCGAAGCCAATTCCGGGTCGCTTGGCATGGGCATCGCCAAGGCGCGCGGCATGGCCTTCGCCAAGCGGCTGAAGGGCCACGGCGGCCATGTCTATGTCCTGCTCGGCGACGGCGAGCTGCAGGAAGGCCAGATCTGGGAATCCGCGCTGGCTGCCGCCAATCAGGGCATGACGGGCGTGACGGTGATCGTCGACCGCAACGGCTACCAGTCGGACATGCACACCGAGATCATCAGCCCGCTCGGCGATCTCGCCGCGCGGTTCGAGGCGTTCGGCTGGCAGGCGGTCGAGATCGACGGCCACGACCACGACCAGATCGCGCAGGCGCTGCAGCAGGCGGAAGGCGACGACCGGCCGAAGATCGTCATCGCCAACACGGTCAAGGGCAAGGGCGTCTCCTTCATGGAGGGACCGGTAGCGCCGGCGGCAGACTATATCTACCGCTATCACTCCGGCGCGCCGTCCGATGCCGATTACGCCAAGGGTATCGGCGAACTTCTGGACAGGTCGAATGCTGCTCTGTCGAAGGCGGAAGTTACGCCCGTCGATACCCGTTCCGTCCAGCGCGATCCCGCCGCGGCTGCGCCGTCGAACGACCATGTCGCCGCGGCCTATGGCGAATGCCTGGTCGAGCTCGGCCGGGAGGACGATAACCTCTGTGTTCTCGTCGCGGATCTGGCGGACGATTGCAAGACACGGGATTTCGCGGCGGCATTCCCCACGCGTTTCGTCGAGAACGGCATCGCCGAAATGGACATGGCCTCGGTTGCCGGCGGCATGGCTAGGTCCGGCCTGCTGCCGGTCGCCAATTCCTTCGGCTGCTTTCTCGCCAGTCGCGCCAATGAGCAGATCTTCAACAATTTCACCGAAGGCACGCGGATCATCTACGCCTACCATCTGGCCGGGCTCATTCCCGCCGGGCCGGGAAAATCGCATCAGAGCCTGCGCGACATCTCGCTGATGGGCGCCCTGCCGGGTATGGAGATGATCCAGCCGGCCAGCGGCGAGGAAGCGCGTCAGGCGCTACGCTATTGCGTGCGCGATTCCTCGACGAGTTGCGTGCTGCGCATGAACATTGGCGCCTCGCCGCGCAGGATCGAGCTGCCACAGGACTATCGCCTGACGCGGGGGCAGGGCACCGTCCTCACCGAGGGCGACGATGCGCTGATGTTCGCCTATGGCCCGGTCATGCTGGATCAGGCGCTCGGCGCCGCAGAGACGCTCTCCTCGAAAGGCATCGGGCTTTGCGTCGTCAACATGCCGTGGCTCAATCTGGCCGACGATGTCTGGCTTGCCGCGCTGGTCGGCCCGTACAAGACGATCGTGGCGGTCGACGATCACAGCGAGGTCGGCGGGCAGGGCGATTTTCTCATCTCCCGGCTTTCCGGGCTCGGGCTTCTCGACGGACGGCGCTTCGCCAAGGCCGGCGTCGACGAAATCCCCGTCTGCGGCAGTGCCGCCGAAGTGTTGCGCCACCACCGCCTCGATTCGGCCTCGCTCGCCGAGCGCGTCACGACGATGCTGCCGCGCTGAGCAGGAACATGGCAGTGGCGCGCGCGTTCAACCGACAGCGTGCGCCGTCGTTCCCGGTTTCCTGATTGTTCGAATGCCATGCAATTGGGCGGCCACTCCGGCGAATGCGACCGTGCGGCTGGACGCGAGGCTCATGCCCGGATATCCCTTGAAGAAACACCGTGCGGGATTCCGACCGCAGGAGGAGGCAATTTCATGCAGTTTGTGCGACCGACTTCACTGGAAGATGCGATCGGCCTGCTGACGCAGTCGAAGGGAGACGCCTTCGTTCTGGCGGGCGGCAGCGACCTGCTGGTCCGCATGAAGGGCGGTTTCATCGAGCCGGAACTGGTGGTCGACATCAAGGCGATTTCCGGATTCGGCGATATCCGTGAAACGGATGACGGTTATGCCATCGGCGCGGCGGTGTCGTGCGCGGCGCTGGGCGAGTCGGAGATGCTGAAGAAGGCCTGGCCAGGCGTGGTCGAGGCGGCCAATCTCATCGGCTCCAAGCAGGTGCAGGGAAGATGCACGGTCGTCGGCAATCTGTGCAATGCCTCGCCTGCGGCCGACAGCGTGCCGGCGCTCGTCGCCGCCGGTGCCAGGGTCGTGATTGCGGGTCCTTCCGGCCGGCGCACGGTTCCGGTCGTAGAGGTGCCTAAAGGCCCGGGCAAGACGTCGCTCGCCCGAGGCGAGATTATCGAGGCGATCCTGCTCGACAAGCGTCCGCCGCATGCCGGCGATGCCTATCTGCGCTTCATTCCGCGCACCGAGATGGACATCGCCGTGGTTAGCGCGGGCGTCAATTTGACGCTCGGTGACGACGGCACGATCACCTCGGCGCGCGTGGCGCTGGGCGCGGTCGCGGCGACGGTGCTGCTGGTCGAGGAGGCCGCCGACGCGATCATCGGCACCACGCTCGACGATGCCGCGGTGGAAAAACTCGCCGAAGCGTGTTCGGCGGCGGCCAGCCCGATCGACGACAAGCGTGGCACGGTTCATTTCAGGAAGAAGGTCGCGGGCGTCCTCGCCGGACGCGCGGCCCGGATCGCCCGGCAGCGGGCGGGAGGCAAGTGATGACGGGTATTGCGGTTTCAACCACGATCAATGGCGACGACGTCGAATTCCTATGCCAGGCGGACGAAACGCTCCTCGACGTCTTGCGCGACCGTCTCGGCCTGACCGGCGCCAAGGAAGGCTGCGGCACCGGCGATTGCGGCGCCTGCAGTGTGATCTTCGACGGAAGGCTCGTGTGTTCCTGCCTGGTGCTCGGCGCGGAAGCCGAGGGGAAATCGGTCGAGACCATCGAGGGCATGGCGGACGGCGATAATCTGCATCCGCTCCAGGCGAAGTTCATCGAGCATGCCGCGCTGCAGTGCGGCATCTGCACGCCGGGCTTCCTGATCGCGGCGAGGGACCTGCTGGCACGCAATCCCGATCCGAGCGAGGAAGAAGTACGTTTCGGACTTGCCGGCAATCTGTGCCGGTGCACCGGCTACGACAAGATCGTGCGCGCCGTCCTGGACGCCGCCAGCGAGATGAGGGGAGCCTGAGCCATGGATTTCGACCCGAGCTACACGTCACAGCAGTTCAAATCCGTCGGCACGCGGCCGCTGCGCCCGGACGGCGTCGACAAGGTCACGGGCCGGGCGCGCTACGGCGCCGACTTCAACATGCCCGGACAGCTGGTCGGCCGTATCCTGAGAAGTCCGCACGCCCATGCGCGCATCAGGAAGATCGATGCGTCGAAGGCCGAGGCGCTCAAGGGCGTCAAGGCGGTGGTCACCGCCGCCGACCTGCCCGACCATACCGGCGGCGACAGCGAACTCGCGGCCATCCTCGACAATTGCATGGCGCGCGGCAAGGCGCTCTATGACGGGCACGCGGTCGCCGCCGTGGCGGCCGTCGACGCGCGCACCGCGAAGCAGGCGCTGAAGCTCATCGAGGTCGATTACGAGGTGCTGCCGCACGTCACCGATGTCGACGCGGCTGTCCGCGACGACGCGCCGCTGGTACATGACGACGTCTTCACCGAAGGCGTCGATCCGAAGCCCGAAAAACCCTCCAACGTGACCCGGCGCAGCCAGTTCGGCCATGGCGATGTCGAGGCGGGTTTCGGCGAGGCCGAGGTGATCGTCGAGCGTACCTTCCGCACCGAACAGACGCATCAGGGCTATATCGAGCCGCATGCCTGCGTGGCGAGCCTCAACTCCGACGGCACCGGCGAAATGTGGGTCTGCACGCAGGGCCACTTCGTCTATCGCCAGGTCTGTGCCGACCTGCTCGGCCTCGACGTCTCCAAGCTGCGCGTCACATCGTCGGAGATCGGCGGCGGTTTCGGGGGCAAGACCCATGTCTGGGCAGAGCCCGCCGCGCTGGCGCTGTCGCGCAAGGCCGGCCGCCCGGTCAAGCTGGTTATGACGCGCGACGAGGTCTTCCGTGCCTCCGGCCCAACCAGCGCCACGTCAATCGACGTGAAGATCGGCGCGACGAAGGACGGCAGGATCACCGCCGCTTCGGCAACCCTGCGCTACTCCTCCGGCCCCTATGCCGGCTCCTGGGCCGCAACCGGTGCGATGACGGCGTTCGCGCCCTACGACCTGAAGAATGTGCGTACGGTGGGCTGGGAGGTGCTGGTCAACCGGCCCAAGGTCGCGGCCTATCGCGCGCCGTCCGCGCCGATGGCTGCCTTCGCGGTCGAGAGTGCCGTCGACGAACTGGCGCGCAAGCTCGGCATGGACCCGGTCGATTTCCGCATCGCCAATGTCGCGAAGGAAGGCACGAGAGCCTCTTACGGTCCGATCTACGGTCCGATCGGCATCGGGCCGACGCTGGACGCGGTGAAGGACCATCCGCACATGAAGGCGCCGCTCGGCGAGAACCAGGGACGCGGCATGGCCTGCGGCTTCTGGTTCAATTTCGGCGGACAGACCTGCACCGATCTCAATATCGGCGCGGACGGCACGGTCACCATTGCCGTCGGCACGGTCGATGTCGGCGGCTCGCGCGCCTCGCTTTCGCTGGTGGCGGCCGAGGAACTCGGCATCGCCTACGAACAGGTCAAGGCCGTCGTCGCCGATACCTCTACGCTCGGCTACAACGACATGACGGATGGCAGCCGCGGCACGTTCTCCTCGTCCATGGCGACGATCTCGGCGGCCAGAAACGCCAAGCAGGTGCTGCGCGAGCGTGCCGCGAAGATGTGGGACATCCCGCTCGACAATGTCGTGTGGGAGGAGGGCGAGGCCAGGGCGACGGGCGAGAAGCATGGCAATCTGCCGCCGCTTTCGCTCAAGGAAATCGCCGCATCGGCCGGTAATACCGGCGGGCCGATCGCCGGCCACAGCGAACTCGTTGCGGATGGCGCCGGCGTGTCGTTCGCCACGCATATCTGCGATGTCGAGGTCGATCCGGAGACCGGCTCGACCCGGGTGGTCCGCTACACGGTCGTGCAGGATGCGGGCAAGGCGGTGCATCCGACCTATGTCGAGGGGCAGTATCAGGGCGGTGCCGCGCAGGGCATCGGCTGGGCACTCAACGAGGAATACATTTATGGCGATGACGGGAAGCTGCAGAATGCAGGTTTCCTCGACTACCGCATTCCGGTGTGTTCGGACCTGCCGATGATCGACACGCAGATCCTGGAGATCCCCAATCCCAACCACCCCTATGGCATTCGCGGCGTCGGCGAGACGTCGATCGTGCCGCCGCTGGCGGCGATCGCCAATGCGGTGTCGAATGCCGTAGGCGTGCGCATGACGCATATCCCGATGTCGCCGCCGCGTATCCTGGCGGCGCTGGAAGCCGACCAGAACTGATGGTCGAGGTTCGGCTTTGGGGTTCGCTGGGTGCGGCGATCGGCGGCAAGGAGAAGATCGACGTCGAGGCGGGGACCATCCGCGAATTGTTCGCGAAGATGGAGGAACAGCATCCCGCGCTCAAACCCTTCATCGACAGCGGCATCGCCGTGTCGATCGACGGGGTGATCTATCGCGACACCTGGTCGAAGGAGTTGCCCGAAGGTGCGGAGATCTTCCTGCTGCCGCGCCTTGCCGGCGGATAGGATTACCGAATATCAAGGCCCACAACCACCTGCGGCGCTGGATGCTTTCGCGGCTTCAGTCGGGGTGAGGAGAGGCAGGTGGCACCGCATGACATGCGGCTGCCGGAAGGAGAGAGTGCATGAATCCGTTCGTCTTCAACACATCGGCCAGTATCCGGTTCGGCGCGGGCGTGCTGAACGAGCTGGGCGAGATCGCGCGCGGGCGAATCGACGGGCCGGTCATGCTGGTGACCGATCCGGGCATGATAGCGACGGGGATCGTCGAGCGCGCGCTGTCCGCGCTGAAGGCGGCCGGCGTGGAGGCGAGCGTTTTCTCGGAAGTCGAGGCCGATCCGCCCGAGCCCGTCGTCATGGCCGCCGTGGAAGCCGCGCGCGACGCCAATGCGGCCGGCGTGATCGGGCTGGGTGGTGGCTCCTCGCTCGACACGGCAAAGCTGGTAGCGCTGCTGGTACCCGGCACGGAGACGCTGAAGGACGCCTATGGCGTCGGCAATGCGAAAGGACCGCGCCTACCCCTGATCCTGGTGCCGACGACGGCGGGCACCGGCTCGGAGGTCACGCCGATCTCGATCGTAACGACCGGCACCAATGAGAAGATGGGCGTGGTCTCGCCGGTCATCCTGCCCGATCTGGCGCTGCTCGATCCGGAACTGACACTGGGCCTGCCGTCGCACATCACGGCGGCAACGGGGATCGACGCCATGGTGCACGCCATCGAGGCCTATGCCTCGGCGAGCCCGAACAACAATCCGATCTCGCGCCATCTGGCGATCCAGGCGCTCGACCTGATGGGCGGGGCGCTGGAAAAGGCGGTGCATGAAGGGCACGACATGGAGGCGCGCTCGGCCATGCTGCTCGGCTCGATGATGGCCGGGCAGGCCTTCGCCAATTCGCCGGTCGCCGCCGTCCACGCGCTGGCCTATCCGATCGGCGGGCATTTCCATGTTCCGCACGGTCTGTCGAACGCGCTGGTGCTGCCGCATGTGTTGCGCTTCAACACCAAGGTGGCGCCGCAGCCCTATGCCGAGTTGGCGCCCCATGTCTTTCCCGGGCTTTCGAAGCTGGAAGGGCAGGCACGGGCCGAGGCCTTCTGCGAGGAACTGGCCTCACTGTCGGCGCGCTGCGGGCTCCAGCAAAGCCTGCGCGAGATGGACATTCCCGAATCCATCCTGCCGAAACTTGCCAGCGACTCGATGAACCAGACAAGGCTGCTGGTCAACAATCCGCGTGAGGTCACGGAGGCCGACGCGCTGGCGATCTACAAGGCGGCATGGTGAAGACGGTCGGGTGAGGGGCAGATTGCCGTTCGCTACTGGCCGCCCAGATTGTTCGCCGTCCAGACGATCAGCTCGCGCGCGGTCGAGGTGAAGGCCTCACCAAGCGCCCCGGTGGCGGCCGTTTCGTCGTCACCGGCAGCATCCACCTGCTTTTGGAACCGATTGGCGGCGACGATGGTGCCGTCACGGTCGACGATCTTGGCGACCAGATCGACCGCGCCGGCGGGTTGCGGCTCGGTGACCAGCCAAAAGCCGCGAATATCGAGCGCCAGCGTGTAGTCGGCGCCGAGCGCGTCGGCCGGGCGCAGCACGTTGAAATGGCCGGCATTCTCGAAGCCCTGGATGATCCGCGCCTGGAACAGCACCGGCAGGGAGTCAGTCCAGCGCGCCTCGCCGAGTGGGCTCGTGGCGTCGCCGTCGACGCGCCGGAGCACGCGGTCGGTGTTGAGTGCGAGGACCACGGAGGGTTCGCCCACGGCGAGTTGCCAGTCACCAGCTTTGATCGGCTCGGCGAAATCGGCCGGTGCCAGCAGGTCGTGGGTCGGCCGGGGCGCGGCGTCGGAGCCGCCACCCGCCAGCCTTTCCAGCCCGGCGAGGATGGCGTCGAAACGCCCGGCATTGTCCGTCAGCACGTCGTCGATGACGCCCAGAATCCGTCCGGCCTTCTGCGTCCAGCTGCGCGAATCGCCTGGATCGGCCTCCAGCACGGGCGGATTGGCGGTGTCGCCCGCCAGCAGGGCAGCGTCGGCGCTGCCGCCGGTCAGCAGCACGTTGGCCGCGCCGGTCAGGCCCTGATAGTCGATGCCGACATGGGTGTCGGTGCGCACCGGCGTGGCGACGGCGATCGAGATGGTGGCGATGAGGTTGGCCGGACTTTCGGGGTCGAGATGGATGGCGTCGACCTCGCCGACCTTGACGCCGTTGAACAGCACGTCGGAACCGGTGGTCAGGCCGGTGATCGGCACGGTGAAACGGACCCGGTAGGCGGTTCGCTCGCCGAAGCCGGATTTGTTGTCCAGCCACCAGACGAAGGCGAAGACGGCGACGATCACCGCGACGGCAAACAGCCCGGTCAGGATGTAGCGTGCCTTGAACTCCATGATGTGGTCCTCACTTGCCTTTCTTGAGGCCGGGGCCGTCGTGCCGGCCGCGGAAATAGGATTGTACCCAGGGATGGTCGTGGCGCAGCATGTCTTCCATCGTGCCGTCGGCGACGATGCCGCCGCCGGCAAGCACGACGATGCGGTCGCAGATGTTGCGCAGGCTTGCCGGGTCGTGCGTCACCATGAAGACGGTGAGGCCCAGCGTGTGCTGCAGCGTGGCGATCATGTCGTCGACATCGCCGGCCGAGATCGGATCAAGACCGGAGGTCGGTTCGTCTAGAAAGACGAATTCCGGGTCGAGCGCCAGCGCACGCGCCATGGCGGCGCGCTTGACCATGCCGCCCGACAGTTCGGCCGGCCATTTCTCTCCGTCGGCCGCCGTCAGGCCGACCATTTCCAGCTTGGCCACTGCCATCTCGTCGAGCAGGCGCTGGGAGAGGTCGAGCGCCTCGCGCATCTGGAACTGGATGTTCTGCTTGACGGTGAGCGATGAAAACAGCGCGCCCTGCTGGAACAGGACGCCGCAGCGGCGTTCGAGCAGGCGCAGTTCACGGGTGGTCAGTTCATCGATGTCCTGGCCGAACAGTTCGATGGTGCCGGCGCGGCGCGGCAGCAGGCCGATGATGGTCCTGAGCAGCACGGACTTGCCCGAGCCGGACCCGCCGACGACGCCCAGCACCTCGCGGCGATGGACGTCGAGATCGACGTTTTCGAGAACATTGCGGGCGCCGAAGCCGACGGTGAGGCCGCGCACCCTGACGATGGGCGAGGGATCCTGCATGGCTACATCCCGATCGCCGAGAAGAACAGGGCGAACAGGCCGTCGAGCATGATGATCATGAAGATCGACTTGACCACGGAACGCGTGGTGTGTTCGCCGAGCGACGCGGCGCTGCCGGCGACCTGCAGGCCTTCATTGGCGGCGATGATGCCGATCACGGCGCCGATGAAGGGCGCCTTGATCAGCCCGACCCAGAGATAGTCGAAGCTGATCGCCTCGCGAAGCTGGGCGATGTAGAGCGCCGGGCTGAGATCGGCATAGGTGACTGCGACGACGCCGGCGCCGAACAGCGCCGCCATGGAGCCGATGAAGGCGAGCGCCGGCAGGGCGACAATCAGCACGAGAATGCGCGGCAGGATCAGCACCTCGACAGGGTCGAAGCCCATGGTGCGCAGCGCGTCGATCTCCTCGCGCATCTTCATGGAGCCCAGTTCGGCGGTATAGGCGCTGCCGGTGCGGCCGGCTACCATGATGGCAACGAGCAGGATGCCCATTTCGCGCATGATCAGGAAGCCGATCATGTTGACGACATAGAGATCGGCGCCGAAGCGGCGGAACTGGAAGAAGCCCTGCTGGGCGATGATGGCGCCGATCAGGAAGGTGATCATCAGGATGATCGGGACCGCCTGCCAGGCGACGCGGTCGAACTGGTGGACGGTCGAGGTCAGGCGGAAGCCGCGCGGATGCGCCAGCGTGCGGCCGGCTGCGGCGACCAGCGCGCCGGTCATGGCGAGGAAAGTCGTGCCTTCGCGCCACAGCCCGCGAAGGAAGTTCGCGCCGGGCAGCGGCGGGGCGGGAGGTGCGGGCCGCCCCGTCCCGAGATTGGTATGGGCCATTTCGTCGAGCAGCACCTGGTTGGCCGGCGTCATGCCCTCGACCAGCAATTGCCTGCCGTCGCTGACGGCCTGCCGGCGGAAGCGCTCCAGCAGCCAGGCACCGAACGTGTCGAAGGCGGTGACGCCCGCCATGTCGATGGCGATGGCCTCAGGATCGGCGCCGGAGAGTTGCTGCAGCGCCCGTTCCAGTTCGCGTTCCAGCTCACTGGCGCGGATCGCGGTCCATGTACCGGCGGCGCGAATGCGCAGCCGGCCATCCCTTGTTTCCGTCGTCAGCAATGTGCCGTCGTTCATGAGGGGAAGTTTAGCGCCGCCTGAGATCGATATCGAGCGAGCGCAGCGGCACCGCCTGGGTGCTGATCTTCACGGACTGCCGGGCACGGGAATAGTCGACGATCATCTTGCCGTTGACATTGCCGCTGACGGTGAAATCCAGCCGGTTGTCGCTGGCCTTGCCGGCGATCGACCCGGCGGCCTTGAAGTATTTTTCCTCCCAGAAGCCGAGCAGGCGGCCGGCATTGGAGGAAAGACGCGCCGACATGCGGATGTCGCGTTCGCCGCTGCGGCAGCGGATCGAAAGGCGCAATTGCAGCGAGTTGCCGCTGTAGTCGGCATCGCAGGCGATGCGCTCGCGCGAGCCGTCATCCATGGTCATGATGCCGCCGCCACGCCATTTGCCGATCAACTCATCGAACGGATTGACGCTCGGCGCGGCCATAGCCGGCGCGGCGATCAGCGCGGCCAGGCCGGCGATCAGGACAAAGCGGCTGTAGATGGCAAGGCATGCGTGAATCGTGCGTTTCATGATCACTTCTTTCCAATCAAGGCTGGTGGCAGGCGTAGCATGGTCCGAAGCACCTGTCCGCCGAAATGCTATCGTTCCATGACGTAGGTGCCGGGCGCCGGGCAGAGCGGTTCACAGGGCGCGCGTCCCATCGGTGGCGGCGATGTGTATCCGCCGGAATGCCGCTTCAGCCAGTCGACCCAGGCCGGCCACCACGAACCGTCCTCCTGCTTGGCCTGTTCGAGCCATTGGTCCGGATCGGGGTGGACATTGCCATGGCGGAATTCGAGGCGGGCGAAGGAACGGTGTGGATGGCCCGGCTCGGAGACGATGCCGGCATTGTGCCCGCCCGAGGTCAGCACGAATTCGACATCGGTGTCGAACAGGTGGATCAGCTTGAACACCGAGCGCCACGGCGCGACATGGTCCTTGACCGTGCCGACTGCGAAGACCGGGGCGTGGATGTCCTCCAGATGCACGGTGTTGCCCTCGACCTCGAAGCGGCTGCGGGCAAGATCGTTATCCAGGAAGATGTGGCGCAGATATTCTGAATGCATCCGATAGGGCATGCGCGTCGCGTCGGCGTTCCAGGCCATGAGGTCGTTCATGCCGCCGCGTTCGCCCAGCATGTATTCGCGGACCATGCGCGACCACACCAGATCCTGCGAGCGGATCATCTGGAAGGCGCCGGCCATCTGGCGCTGGTCGAGATAGCCCTGACGCCACATCGTGTCCTCGAGCAGGGTGACCTGGCTCTCGTCGATGAAGAGCGCGATTTCGCCGGGCTCGGAGAAATCGACCTGCGCGGCGAACAGGCTCATCGAGGCCAGCCGGTCGTCGCCGTCGCGGGCCATGGCGGCGGCCGCGATTGAGAGCAGCGTGCCGCCCAGGCAATAACCGACGGCGTGGATTTTCGGCGCCACCTTGCCGGCGTTTCCGCAGATCGTTTCGATGGCGTCGAGCGCGGCCATGATTCCGTGCTTGCGGTAATCGTCCAGCCCGGTCTCGCGCAGTTCGGGGCCGGGATTGCGCCAGGAGATGCAGAAGACGGTGAAGCCCTGATCGACGAGGTAGCGGATCAGCGAATTGTGCCGTGACAGGTCGAGGATGTAATATTTCATGATCCAGGCCGGGACGATCAGGATCGGCTCTGCCTGCACCGTATCGGTCGTCGGCGCGTACTGAATCAGCTCGATGAGCTCGTTGCGGTAGATCACCTCGCCCGGCGTGGTGGCAAGGGTTTCGCCGACCTTGTAGTCCTGCGTTCCGGCCGGCGCCTTGCCGGTCGTCGTGACGGCCAGGTCATCAAGATAGTGGGCGAAGCCGCGCAGCAGGTTGGCGCCGCCTTCAGCCAGGGTGCGCTCGAGCGCTTCTGGGTTGGTGGCGAGGAAGTTCGACGGCGAGATCATGTCGAGGAACTGGCGGGAATAGAACTCCACCAGACGCTCATGGGCAGGCGAGACGCCCGGAATGTTGACGGCCGCGTTGTGCCACCATTGCTGCGCCAGCAGGAAGGCCTGCGAATAGGCCGAAAACGGCGGCGCCTTCCAGCCGGGGTGGTCGAAACGATGATCCTGCGGCAGCGGCGTGATGGTCGGCGTTGGCTCTCTCGACCAGGCGCACTCGATCAGGTGCCGGTTGAGCCGCATCCATTTGTCGAAGCCCTTCATCGCGTCGAAATAGCGCTTGCCCGGCGAGATTGCGCGATGCAGGGCCCAGTCCTGCCAGGCCTGAAACAGGCTGATCGGGGAAAGGCCCATCGTCGTCTGTGCCAGCGCGGCGTGGATCTGCCGGTCGATGTTGCGTAAGGCGTGCCGACCCTCTTCCGGGAGAGGTGCAGTTTGCTCCTCAGCCTTTGACGGCCCGGTCTTGCGGGTGGCCGGGCGCATGCCCTGCGCATGCCCGGCGGCGCGACCTGCCACGGGGCGGGCTGCCGGCCGCTTCGTGCTTTTGCGTTGTCGGGGCTGTGTCGGCATCGGGTTTGTCCTGGGCGCGTGAAGGCAAGACGGTGCCCGGCCTGATCGTCAATCGGGGCCGGGCCGCAACATTTACACCCGGCACGACGGCCGCGTCAGCGGCCATGTCGGTTCAGGCTTTCCAAATCTTTTCGGACATGCCCTGTCGCCCGGCAAGCGCGGCGCAGCGCTCAGGCAACATGCGCGAGGTCCGCATCCTCGGCGACGGTGCGCGCTTCCTTGCGGATTTCGCTGGACGCTTCGGAGGCAAGGTCCGATTCCAGGCTGGCCAGCCTTGCGGCTTCCTCGCCATAGTCGGAGAAGGCCTCGCGCATGAAATCGGCATAGACGTCAAACATGTCGCCATGTTTCCCGCTCTCGCGCAAATCGTCTATCAGCCTGAAGTCCTTCTCGAAGCGGCGCTTGAGAAAGTCGAGTGCCTCGATCTGGTGGCGCAGCACTGCCTTCATGGCAATGCCCTGAAGCCGGATCATGGCCAGGAGAGCGTGCTGTGATTCGCCGCCAGAAAACGGGCCGCCCGAAAACGGATCATGCGGGAAAAGGGATGCGATGCTGTCTACCGGTTTGGTGACCATTTCAATAGACCTCCGGATTGTGCCGGTTCTCGGATGGATTCTGAAACGCGCTCGATGACATCCTGATGAAGGATAGCGAGCCACGTTTGCCGATCCTGCCATCTATTCATGGGAGGAATGGACAGAAATGTCCTTGATTCCGGTCAAGCGGGTGCGCGGGTCGGTGCTTGGCCTATGTGCGGGTCAATGACGACCGGGTAAGGGGGGACGGAGCAGGTGGCGGACCGTCAGTCCAGTTGCATCAGCTTCGCGAGCACGTCGTCGCGTCCGAAGATGTCCCGGCCGAAATGCAGCCTTCCGTCGCTGCCGACCCAGGCCGTGATGTAGGTCAGGAAGACCTGCATGCCGGATCTCAGTTCGACCGGACCGTCGAGCACGACCCGGATCGGCGTATCGTCCATGCCCTTGGTGACTTTCGGGTCGGCCACAACATCGACAAGCGTCAGGCCGTCCGCCATCTGCGATTTGCGGACGGTGCCGAAGAAGGTCGGCACCCCGCGCAGCTCGTCGACATTCATGATGTCGAGAAATGCCTCGTTCTCGCCGCTGACGACAATGCGCGCGAGCGGCTCGGCGAGATTGATATAGATGCGGCTGGGGTCGAGCGGGCGGTTGAGCCAGCGGCGGCGCTCGAGGTTGATCTGGATCTGGCGAATGCGGCGGTCGACCGGAATGGCCATCTCGTCCAGCGTGGCCTGGTCGAGATCGGCGGTGATCGGCAGGTTGTGGCGTTCCTGATAATTACCGACCGCCTCTGCAACATCCCGGTCGAAGACCGCCGGTCCCTGCATCTTGTTGGGCAGCAAATCACCGTTGATCGCGAGCAGCCGGCGGATCGCGGTGATCCGTTCGTCCGTCGCGTCGCGGGCGATCGGTCCTGCCTGCGCATCAATGTCGGGCCACATCCGGGCCGAGCGCATGCGTTCCATTTCCGAGAGCTTGGCGACCAGCCGGACATAGCGTTCGTCGGCGTTGATGAAGCGGGAGGCGTATTCGCGGAAATTGCCGGCGTCGGCCGCGCCCTCGATATAGTCGGCCGTGTCGAGTTCGACCGGCGTGACGGCGTTTTCCGCGCCGGGGGCGTCGGGTCCGATCCTGCCATTGCGCAAATGCCGGCCGAATTCCACGACGGCGCCGCTCAGCAGCATGTCGAGCTGCGCGAGCTTTTCCGGATCGGTCGAATCCATCCGTTCGGAGATTTCGTCGACATTGTAGAACTGCGGCGACAGGCCGTGGACGATGGAGGTCTTGAGCTCCGCCAGCAGTGCCTTCGCCTTGCTTTTGGGGCCGTCGTCGCGCACCCAGACCGGCTTGTAGGAGCGGGTGGCGTAATAGGCGCGCACCTCGCCGATCGCCCTGTCGACCGACTGCGATCCGGTTTCGACGGCCTCGGACTCGAACAGCCTCGTGATAACCGCCGCCACGGCCTCGTTGTCGGCCGCAGCCGCCGCGGATGGCAGGCAGGCGAGAAACGCCAGGACGAGGAAAAGTCTGCGGATCATGTTGCCTGGCTTGTCGGGGCCCCGCCTAGGCGACGGTGACCTGTACGGTATTGTTCAAATCGTCATAGATGAGGGTCAGCGTATCGCTTGTCACGATGCCGGTCAGGTCGAACGCATCCTGTCCGTCCACGACCAGGCGCGTGTCGTTGCCGCCATTGATGGACTGGAAGGATATTTCATCATAGGGCGTTGCGGGATTGAACGCGCCCGAGAGCAATTCGGAAATGTCGAGCAGATCGCCTTCACCCTCGTTGTAGTCGGTGACCGTGTCGATGTCGGGCAGGTCGGCGGACTGGTACACGAACGTGTCGGCACCGCCATTGCCGGTCAGCGTGTCGCCACCGCCAAGGCCGAAGATGACGTCGTCAAAGGCATCGCCTGTCAACGTCTCCCCGGCGGAGGTGCCGACGATCAGGCTTGAGGAGGAGACCGTGACCGTGCTGGTCGCAATCGTGGAATCGTCGGTGCCGTCATTGACGGCGTAACTGATCTCGCGGTCCAGATCGCTGATCGTGTTGTCGTTGATGGTCTCGAAGGTGACCAGACGCAGTGCCGCCTCGAATTCGGCAATGCTGGCCGGTCCGGTGAGCGTCATCGTGCCGGTCGTGGCATTGAAGGAACCGGTGACATTTGTCTGATCGACGAAGGCAAGCACGTCGTCGCCCTCGACATAATTCTGGGTGATCTGCACCGTGGCGCTGGCGAGCAGCGGGCTGTCGACGTCGCTCACCGTGATCGTGTTGTCGATCTGCACCGCGCCATCATTGCGATGGTAGTCGAGCGTGGCGCCGGCGGTGATTTCGGGCGCGTCGTTTACGCCGTTCAGCGTGACCGTGAAGGTCTGGCTGTCGGTCGCGTTCTGATCGTCGGTGACGGTGAAGGTGAAATCCTCGGTGTCCGTGGTCGACAGCGCGTTGATCGCGGCGTCGTCGGGCACGAAGCGATAGTCGCCGGTGGTGGTGTTGACGTACAGCTTTCCGTAGGTGCCAACCAGCGACTGGTCGAAGCCGGTCACCGAGGCATCCGCCGATCCGCCGTCGATCGAATAGGCCAGGCTGTGCGTCGTATCGACGTCAGAACCGCTCAGCGTGCCATTGGTGGCGGTGAAGGTGTCGGCGGCCGAAGTGTCGTTGTAGGTCGCGCCGGAAACCGCCGCCAGCACCGGATCGTCATTGGTGCCGGTCACCGTGATGGTGATGTCCTGCGTATCCTCGGCACCGTTGTCGTCCGTAACGGTGACGGTATAGGTCAGCGTGATCTGCTCGTTGACGGCCAGATAATCGAACTGGTCGACGCCGCTGTCGAAGGCCCAGCCGACGGAGCCGGTGGTGTTCGATCCGTCGATGATGGTGCCGAGCGCCGCCGGCGTCAGCGTCATCATCGAAAGAAGGGCCAGATTTGATGGCGCGCCGCTGTCATTGTCGGAGGTGACGACCGTCATCTCCTTGACGGTGACGACGTCGGTCACGTCGACATCGAGTACGGAGAAAGAGCCCGAGGCGGTGATCGCCGTCTCGGCCTCGGCCAGCGTCGCATCGACATCGTCGCCGGTCTCCAGCGAGATCACCGGTTCGTCGTTGGTGCCGGTTACGGTAATGACGACATCACGCTTGTCGGTACCGCCATTGCCATCATCCACCGTTACCGCGTAGCGAAACTCAACAGTCTCGCCCGCTGCCAAATAGTCTATGTCGGCATCATCGATGGTGAATTCCCAATCGATGCTGCCGTCGGTCGAGGTGGTGCTTGTCGCCAGATTGTCGAGCGAGAAATTCGCGCTCGTGATGGAGGGATTGTTCGCGTCTGCAACGAAGCTGGTCGTCTGCGTGTCGGAGACGTCGACGTCGGAGAACTCGATCGTGCCGGTAGCGGAATGCGTTTGCGCATTCTCGTTGGCGTCGCCATCCGGCAGCTCGGTGATCGATCCGGTATCGGCATCGAGTACGTCTGCGATGACATTGTCGATCTGGTAGGATTGTCCGTCGATCCGGACCGACACCAGATCGGTAAAGCCTGTCAACTCGACGGTCTGGAAGCCGAATGTGCCGTCCTTGGTGACCGTCTCGATGATCGTCGAACCGGAGGACGTCGTCCCGGTGATCGTGAAACTGCCGCTGAGCTGGCTGTCGTTTCCTTCGGAAAGGTCGATCGATTTAAGGTCGAATGGCGCACCGTCCGCGCGCGAGAACTCCGTGTAGCCACCTGAAAAGCGATTGAGCAGCGCCGCCGAGCCAGGATAGGAGGATGCGCTGGTGCCAGACCCCATGGTGCCGATCGCCTGCTCGCCCTCGCTTGTGCCGCCCGGCGTGTAGCCGACGAAGACAAAGCCATCCAGTTCGTGCTGGTCTGCAAGATTCTGCACACCGACACCGGTCGAGGCGATTTCATCGAAATCGACAGTCACCTGCTGATGACCGGTTATCACCGGTTCGTCGTTGGTGCCGGTCACCGTGATGGTGATGTCCTGGGTGTCCTCGGCGCCGTTGTCGTCGGTGACGGTGACGGTATAGGTCAGCGTCAACTGCTCGTTGACGGCCAGATAATCGAACTGGTCGGCGCCGCTGTCGAAGGCCCAGCCGACCGAGCCGGTGGTGTTCGAACCGTCGACGATGGTACCGAGCGCTGCCGGCGTCAGGGTCATCATCGAAAGCAGGTCGCCATTGGATGGCGCGCCGCTGTCATTGTCGGAGGTGGCGACCGTCATCTCCTTGACGGTGACGACGTCGGTCACGTCGACGTCGAGGACGGAGAAGGAGCCCGAGGCGGTGATCGCCGTCTCGGCCTCGGCCAGCGTTGCATCCACATCGTCGCCGGTCTCCAGCGAGATCACCGGATCGTCATTGGTGCCGGTCACCGTGATGGTGATGTCCTGCGTATCCTCGGCACCGTTATCGTCGGTGACGGTGACGGT
>JBHIWX010000004.1:0-91158 GCA_041987205.1 Rhizobiaceae bacterium | reverse complement strand
TGCGCAGCCACCAAGGCATCGGTCTACTCTGGGTGTTGATACTGTACCACGCGATCGCAGCCAGCTGAGGGATGGCGAGCAATAAAAAGGGAGGTCATAGAGATCGCTGGCGAGTGTGCGACCGCGCCCACGGCCACTTGGGACTAGGAAGCATACGCAAAGTCAAATCCAACTCCCTTACATAAATATTAACGCCTTGCCCAAATTGCACGGAGTCCAACTGCCCCTTCCAGACTCCCAGAGCGCCTCCGTCCTCGGCAGAGTAACACCTCTTAAAACACCCGCAGCATTTGAAAAGAACGTCTCAATCCTAAGCAAAGTAAATATTTCTGGGAAAAGTTATAAGAAATTCAATGATGAGTTGACTCGAATCCAAAATAGAATTAGGGAAAATAATCGGCATTTGATTAAAATTGAAGAATGCAAATCAAAGGAGGAGATGATTTCTAAAATGAATATCAACTAGTTTACTTCTCAAAACTGCTTTTATAATAAAAAGCCCAAAAGTGTCAAGAGAGCTATCATCAAGCCTAATTATGATATCAAGAAAGTCGTGCCTGGCAGCCAGAGAGCGCACCGAGAAGGTTCATTGCCAAGGGTGGATGAGCATGGCCACGAAGACTCACAACACAGATCACCATCACAAAGCAAGGGCACAAGGACACCCGAGAGGAAGCTGACAAAATTGCCAGAAATGAAAGCTCAAAACTCAGCAGCCGCGACCATAGACTTACTTTCAGTTGGCAAATTGGACAGGCTCAAGAACCTGGAGATCATCTGCCCGGGTGAGGGCGGGTCACCTGTTCGAAGACGACCGTGTTCTGCTCTATGCCACAGGCGGTCTGGCGGCCACCGAAGTGGGGGCAAGATCCACCCGTACCGACGCTCTCGATCCGCCGATCACAAGCAGTGCCGACAAGGTGTTGTACGGCATGGTGTTCGGGGGCGGCATTGAATATGCCTTTGCGCCGAACTGGACGTTCAAGGCCGAATACCTTCGCTACGATTTTCCGTCTTTGGTCGTGCCCGGCAAAACCACCGGCAGTGGCATCAACTCGAGATTCGAGATCGAACCCATGTTCGATCAGGTGCGGTTCGGCATCGCCTACCGGTTCTGAAGCTGCTGCCTGTCTAGCGTTTCAGGGGACGGATACCCGGCCCCTCGAAAGGCGGCAGCATCCCTGCCTTGCCGAGCGCCTCGATCGCCGGCCAGTATTCCTCCACCATCATGCCATAGACGTGTTCGTCGATGCGTTCTCCCGTGAGCGCGTCGACGCGGTGCTTGCGCAGCACCGCTTCACGCTGAATGCCGTATTTCTCGGCGACCCCGATCGCAACCTTGTTGCGCGCCAGGAATTCGAACGACAGCTTCTCCACCTTGCGGTCCTCGAAAGCGTGCCGCACGCCAAGCGTACCGGCGCGAACCCCGATCTGCTGGCCGCGATCCTCCGCCTTGCCGATACACATGTGCCAGCCGGCGGACCGGTGGCGGTGATCGATATTGAACACGATGATACCGACCGGCCGGTTGCTGTCGAACTCGCGGATCGCCATCAGCGAACGCTTGATATGGTCGAAACTGGCGACATAGGCACGGAACGCCTCCAGCCCCATTTCCTTTCGGGGCATGTTCCAGCCTTCCATCACGTCAGGATCGGCCAGGAACGCCGCAATCTCCGGCGTCACCTCGTCGGGCAGCAGCGTCACGATGCGGATCTTGCCATCGTTCCGATCGCCGAATTGCGGTTTGAGGCCGGCAAGCGGTGGCTTGACGACAGGAGCCTTTCGGGGTCCGGGGATCGGGCGGCGGCCGGGGACGGGCATTCTGGGCATGGCCTGTTGTTTCCCGCCCGAGTTGCGAGGTCAAGCCGTTTCGATCACGGACAGGGTGAAACAGCCTGATTTGCTAGCGGACCGAGCCAGGCCGTTCCAGCCATCTGCCGGCATTCCTGCCCGCCACCAGCCAGTAGACGAATGCACCGATGAAGCCGGTCGCCATGACGACCAGCAGCGGCCCTTCGGTCAGGCCGGCGACGGACGAGGTGTCGAACTCCGCCCAGAACACGAACAGGGCGACCAGCCCGCCGGCCAGCAGATTGGCGATCAGGCTGCGCATCTTCAGGAATTCGGCCAGCGCGATGATGATCAGCGCCGGCCCCAGCGCCACGGCGGCGATGAAGGGCGACCAGACCACCCCGGTCAGAAAGACGATGAAGCCGTCGCTGCGCAGATGCGGATCGTATTCGAAGGCCGGATCGATCACCCCGGCATAAAAGCCGTAGCCGACGAAGATGCCGGCCGCCACGAACGCCAGCAGCAGTGCGAAGAAGATGGGTACGAGCCGGACGATCAGATTGCCGAACGACAGCATTGGCGCGCCTATTCGCCGTGGCCCGCGATCATCATCGCCTCGAGCGCCAGCCGGTCGGTCTTCTTCAGCCGCTCCGATTCGGATTTGAGCTGGCCGCAGGCCGCCAGGATGTCGCGCCCGCGCGGCGTGCGGATCGGCGAGGCATAGCCATTGTCGTTGATGAAGTCGGCGAAGCGTTCGATCGTCTCCCAGTCGGAGCATTCATAGGACGAGCCGGGCCAGGGATTGAACGGAATCAGATTGATCTTGGCCGGGATCCCCTTGAGCAGGCGCACCAGTTCGCGCGCATCGGCGAGTGAATCGTTGACGCCCTTCAGCATCACATACTCGAAAGTGATGCGGCGCGCATTCGACAGGCCGGGATAGTCACGGCAGGCCTGCATCAGTTCGGCCAGCGGATATTTCTTGTTGATCGGCACCAGCTCGTTGCGTAATTCGTCGTTCACCGCATGCAGCGAGATCGCCAGCATGACGCCGGTCTCCTCGCCAGTGCGATAGATGTTCGGCACGACGCCCGAGGTCGACAGCGTGATGCGCCGCTTCGACAGCGACAGCCCGTCGCCGTCGGAGGCGACCAGCAGCGCTTCCTTGACCGCCTCGAAATTGTAGAGCGGCTCGCCCATGCCCATCATCACAAGGTTGGATACCTTGCGCCCCTCGGAAGGAACAATGGCGCCGGCCGGCGTGTCGCGATCCGGAAAATCGCCGAGCGCGTCGCGCGCCACCAGAAGCTGCGCCAGGATCTCTTCCGAGGTGAGGTTACGGACCAGTTTCTGCGTACCGGTATGGCAGAAGGAGCAGGTCAGCGTGCAGCCGACCTGGCTCGAGACGCAGAGCGTGCCGCGTCCTTCCTCGGGAATGTAGACGGTCTCGACCTCGACCGGCTTGCCGGCGCCGCGCGAGGGAAAGCGCAGCAGCCATTTGCGTGTGCCGTCCTTCGAGATCTGCTCGGCTGCGATTTCCGGCCGCGCAATGGTGAACTTCTCGGCCAGCATGGTGCGCAGATCGCGCGAGATGTTGGTCATTGCGTCGAAATCGGAAACGCCGCGCACGTAAAGCCAGTGCCAGAGCTGGGAGGCGCGCATGCGCGCCTGCTTCACCGGCACGCCAGCTTCTACCAGCGTCACGGCGAGCGCCTTCTTCGACAGGCCGATCAGCGGTGCCTTCGCCTCGGCGGGCGCGGTCGCGGCGGAAAGCCGGGCGCGGGTCTGCGGATCGGTTAGTTCGAGCGTATGCGGCATGGTCCGGTTCGCTGGATTGGTGCGACGCGCAACCGCCGGTCAGGCAGCAGCGCGTGGCTTCATCTCGTCATACAGGGTGACTGGCGCAATATAGTGCGGCTGATGCGGAGCGCATAGCACAAAGGCGGGCGCGGCGCACCTCCCCTGTCCTGTCGGTAGATCAGCTGCAATTCGCGATCGCGCCCAGCGAGGCCGTGACGCCTGACAGCGAATAGACATAATGCGTGCGCGTGCCACGCCGCGATTCCGCGCTGATCGACATCTTCTGGCCCGCCTTCATCGCCTCAACCACGAGCGCGTCGTCGCCCAGCGTCCGAACCCACGCATCCCGGCCGCGCGTGAACAGGGTGAAGCGCTGGCCGTCGATGTCGAGCTCCAGCGTCGCATTGTCCTTGAACAGATAACCCGCCGAAAACCTCGGCTGGATGCCGATATCGGGATCGGGATGCCGGGCGAGCATGAAGAACACCTCGCCATGGTTGCGGTCGGCCGGCTCCTGCTGTGTCGGCGACGAGAGAATGAAGCAAAGCTTCCCGCCCGGAGCATCCTCGCTATAGGCGCTCCAGGCATTGTTGCGCTTGATCAGGCTCGCCGCGACGGCCTCATCGCCTGCCGCGACGCCGAGCATCATGCCGAGCGCCACCGAGACGGCGACCAGACGCCTTGCAACATCTCGGCCTGCATTGGATGGGAAAATCATGGCTGCGCGGGTCATGCTTCGGGAGGCTCCGTGATCTTTCACGCAAGCCTATACCCGATTCCCGGCGAGATTTCGCCAGCGGGTGGAAGAAGATGCCCGAAGATGATTGCAGTGATCCGCGACCGGCTTCCGCCCGGCAGGCATGGCCCGCCGGCGCGAAGGGAAGCTCCGGCGGCCTACTGGCAGTTCTGGATGTCCTGCAGCGAGGCCGTCACCCCCGAAAGCGAGAGCTTGTAATGCGTCTTGGTGCCGGCGCTGGATTCGGCATAGACCGACATTTCGCGGCCCGCCTTCATCGCCTCGACGACGATTGAATCCTCGGCCGGGTTTTCCATCCACGCGTTCTTGCCCTCGGTGAACATGGAAAACTTCTTGCCGTCGATATCGACCACGACCTTGGTGCCTTCCTTGAAGGAATAGCTGGTCTTGAATTGCGGCTCGAAGCTCACATTCTGGCCGGGGTGCTGCGCGAGCATGAAAAATACGTCGCCATGATCGACCTTGCGGCCGTTCTTTTCCTTCGGCTCCATGTCAGTCGGCATCGACAGAACATAGCAGACCTTGCCGCCATTGCTCTGGTGCGAATAGGAACCCCAGAAATTGTTCTGCTGGATGCGCGTTGCCGCCTGCGCGAAGGCCGGGCCGGTCAACGCGACGCTTGCCGTTGCCGCCAGGGTCAGGGCCAGTGCCAATGTGCCGTTCTTCATCATTTTCCGCCAGTTTCGCCAGTTTTGTTCGTTTCGATCGAGTTGGCGCGGTATGCCGGCTCGTCCCGCAATGTCGCGACATCGCCATGCCGCGCAGAACCCCGACTAGCCCGCGTCTGCCTCAACAAATTGCTTTATGCTCCGTTACCAAAGCGTGAACAATTCGAGAAATAACCGAATCGCGACCCGATCGGCAACGGCTTCGGCGGAACGTGTCCGCTTTCGACTGCCTCTGCCACAAAAGGGGCAACAGTTTGACTGAAACGCCCGCCGCGAAAATCTTGCCGACTGGTGACGCGGTTACCCTAGCCGGCCTTGTCGGGCGTTCGCGGCGCGCCGTGAGCGATGCGCGTGCCGCCGGAATAGACCGGCTTGCCGTGCACATGGGCGGCGCGCGGCGCGGTCGGGCCGCCGACACGCACCGGCCGTTCGGCAAAGCGGCCGAGACTGACCATGCGGTCATACATGACCACGACGCCAGCCATCGCCAGGTTGATGCAGAACGCCATCGGTATCTTCACGACAAACTCGCAGCGCTCGACCATGTCAGGCGACAGCGAACCACCCTCAGGTCCCAGCACATAGGCCGCCTTCGTCGGATGCCGGAAGGAAGGCAGTTCGACAGCCTGTTCCAGCAGTTCGACGCCGACCAGCCGGCAATCGTCCGGCAGGCGCATCTCCGCGACGGTGCCATACGAATACCAGGGCAGGTGCTCGCGCGAACGGCTGGTGTCGGAAGGCGGCGCGTCGATGGTGCGCGCCGGCGCCACGGTGAACACGAAGCTCGCCCCGAAACCATGCGCCGAACGCGCCAGATTGCCGAAATTCATCGGCTTGGAGGCACCCTCCACACCGATGCCGAAATAGCCGCGCTGGCCCGATTGCATATCGTCTTTACCCGATCGTTTCGCGCCGGATTAGCCCCGTTGCGCGAAGAAGTCCAATGCGGGGCACGCTAAGAGAATGCTCATCTGGCGCGATTCAGTGGCCGCGAAGCGATTGTGGTAATGAATTCGGCGCGCCCGTTCATCGGCGGCACCTCGCCGAAGATGTCGAAATAGTACTTCAACTCGTCCGCCTCAGCCTTCCGGCAGGCATCGCAATGGTCAAATCGGAACATGATCTGCGATACGGGTACGAGTTTCTGAATCGCCATGCTTGACTGATAGGTCACGGCCGGCATGGGGCCAAGTCGCCGATCGTTGACCAGCGCGTTCCTGATCGATGTCAGACGTCCCCTGAGATGTCGGCTCTGTCCGATATACAGGAGTCCACCCGGATCTTTGCCGCCGATCCGGTCGAGCTCCAAAGGTTCTCCTCCTGCGTCGGTCGCAATCAACTGATACATACCGGGCAGATTACGAAGCGTTTCGGGCCAATGGACCAAATCTGCCTCCAGACTGAAAAGTTTGGAGGTTAATGGCGCCAATGCTTAGCCCTCGTCCTTCTGCGCGTCCGGATCGGCCAGCGCACGCCGCGCCGCCTCGTAATGGGCGGGCTGCATTTTGCCGCGCACCGCACCGAGCGCGGCGGCGATCACGGTGAAATCGTCGGTAAAGCCGAAACCGGCGATGAAATCGGGCACGAAATCGGTCGGCAGCACGAAATAGGCGAGCGCGCCGATGAGGATCGCGCGGGTGCGATGCGGCGTCGCCGGGTCGAGCGCGCAGTAATAGGCCGCGACCAGATCCTCGGCAAAGGGAACGCGCCGGGCCACCTTGGCGAAGGTCCGCCAGAAACCGGTACGAACGCGCTGTTCGCGCTGCGCGGCTTTCTCCTCGTCCGTCTCCGGTCCGAGGATTTCACCGATCAGTACCTTGTCCATGGCAGCCTCCTTTCACCCCTTCCGTGTCACCTGAAAATGGGGATGAGGACGTGTTCAGGCAAGAAAAACCGGTTTTTGCCATGCCGTGGCCGGACCCGGACGGAAGTGGATCGAGGCCCCGGACGACACCGGATCAGCTTTTGTCCTCGGCCAGGGTATGTGCGACGATCGCATTGGCATGGCCATGGCCCATGCCGTGTTGCTCCTTCAGCATGGCAACGAGTTCCATGTGCCGGGCCGGCAGCGCCGCGCGAACCAGATACTTCCAGTATCCGATCGGACGACCATACTTCTTCTCGATGGAGGGAAAGTAGGACGCCGGCCCCTTGATCTTCTCACCGCTCATGGCTGCTACGCGACTCCTGAAACTGCACTCGAGGTCTAACCAATCTGATCCGCAATCCTGTCCATGAACTTCGCCATCCTGATGTCGAGTTCGCTCAGGCCGTCGACCGAATGCGTCGTCAGCGTCACGTCGACACTCTTGTAGACGTTGGACCATTCGGGATGGTGGTCGAGCTTTTCGGCGTAGAGCGCCACCCGGCTCATGAAGCCGAAGGCCTCGTTGAAGTTCTTGAAGGTGAATTCCCGCCGGATCGCGTCACGCCCCTCGACCGTCTGCCAGTGCCGGAGTGAACCGAGCGCTTCCTCGCGCGACTTGCCTTCGAGTTTCTCGGCCATGCGACATCTCCCCGGTCAGGACAGGGCGGCCTGGTTGAACGCCATCTCGTGGCGCGCATGCTCGCCGCGTCCGACCAGCGGATAGGTCTCTTCGACGATATAGGGCCCACCGCCGACCGAGTTCTTCGACGAAAACAGCACGAACCGTTCAACCCGGAACGGCATGGTCGAGAAATTGCCACGCAGCGACAGATAGTTGGCGACGTCGAAGCCCTTGACGTTTCGCAGCCGCGCCAGCGTCACATGCGGCGTGTAGCGGCGACCCTCCGGCTTGAGCCCGATGCGCTGCATGCGCCGTTCGTGCTCGCTTTGCAATTCGTTGAGTGCCGGCCCGGCATCGATCCCGGCGAACAGGCAGTGCGGCTTGTTACCGCCGAAGGCATCGAGCCCGCATAGCCGCAAATCGAACGGTGCGCGCTCGACACGCGACAGCGATTCGGCAACCTCGTCGGCCGTCCGGCAATCGATATCGCCGATGAAGCGCAGGGTGATGTGGTAGTTTTCCGGATCGATCCAGCGCGCGCCGGGAAGACCGCCCCGCAGCATGGAAAGGTGGAGCGCGATGTCGGGTGGAACCTCGATTGCCGTGAAAAGTCTGGGCATCGTCTTCACCTCGAATCACATTCATCGAACCGTGACCCCTCGAAGGGAATCACGCGTTTGCCCGGCGGGCAAGGTCTAATTCCGGCCGTCCCCACCACGGCCCCGATCGCCGGACTATTCCCCAGCCTGTTCACTTGCCTGCTCCAGCAGCGCCTCGGCCGCCGGCAGTAAACGTGTCACGATCTCGTCCACACCTTCGGGATTAGGATGCATGCCGTCGGAAAGATTGAGGTGCGCCTGTGCCGCCACTCCGTCGAGAAAGAACGGGTATAGCGCCACGCCATGCGCCTGGGCCAAATCGGCATAGATCGGGTTGAACCGCTCGGCATAGTCCTCGCCCATATTGGGTGGCGCCAGCATGCCGGCCAGCAGGACGGCGATCCCGCGTTCCCTGAGCCGCGTCACGATCGCCTCGAGATTGGCCCGCGTCGTCGCCGGATCGAGCCCGCGCAGCGCGTCGTTGGCGCCCAGTTCGACGATCGCCGCATCCGTATCGTCCGGCACCGACCAGTCGAGCCGCTCCAGACCGCCCGCGCTGGTATCACCCGACACGCCCGCATTGACGATCTCGACCGCGTGCCCCTTCTCGCGCAGCGCGGCCTGAAGCTTTTCGGGAAAGGCCTGTCCCGGTTCCAGCCCGTAGCCGGCAACGAGGCTGTCGCCGAGCACGACCAGCTTTACCGGCGCCTGCTGCGACAAGGCCGACCCGGCGAATCCGAAAACAAACCCGAAAAATAGTGCCAGAACCATGGCCATCGCCAGCGCGCCGGCGATCCGGCTTCCGGTCAAAGTTTTGCGAGCGGGTAAAGTTTCGGTGGCCCGGACTTTGAAACGCATGCACAAGCTTCCATATTGCAAAGGCCCACGCCTTCCGGCGTCGGCAGGGTCGTCAAGCGTGGTGTTCAACAAGAACTAGGTCGCGGCAGCCCGTCCCGCAACCTCGGCGCCTCTTTCCCGCAACGCTTTTCCGGACCGCCCATGCCGTCATCTCCCCCGCCAAAGTCCTCCAGGCCGACATCCGGTCACCAAGCGCAGGCCGTCATCGATCTTTCTGGCGTCCACCTCACCCTTGGCGAGGGCGCATCTCGCGTTCATGTGCTCGACGGCGTATCGCTGACGGTCGGCGGTGGCGAATCCGTCGCCATCCTGGGACCGTCCGGCTCGGGCAAATCGACCCTGCTGATGGTCGTTGCGGGGCTCGAACGCGCGGACAAGGGATCGGTGAAGGTCGCCGGCGGCGAGATGGGCGCCATGGGCGAGGATCAGCTTGCCGCCTTCCGGGGCCGCAATGTCGGCATCGTCTTCCAGTCCTTTCATCTGATCGCCAACATGACCGCGCTTGAAAACGTGGCGGTACCGCTGGAGCTTGCCGGCCGTAACGACGCCTTCGAACGTGCCGCGGCCGAACTCGAAGCCGTCGGGCTTTCCGCCCGCAAAACGCATTATCCCGGCCAGCTTTCGGGCGGTGAGCAGCAGCGCGTCGCCATGGCGCGGGCCCTGGCGCCCGACCCGGCCATCCTCGTCGCCGACGAACCGACCGGCAATCTCGACGGCGAGACCGGCCGCCAGATCGCCGACCTGCTGTTCGCCAAGCAGCGCGAACGCGGCATGACACTGCTGCTGGTCACCCATGACACCAGGCTCGCCGAACGCTGTGGCCGTGTCGTGCGCATGCGTTCCGGCACCATCGAGGCACCGCAGGCGGGCGACGCCGGCAAGACACAAGCGGCGCTCGCCGAATGAGCGACGCGACCGCCACCACGGCCATCCCGACGAAGAACCGGCAGGGCCTCGGCCTCGCCTTCACGCTGGCGCTGCGCGAATTGCGCGGCGGCCTTTCGGGCTTCTACATCTTCCTCGCCTGCATCGCGCTCGGCGTCGGCGCGATCTCCGGCGTCAATTCGGTGGCGAATTCCATCGCCGAGGGCATCGCCAATGAGGGCCGCGCGATTCTGGGCGGCGACGTCGCCGTTTCGCTCGTCCAACAGCGCCCGTCCGATGCCGCCTTGGCCTTTCTTGAAAGGGAGGGTTCCGTCTCCGAAACGATCGCCATGCGCGCCATGGCGCGCCGTGAGGACGGCGAGGACCAGACGCTGGTCGAACTGAAGGCGGCCGACGATCTCTATCCGCTCTATGGCGAACTGGTCGCCGAAACCGGCACGATAGACCTGTCGGCCGGACCGGATCGGGCCTGGGTCGATCCCCTGCTGCTCGAACGGCTCTCGCTCGAGACAGGCGACACGCTGCTCGTCGGCAAGGCGCGCTTCACCATTGCCGGCGCAATCCGGACCGAGCCCGACCGCCTGTCCGACGGTCTGCTCGTCGGTCCGCGCGTCCTGATCTCGATGCGCGGCCTTGAAGCGACCGATCTGATGCAGCCGGGCTCGCTGTTTCGTGCTGGTTTTGCCGTTCGGCTCGATGACGATTCACCGGCCTCGGTCAAGCGTTTCGTCGAGACCGCGGGCAAGGACTTTTCCGATCTGGGCTGGCGCGTGCGCTCGCGCGAGAATGCCGCGCCGTCGCTGTCGCGCAACATCGAGCGCTTCTCGCAATTCCTGACGCTGGTCGGCCTGGCCGCGCTCATCGTCGGCGGTGTCGGCGTCGCCAATTCCGTGCGCGGCTATCTCGACACCAAGCGCGGCGTCATCGCCACGCTGAAATCGCTCGGCGCGTCGGGCGATTTCATCTTCCAGCTCTATCTCGTCCAGATCCTGCTGCTGTCGCTGGCCGGCATCGCGGCCGGTCTGGTGCTCGGCGCGGCCATGCCGCTGGCCGCCCGCATCGCCCTGTCGGGCCTGCTCCCGGTTTCGGCCGCCCACGCTGTCTTTCCCGCCGCGCTCGGCCTCGGCGCCGCCTACGGCCTGCTGACCGCTTTCGTCTTCGCCGCCTGGCCGCTGGCGATCGCCCGCGAGACACAGGCCGCCTCGCTGTTCCGCGCCGTCTCCTTCGATCCGAACCGCCTGCCCCGCCTCGCCTATCTGGTGCTGATCGGTGCGGGACTGGCCGCGCTCGCCGCGCTGGCCATCGGCTTGTCGTCAAACCGCACGCTCGCGATGATCTTCATCGCGGCTATGGTCTTCGCATTCGTCGCGCTGCGCATCGTGGCGCATGGCGTGCAATGGCTTGCCCGCCGCGTACCACGCCCGCGCTCCACCGCATGGGCGATGGCCATCGGCAACATTCACCGCCCCGGCGCGCTGACCGGACCGGTGATCCTGTCGCTGGGCCTTGGCCTGGCGCTGATCGTCGCGCTGACCCTGATCGACGGCAGCCTGCGCCGGCAGGTCACCGACAATCTGCCGAACCGCGCACCCGCCTTCTTCTTCCTCGACATTCCGAAGTCGCAGATCGACGGATTTTCAGACCGCATCGCCGGGCTCGCACCGGACGCGACACTCGACGCCGTGCCGATGCTGCGAGGACGCATCGTGACACTCAAAGGCATCCGCGCCGAGGACTACCCCGTCGGTGACAATGGTGGCTGGGTCCTGCGCGGCGATCGCGGCATCACCTATGCCGCTGACCTGCCGCAAAACGCCACGCTGTCGAAGGGTGAATGGTGGCCGGAGGATTATGCCGGCGAACCGCTGGTCTCCTTCTCCGCCGAGGAAGCCGGCGAACTGAACCTCGATGTCGGCGACATGCTCACCGTCTCCGTGCTCGGCCGCACGATCGAGGCGAGAATCGCCAATCTGCGCAATGTC
Organism: Rhizobiaceae bacterium; assembly: GCA_041987205.1. Taxonomy (GTDB): domain Bacteria; phylum Pseudomonadota; class Alphaproteobacteria; order Rhizobiales; family Rhizobiaceae; genus BOKV01. The sequence continues at coordinate 79,326 of JBHIWX010000004.1, read as the reverse complement.
GAATGGGAATCGCTCGGCATCAATTTCGTCATGGTGTTTTCGCCCAACACATTTGCCGGCGCGCCGCACACCTTCCTCGCCACGCTGACGGCGCCGAACGCCGAGGACGGCGCGACCGATGTCGCCCGCGACGGTGCGATCCTGCGCGCCATCACCAACGACTATCCCTCCATCGCCTCGGTGCGGGTGCGCGACGCACTGGAAATGGTCAACGGCCTGATCGGCCAGCTCGGCACCGCTATCCGCGCGGCTTCCGCCATCGCGCTGATCGCCTCCGCGCTGGTGCTGGCCGGCGCGCTTGCTGCCGGCAACAATGCCCGCAGCCACGACGCCGTCGTGCTGAAGACGCTGGGCGCGACCCGGCCGGCGCTGCTCAGGGCCTTCGTCTACGAATTCGCGCTGCTGGGATTGGCCACGGCGGTCTTCGCGCTGGCAGCGGGCGCCGTCGCGGCGTGGTACGTCGTCACCGAAATCATGGGCTTTTCAGCGGTTTTCGACCCCTTCGTGGCGCTCGCCGTGGTGGCACTCGCCCTTGCCGTCACGATCGGACTCGGTCTCGCCGGCACCTGGCGCATTCTGGGACAGAAGGCCGCGCCCTGGCTGCGGGAATTGTGAGACCCGCCGCCGGCAGGCGCTAACGTTTTCGTGAACCTGACCGAATCCGTCCGATTCCCGAGACGGATTCGGGACTTGGCTCTTGCTGTACCCCTCTCAAATGCACATATTGACCGCATGATCGCGGGTTTTCACCCACGGCAATGCTTTACTGCGAAATGGAGAGAGACAAATTCATGGCTGACTATCGCAACGAAACGGCCCGTTACGGCACGACGGCCAGCCGCGCGAACGCTGATATCGATCAGGGTCTCCGCGCCTACATGCTGCGGGTCTACAACTACATGGCGATCGCCCTCGCCGTTACCGGCGTGGCCGCGCTGGTCACCTTCAACATGGCCGTCAGCGGCGGACAGCTCACCTCGTTCGGCGCGGCGATCTACACCAGCCCGCTGAAATGGGTCGTCATGCTGGCACCGCTGGCGCTGGTCTTCTTCCTGTCCTTCCGCATTCAGTCGATGAGCGTGGGCGCAGCCCAGGCGACCTTCTGGATCTACTCGGCGCTGGTTGGCGTGTCGCTGTCGACGATCTTCCTCGTCTACACCGCGACCTCCATTACCCAGACCTTCTTCGTCACGGCGGCCGCCTTCGGCGCACTCAGCCTCTACGGCTACACGACCAAGCGCGACCTCTCGGCGATGGGTTCCTTCCTGATCATGGGCCTGTTCGGCCTGATCATCGCCATGCTGGTGAACCTGTTCCTGCAGTCTTCGGCGATGCAGTTCGCGATCTCCGTGATCGGCGTACTGATTTTTGCCGGCCTGACCGCCTGGGACACGCAGAAGATCAAGAACATGTACGACTATGTCGCCAATGACGAGACCATGATGGGCCGCACGGCCATCATGGGCGCCCTGTCGCTCTATCTCGACTTCATCAACATGTTCATGTTCCTGCTGCAGTTCCTCGGCAATCGCGAATAGGCGCAGCGGAAATACAAAGTGTGAAAGGGCGGCTCATCGGGCCGCCCTTTTCGTTTCGCCATCTTTTCAACGGGCCGGCCTCCGGCCTATCCTGCCGCGCTGTCTCTCCCGCCGGTACCCGCCATGCCAAACACTCCCGCCGAACTCCGCCCCGCCACCACCGACGACCTGTCCGCGATCCGCGAGATCTATGCCGAAAGCGTACTGAACGGCGTCGCCTCCTACGAGCTCGTCCCGCCCTCGCTGGACGAAATGCACGCGCGCTTCACCGCCAATACGGGCAATGGCTATCCCTGGATCGTCGCCGAACTGGACGGCGCGATTGCCGGCTACGCCTATGCGTCGGCCTTCCGCACCAGACCCGCCTATCGCTGGCTGGTCGAGGATTCGATCTACCTCGCTCCGGACATGCGCGGCCGCGGCCTCGGCGGCCAATTGCTCGCCCGCCTGCTGGATGATTGCGAGCAACTGGGCTTTCGCCAGATGGTCGCCGTCATCGGCGGCGCCCATCCCGCCTCCGTCGCGGTGCATCGCGCGGCGGGTTTCGTCTCCTGCGGACGGATGAAGGCGACGGGGTTCAAGTTCGGCCGCTGGCTCGATACCGAGTTCATGCAGAAGGAACTGGGTGAAGGCGACACGACATCGCCCGACGCGAAGGCCTATCCCGGCAGCCTATTTGTCGGTTGAGTTTGTCCGGCGACTAACCGGCGGTCCCGGAACGGATCAGACCGTCGCCAGCCTTGTCTTCTTCTCGAAGACGCGCAGCACGTTGGCAAGCTCGTGACCGCGCTTGAGCACCTGGCCAGTGGCGTTGACCACGCTGTAAGCGCCCTGCCGTCGCGCCATCTTCGGATTTTTCTCGATGGCGAAGAGCGGCATTTCGCTCGCCCGCTTGAACACGGAAAAGACGGCGCGATCCTTGAGCATGTCGATGGCATAGTCGCGCCATTCGCCGGCGGCAACCTTGTAGCCATAAAGCCTGAGAATCTGATCGAGTTCACGTCGGTCGAAGGACACGATTTCGGTCGCCATTCGTTTTTTCGCCGGGTTGAGCTGAACCACATTATCGGCCCGCCCGGCGTGGCGTATGGACTTTTCGCCCTCCGTGTTCTCTGCCATGCGTCCTTCGACTCCCTGGTTTCCTGACCTCAAACTTTAGGCGCAAATCGTGCATTTGCAAGTCTTGCGGCCCTCGCGAGAGCGCGATCGCACTTTCCCGGACCCGGTCGAAGGCGGGTGAAATTACCTTGATCTCGCCCCATTTCGGACATCCCCTTTCCCAACTTCGCGATCATCTTGTCAGTGTTGCCTCAGACGGTCCGGTCTTGTCGGCTCTGGTCCATTTCAGCCCCCCAGCCCCCAGGGATGACAGACCGGACCACTTGTCTGCAGGTGGTTCAATCCCCGTACTTCAAGAGCCAGTCTTCGGACTGGCTCTTTTTTCTTGGCCAGCCAGAACACTTCCCTCTCATCGTATCGCCCCTATGTGCGTATCCGGCTCTCTTGGCAGTCGCATCGTCGAAACGCGCGCCCGGACCTTCGACGCGAAGCGGCGCTTTTCGATTCCGTGACGTGCCGAAACGCTCTAGAAGAATGGCACGAACGACGCATGCGAGAGGACTGAATGATGGCGAGAGAACAGGTCGAACCCGGATTTCCGCAACGGCTGTCGGATGGCTACAAGGCCTTTTTCTACGGCAGGCTTCGCCACGAACGCGAGCGCATGGAGCAGCTCGCCGCCAAGGGCCAGCGCCCCGAAATCATGCTGATTGCCTGTTGCGATTCGCGCGCCGCGCCGGAAGTCATCTTCGACGCCGTGCCGGGCGAGATCTTCGTCGTCAGGAACGTCGCCAACCTGGTTCCGCCGCACGCCCCCGACGGCGACTATCACGGCACCTCCGCCGCGCTGGAATTCGCCGTCCAGGCGCTCAAGGTCAGCCATATCGTCGTCATGGGCCATGGCCGCTGCGGCGGCATCCATGCCTTCCGCGAGAGCCATGAAGGGGTCGCCGGCGAGCCGCTTTCGCCGGGCGATTTCATCGGCAAATGGATGTCGCTGATCGAACCGGCAACGCAGGATCTGCGCTGCGAGGACATCGAGTCCGTCACCGCGCGCCAGCGTGCGCTCGAGGAAGCCTCGATCCGCAATTCCATCGCCAATCTGATGACGTTTCCCTGCGTCAACATCCTGGCCGAGCGTGGCCAGCTGCGCCTGCACGGCGCATGGTTCGACATCGCGCAGGGCGAATTGTGGGTGATGGACGACAAGTCCGGTGATTTTCAGCCGGCGCTGGCCACCTGACGAACTGGCGACAACCAGCAAGCGCCCGGCAGATCGGCCTATTTGTCGATTTCGCGCCCCATATAGGCGAGCGCCTTCTGGTAGACGCCGGCCGCGTTCCATTCCTTCAGCGCCGCGAAATTGGGCTCGCCCGGCTGATAGCCTGCGCCAGGGCGCCAGCCATGGGCCTTGAGGTAGTTCGCGGTCGAATAGAGGGCATCTGCGGAGGACGAGATCATGTTGACGCGCCCGTCGCGGTCGCCGTCGACACCGTATTTCAGGTAGTTCGCCGGCAGGAACTGCATCTGGCCAAGTTCGCCATGCCGCGCGCCGATCATTTGTGACGGCTGGAGCTGACCGGCCTGCACCAGTTTCAGCGCGGCGTAGAGCTGTTCCTCGAAAAAGGCCGAGCGCCGGCAGTCATAGGCAAGCGTTGCCGCCGCCGCCAGCACGTTCTGGTCGCCCTGGAAGCGGCCGAAGGCGGTCTCCATGCCCCAGATCGCGATCAGCGGACCGGCCGGCACGCCGTATTGGCGCTCGATATTGGCAAAGAGATTGGGGTTGGCGGCCTTCTTCTTGCGTCCCTGCGCGATGATCGTGGTCGCGCCGCGCTTCCTGAGGAACTCCTCATAGCTCAGCTTGAAGCTCTTCTGGTTGCGGTCGGCCCAGATCGTCTTGGTGTTGTAGAAGACGTCCTTGAAGGCAACCGAAAGCGTGGACTGACGAATGCCGTTTCCGACCGCTTCCTTCGAGAAATCGGCGATCCATTGCGAAAATCCGGCGGAGTTGTTGCCGCATTTCTTGGCGAGTGCCGGGCTGTTAAGCGCCGTTACGGCGATCAGCGCAACGCCGATGCTCGTCAGTCGAATTCGCATGGAATCGGTTCCTTCCGTTGGGACAAGCGGGATATTGCCAACATCTTTGTGAATTTCCAGTGGCAAACATGAAATCACCCCCGCAGGGACAGGCCTTGCGGGGGTGACATGACGTTCCGGAGTTGAGTGCGGGGCCGCCGGTCAGGCCGCCCTGCTTTTCTCCAGCAGGCCGCGATTGACCAGCAATTCGGCGATCTGGATCGTGTTCAGTGCGGCGCCCTTCCTGAGATTGTCGGAGACCACCCAGATGTTGAGGCCATTGTCCACGGTCGGATCCTCGCGGATGCGGCTGATATAGGTCGCGTCCTCGCCGGCGCATTCGAACGGCGTGATGTAGCCGCCCGGCTCGCGCTTGTCGACGACCAGGCAACCCGGCGCCTCGCGCAGGATGGCACGAGCCTCGTCGGCGCTGATCTCGTTCTCGAACTCGATATTGACCGCCTCGGAATGGCCGACGAACACCGGCACGCGCACCGCCGTGCAGGTCACCTTGATCGACTTGTCGAGCATCTTCTTGGTCTCGGCCGCGACCTTCCACTCTTCCTTGGTCGAGCCGTCATCCATGAACACGTCGATATGCGGAATGACGTTGAAGGCGATCCGCTTGGGGAATTTCTTGGCCTCGACCGGATCGGCGACATAGACCGCGCGCGTCTGGTTGAACAGCTCGTCCATCGCGTCCTTGCCGGCGCCCGAAACCGACTGATAGGTCGACACGACGATACGCTTGATCTTGGCGTGATCGTGCAGCGGCTTGAGTGCGACGACAAGCTGCGCCGTCGAGCAGTTCGGATTGGCGATGATGTTCTTCTTGCGGAAGCCCTCGATCGCGTCGGCATTGACCTCCGGCACGATCAGCGGCACGGCCGCATCGTAGCGCCAGGCCGAGGAATTGTCGATCACGACGCAGCCCTTGGCGGCGATCTTCGGCGACCATTCCTTCGAGACGTCGCCGCCCGCCGACATCAGCGCGATATCGGTCTTGGAAAAATCGTGATTGTCGAGCGCGGCGACCTTCAGCGTCTTGTCGCCGAACGTCACTTCCGTGCCCTGGCTGCGCCGCGAGGCGAGCGCCACGACCTCGTCGGCGGGAAAGCCGCGCTCGTCGAGGATGTCCAGCATTTCCCGGCCGACATTACCCGTCGCGCCGATGACCGCTACATTGTAACCCATGGGATGGTCCCCTTGATTCCGCTATTTGCCGCTCCCCCGCCACCATCGGCGCGCCACGGGCGTACCGCTCTCCCGCAAACCTTCCCGGGAGAGCATCGGAAGGAAGCGGAAGCTTCAGACTTTCGTCGTTTTGGTCGGGGTCGTCGGTTTCAGCACGCCGGCCGTCAGCCCACGCGTCAACGCGGCGGCAAACTGCTCGCAAACGCTGACGATGAACTGGCTCCTGGCCATTTCGGCGGCTCCTGAAACGGCCTGCGTCGGGAAAGGTTTCCCCGGTGCAGAACCGGAAATGTCACTGATCCGAAAAGCCGTCCGTCGAAAACTTGAGATGGCGGCGGCCTCGGGCCGCCGCGTATATGCGGATTTTCCCAATTCAAGTCAATCGGGCCAAGTCAATTAGCGCAAGTCAAGCGGGCCAAGACAGTCAGACCAACTCAGTCAGACGAGGTGATTAAGGAAAGTCCGGTCAATCGGTGGGACGCGTAAGTGCGACTTCAGGCTATCGGAAGCTATTGCGTCAGATAGAGCTTCGATAGCGACGACGCGACATCGGCGAACGCATCGTTAAGGCTATCGCCATTGCTCGCATCGAAATAGTTTTCCGGGCTCGACGCGCACGCCTTGATCAGCGCCTTCGTCCTTGCCGGTACCGAGGTGCCGAACGTCATCGTGAAGACCACGATATCGTCCGCCTTGATGGCGTTGCACATTTCTGCGGTCCACGCATCGGACTGATTCCGGTCATAGCCGTTGTGATGGGCCGAACCGTAAGGCTGCGACACGGTGTTCTCGCCATCCGTCATCAGGATGACGGCCTTCTTGATGCGCCTTTCCTCCGCCTGCTTCTTCGTCAGCCCCTGGTCGAAGGGCGCGTTCGAGGTCAGCACCCGGTAGCCCCAGCTCAGACCGGCGGGGATATAGGTGTAGCCATTCGGTTCGAAGGCGTTGATCTGCTGTTTGAGCAGCGTCTTGTTGTCGGTCAGCGGCGTGATACCGCTCGGGCAATCGACATCGTTGAGCCCCGGGACCGGCGTGTCGTAGTCGGAATCCTTCAGATTGAGCGGGTAGGCGCGCGACCCCACGCAGCCCTTCCATTGCGATGTCCTGCCCCAGCCCATCCGCCTGCTGGAGGGCACGTCGATCCATGACGCCTTTTCGTTATCCGTGCCGACATTGACGTAATCGGCGAAGGGCACGACCGCGATTCTGACCAGATCGGGATCGGTCTTGTTGAGCTCCATCATCGTATCGACGAAGGAGCGCGACGCTTTTTTCAATGAAATTATCTTACCGTTGCTCGCCATCGACCGGGTGTTGTCCAGCACCAGCACCGCCTCGATACCGGTCGACGACGCCTTGATGCTCGCCATCACCTCGTAGTCGAGCGACTTGATGCCGACGAGCGGCGCGAAATTGGCGGGCATGCGGGCGTCCGCCGTTACCTTGACCGCAAGCTTCGTCCGGTCGATGTCGATCTTGTAGGAATCGACCTTGTCCAGATCGCCCTGCGTCAGGTTGGAATTGATGAAATCCATCACCAGCGCCCTGAGCTCGTTGTCGTTGAGCCTGGTGATATCGCGCCCGGCCGCCAGCGTCGCGGCGTCGACCGCGTTCTGCAGCCTTTCGCGGAACATGTAGGCGCTGGAATAGTCCAGCGCGAGGCCGGCCGAAAGGAACAGCGGAAGCGCGCAGACCGCGAGCGTGATGGCGAAATTGCCGCCCGTGTCGGAACGGAAATCGGCCAGTCGCGCAGCGATCCCTTTTCGGGCACCCGCACTCGGTGATGTGTTGAAACGCATGGGAAAATCCGCCTGACAACCAAGCGGCCGGCAATCCCGGTCGCAGGGCGCAGACTAGCCGACAGGCTTCACTTTCCCGTTAATGGATGCGGGAGTCGGAGGGGTGGCCGGCGAACGCATTCTTAACCATGCTGCCCAGCACCTGCCGTGCGCCGGTAGCGCGCGTCGAGTTCGTAGTCCTTGGCAGGGCCTTTTACCGTGTGAAATATGACGAGTTCGTCCTCGCCCAGACGGTAGGTCGCGCGATAGACGTCTTGTCCGCAAAGGTGATCGGCTTCGCCCGTCCAGGAATCGGCCAGTTCGAACGGAAGGAAGCGATGATAGAGCCCGCCGCCAGCCTCCGGCGGATAATGGATCTCGATCTCGCCGGGTTCCGTCAGGCGCCAAAGCCATTCGCGCCTTGCGGACAGGACCTCACCGCCGGCAAGCCGGAGCCTGCCCTCCTCGCGCAGGAGATAACCCCCATCGTCCTGACGAACGAAAACCGCGTCGCCGGAAAAATGCGAACCGTCGCTCGATCGCCGTTCCAGGCGCCATCGCCCCTCAAGGCCGGCGAAACGCTCACCGATCGAGAAAGACGAGGCCGCCCCCGCCATCAGGCGAGGCGCGCCTGAAACGCCTCCAGAATGGCGTCGCCCATCTCGGTCGTGCCGACCTCGCGGCAACCCTCGGCCATGATGTCGCCCGTACGGGTGCCGCTGTCGAGCACGGCGGCGATCGCCGCTTCCAGCGCATCGGCCTCCGCGATCATCTCGAAGGAATAGCGCAGGCACATCGCGAAGGACGCGATCATGGCGATCGGATTGGCCTTGCCCGTGCCGGCGATGTCGGGCGCCGAACCGTGAACCGGCTCGTACAGCGCCTTGCGCTTGCCGGTGGTCGGGTCGGGCGCGCCGAGCGAAGCGGAAGGCAGCATGCCGAGCGATCCGGTCAGCATGGCCGCAACGTCCGACAGCATGTCGCCAAACAGATTGTCGGTTACGATGACGTCGAACTGCTTGGGCCAGCGCACGAGCTGCATGCCGCCGGCATCGGCCAGCATGTGGCTAAGCTCGACATCGGCATATTTCGCCTTGTGCGTCGCCGTGACGACTTCGTTCCAGAGCACGCCCGACTTCATGACGTTGCGCTTTTCCATCGAGCAGACCTTGTTGGCCCGCGTGCGCGCCAGTTCGAAGGCGACGCCGGAAATACGCTCGATCTCGTAGGTATCGTAGACCTGCGTGTCGATTGCCCGCTTCTGGCCATTGCCGAGTTCGGTGATGGTCTTGGGCTCGCCGAAATAGACGCCGCCGGTCAGTTCGCGCACAATCAGGATATCGAGGCCCTCGACCACTTCCCGCTTGAGCGAGGAGGAATCGGCCAGCGCCGGATAGCAGATCGCCGGGCGAAGATTGGCGAACAGTTCCATGTCCTTGCGCAGCCTGAGCAGGCCGGCCTCCGGACGCACCTCATAGGGCACGCCATCCCATTTCGGGCCGCCCACCGCACCGAACAGCACTGCATCGGCCGCCATCGCCTTGGCCATGTCCTCTTCCGAGATCGACTGGCCATGGGCGTCATAGGCCGAACCACCGACGAGTCCCTTCTCGGTCGTAAAGCCGGCGCCCCTGGCGTCGTTCATCCAGGCGATGATCTTTTCCACCTCGGCCATTGCTTCGGGGCCGATGCCGTCTCCGGGAAAAAGGACGAGATTGCGTGCGGGCATGGGTATTTACCTTGTTGATCGATATGGTGCGGCCTCAGCCGCGCGGAATGACGATGCGATGGATGATGCGCCTGACCAGGGGCGCGACAAACAGCACCACCGGGAAGGCGAGCGCCCAGCTCGGCAGCCAGGCGCGCATCCAGGTGGCAGGAAAATGGGCGGACAAGCCCACGGCCAGCAATGTCGAAAAGCCCGACACCAGAAACGACATCATGCCCGACAATAGCAGGCCGAAGGCGACATGCTCGTAACGGTCCGGCAGGAAAGGTTTCAACGCTGCTTCCTTCCAGCACTCAGACCCAGGGCCGGTCTTCGGCCATGGTGTGCTCGAAGGTCGCGATCGCAGGCGCCTTCTCGAGCGTCTCGCCGATGTCGTCGATGCCGTTCAGCAGCCGGTGCCGCAAATCGGGGTCGATGTCGAAGGCAATCGCGCCGCCGTCCGGGCCCTTGATGGTTTGCGTTTCGAGATCGACCGTCAGCGTGGCGTTGGCGCCGCGCTTGGCATCATCCATCAGCTTTTCGAGCTCTTCCGGCGAGACCTTGATCGGCAGGATGCCGTTCTTGAAGCAATTGTTGTAGAAAATGTCGGCGAACGAGGTCGAGATCACGCAGCGGATGCCGAAATCGAGCAGCGCCCAGGGGGCATGCTCGCGGCTCGAGCCGCAGCCGAAATTGTCGCCCGCCACAATGATCTTGGCGCCCTTGTAGGCCGGCTTGTTCAGAACGAAATCCGGATTGTCGCTGCCATCGTCCAGATAGCGCATCTCCGAGAACAGGCCCTTGCCGAGTCCGGTGCGCTTGATCGTCTTGAGATAATCCTTCGGGATGATCATGTCGGTGTCGACATTGACGATGGGAAGCGGCGCGGCAACGGCGGTCAGCGTGGTGAATTTGTCCATGGGATTTCCGGATCGTTCGTTGGAAGGTCGGGGCGGATGTACACCGCCAGACCGGTTTCATCAATGCCAACGGTGCAGCACCGGCCTTCGCGGCCTCTTGCAACTTCGCGCGGAAGCGGAAACAACACGCCCATGACATTTCTCGCCCCCGACTGGCGCCCGCGCCGTTCCGCCCTTTTCATGCCCGCCTCCAATGCCCGCGCGCTGGACAAGGCGCGGACGCTGCCCGCCGACGCCGTGATCTTCGATCTGGAGGATTCCGTCGGCCCGGAAGAGCGCACAGTGGCGCACGACAATCTGCGTACGCAGGTGAAGGGTGCCGATTTCGGCCGTCGCGAAAGCATCGTCCGCACCTCTGTCGCCGGCAGCGACACCTTCGCCGAAGACCTGAGGATCGCGCTGGAATGTTCCCCGGACGCCATCCTGCTGCCCAAGGTCGAGGACGCCGATGTCGTCGGCGACGTCGCCGGCATGCTGGTCGATGCCGGATCGTCGGCCCGGTTGTGGGCGATGATCGAAAGTCCGAAGGCGCTGGTCGCGATCGCCGGTATCGCCGACGCCACGCCACGGCTCGAATGCCTCGTCCTCGGCCCCAACGATCTGGCGAAATCGACCGGCGTGCCCATGAAGCCGGGCCGCATGGCGATGATTCCGTGGTTCATGACCGTTCTCGCCGCCGCTCGCGCCAATGGCCTGTTCGTGCTCGACGGCGTCTACAACAATTTCCGCGATCTGGAGGGGTTCGCCGCCGAATGCGCGCAGGCCGTGGACCTCGGCTTCGACGGCAAGACGCTGATCCATCCCTCGCAAATCGAGCCGGCCAATGCCGCCTTCACGCCCGACACCGCCGAATTCGAGCGCGCCGCGCGCATCGTCGAAGCCTTCGATCAGCCGGACAACGCGGAGCGCGGTGCCATCTCGCTCAATGGAGAGATGGTCGAGCGCCTGCATCTGGATTCGGCCAGGCGCCTGCTCGAAGCCCAATCCCTGTTTGATCGATAACGGAACCGAAATGACCACGATCTACCGCTTTCTCACCGGACCCGACGATTCGAGCTTCTGTCACAAGGTGACGAAGGCGCTGTCGGAAGGGTGGAGCCTGCACGGCGCGCCCGTCTATGCCTTCGACGCCGGACAGGGCGTCATGCGCTGCGGCCAGGCCGTCACCAAGCAGACCGATGACACCTACGATCCGGAGCGCAAGCTGGGCGAATACTGATCGCCGGCAACTACATTGCTATCAGCCGGCTGAATCGGCCGGTCAGTCCGCCGGGCTGTCCAGCCCGTTCGTCTCCGCAATGAAGTCGGCCAGCATCGGCACGTAACGCTCGCCATGGCCGGCCGCCTCCATCGCCGCGAAGCCGTTCTTGATCACGGCCTGCATGGGGTTCACCGAGCCCGACGCATTGGCCATGTTGGCGAGATAGCGCATGTCCTTGTGGGCATTGCGAATCGTGAATCGGTGCGCATTCTCGTCGCGCTCCAGCGTCCATTTCATGAAGGTCTCGTAGAACCCGCAGGCCATGCGCCCCGGCGCGATCACGGAATCGACCTGCTCGGCGGTGAGCCCGTTCCTGCGCGCAATCGCCAGCGCCTCGGCATAGATCGATGCATAGCCCATCGCGATGAAATTGTTGATCAGCTTCATCTTGTGGCCGAGCCCGACCTCGCCCAGATGGGTAATCACCGCAGCCCAGCATGCCAGCACCGGGCGGATGGTCTCGAAAGTTTGCGGATCGGCCCCGACCATGGTGTCGAGCGTGCCGGCCTCCGCCTCCTTCGGCGTGCGCGACAACGGCGCATCGGCCATCGCCATGTTCGCCGCGGCGAGTTCTTCGGCAAGCTGCAGCGTCGAGACCGGATCCGATGTCGAGCAGTCGATGACGATCAGGCCTTGCCTGCCCGAGGCGATCAGCCCGTCCGGCCCACGCACGATGGCCTCGACTTGGGGACTGCCGGTCACGCACAGATGCACGATGTCGCATTGTTCGGCGAGTTCGCGCGGACTGGCGGCTTCCTTCGCCCCGCGCCCGATCAGATCATCGACCGGCTCCCGATTGCGGTGGCCCATCACCACCAGTTCGTGGCCCTTCTCGACGATGTTCTTCGCCATGCCGTGGCCCATCAGGCCCACGCCGATGAAACCGATAACCGGTTTGCCCATGCTTCCCTCCTCCGCTACTGCCCTCTGTCCTGCCCCTTGTCAGCTTATGCCTGCGCTTGCCTCGATATGCGCCATGTCGTCGTCCGACAGACCGAAATGATGGCCGATCTCGTGGATCAGCACATGGGTCACGATCTCGCCCAGCGTATCTTCGTGGTCGGCCCAGTAATCGAGCATCGGCCGGCGATAGAGCGTGATCCGGTTGGGAAACTCGCCGCTGACCGGGTTCCATTTCTCCGCGACCTGTCGCCCCTCGAACAGGCCGAGCAGGTCGAAGGGCGATTCGAGGCCCAGCGCGTCGAGCACGTCGTCTTCGGGAAAGTCTGCCACGATGATCACGACATCGCCGGTCAGCGAGCGGAAACCATCCGGCAATTGCGCATAGGCGTCCCGCGCCAGCGCCTCGATATCGTCGAGTGCCGGGGAAAGCCGTTCGCGCCACAGTCCGGTGGTATCCTCGATTGCCATCGGCCTTGTCTCCTGGCGCCGGATATAAAGCGGGCGCACGCGAATTGTAAGGGCAACGAAAAAGGGCGGCCCGTTGACGGGGCCGCCCTCGACAGATGTCACGCCAGTGGCGTCAGGCGCTCTTCTTGATGAAATCGCCGCTCTGCAATTCACGCATGGCCTGCATCAGCTCTTCGCGCGTGTTCATCACGATCGGCCCGTGCCAGGCGACCGGTTCCTGGATCGGCGCGCCCGAGACCAGCAGGAAGCGCATGCCTTCCTCGCCCGCCGTCACCACCACCTCGTCGCCGGTGCCGAACAGCACCATGGAACGGTTGCCGACGGTTTCGCGGATCAGCAATTCCCTGCCCTCGAATTCCTTCTCCGTCAGCACGCCGAAAGGCTCGGAAGCATCGCGGAACGTACCGGAACCGGCGAACACATAGGCGAAGGCCTTGCGATAGGTGTCGACCTTGAAGCGTTTGGTCTTGCCGGCAGGAATTGAGATGTCGAAATAGTTCGGCTCCGCCGCCACGCCGTCGACCGGCCCGGCCTTGCCCTTGTAGTCGCCGACCACGACTCGGATCGTCGTGCCGTCATCGTCGACAAGGTTCGGGATTTCGGCCGACTTGACGTCCTGATAGCGCGGATCGGTCATCTTCAGATCGCGCGGCAGGTTCGCCCAGAGCTGGAATCCGTGCATGCGCCCGGACGCATCGCCCTGCGGCATTTCCTGATGCATGATGCCGCTGCCGGCCGTCATCCATTGCACGTCGCCGGCCTCCAGCATGCCGCGATTGCCGAGGCTGTCGCCATGCTCGACCGAACCGGCCAAGACATAGGTAATCGTCTCGATGCCGCGATGCGGGTGCCAGGGAAAGCCGGCCATGTAGTCGGCGGGGCGCTCATTGCGGAAATCGTCGAACAGCAGGAACGGATCGGCCAGATGCGGCTCGGAAAAGCCGAAGCCGCGATGAAGATGCACACCGGCGCCTTCAAGGGTCGGCTGGGCATCGATGACACGCGATACGGGACGAATGGACATGGGAACAGTCTCCTTGGCCGGCGCCCTTGTGACGGCGCGGCGCTTTTCACGCAACTTGTGGCGGAATATGGGACGCGGACGCCCTTGCGGCAAATCACGGGCGGGGTGACGAAGCGTTCACGCCGCGGTGACGGTGCGAACCTACGGCTTCAGGTCGAAGCTGAAGCCCGCCGCAATGGCCTCACCGGCAAGCCTGTCTGCATCGAAATTCGATGACTCGACGATGTTCGTGATCTTGGCTTTCAGCGCATCGGGTGCCACGGTCGGATTTTCGTTCGTGCGTTCCGGAAGGTCAGCCGCGCCACCGATGCCGAGTTGCGCGAGTAGGCGTTTCGCGCCTTCGGGCTGGGTGATGTCTTCGAGCTTTGCCTCGACCATATGCAATCGATCGCCGTAGCGGCGTTTGTAATAGGCCATGCGCGCTTCCATCTCGTAGCAATACCACAGCGCCAGCCCGATCTGGCCCTTCGACAGAAAGGCTTCGGGATTTATGATCTTGCGCGGATAGCTGGGGTGCAGATACCACTGCCATGCGATCGTGATGTTGCCGAAATCGTTCCGGACGAGATAGCTCAGCGCCTGGCGCGCCAGATCGCGGCGCAGGATGATGAGCGTGGCATCGCCGGCAAGTTCCGATTCCGCGAGGTTTTCGACCAGCCCGCATTTCGCGAGCGTGTGATTGGTTTCCCCGTAACGTACTCGAGTTGATACCGCCTCGATTTTCCGGCGCCAGAACTGCTGCACCTCGTCGTGGTTGCCATGAGTATTGAAACCCCGCATGAGCCGGATATCGGGCATGTTCACGCCGAAATCCTCGATTGCCAGCGGTTCGTGGATGCAGGGGGCGAAGCCGTTGCGGTCCAGGAACGCGGCAAGCCACGCGGTTCCGGTTCGCCCGGCGCTGATGGTGAATACAGTCTTTGTCATTACCCCCGGCTTCCGTGCGACGACCGCTCTTGTTCGGTGTTGCCGATATCGAGATCGGCGGGCGCGTGCCCATCGACCCGTCGCGCATGGGCAAGCTGCAGCGCCTTCTCGAAATTGCACGCATAGCGTTTCGTGTCGAACAGGGCATGGCTTTGCCGGTTTTCGGCAAGCCGCGACCGGATCGTCGCGAGTCGCGCGGGGTCACGCGCAAGCTCGAGAACGAGGCGCTCGTAATCTGCTTCGTTTTCGGTCGCCAGTTCCGTAAGCCCGACGGCATGCAGCAGGCTTGCCGCGACGCGAGCCGCGAATTGTCCGCCCGCCAGGGTCACGACCGGCAGGCCGGCCCAAAGCGCATCGCTCGCGGTCGTGTGGGCGTTGCAGGCGAAGGTATCGACGAACAGATCGGCGTGGATATGCCGCGCCAGATGCCGGGCATGCGGCAGCTTTTCCGCGAACACCAGGCGCTCGCCGGCGACACCCCGATGTTCCGCTTCGCGCCGGAGATTGGTCTCGGCCCAACGGTTCGAGCGCAAGAGCCAGAGCACGCTGCCCGGCACCTTGCCCAGAACGCGCATCCAGATGTCGAATTCGCGCGGCGTGATCTTGTAGCTCTGATTGAAACAGCAGAACACGAAACCTGTCTCGGGCAGGCCGTGATCGGCGCGGGTCGTAACCTCCGGCGCGATTTCCCGTTGTTCGTCGTTCGGCTGGTAGCTGCCCGGCAGGCTGATCACTTTCTCGCTGTAATGCCCGCGTTCGCGTTCCGGGATGACGATCCGGTCGGCAACGAGATAGTCCATGAAATCCGCGCCCATCGACCCGGGATAGCCCAGATAGGAGATCTGCAACGGCGCGATACGTCGCGCGAAGATGCCGGAGCGGTTCTCCCGCGTGTAACCCTTCAGGTCGATCGCAATGTCCAGCCCGTCGGCGCGGGCAATCTCCACAATTGCCAAGTCGGACAGATCGTGGACCTCGCGCAGCAGATCGCTGTGCGTCGCCAGAAATGTGCGCCAGAGACCCATTTCCTGCCCACCGAACCGGTAGAGATAGATCTCGAAGCTGGACCGGTCGTGCTCCCTCAGGAGACCAGCCATCAGATGCATCGTCGCGTGATCGTGGAAATCCGCCGAGAAATAGCCGATCCGGACTTTCGGCGATCCCGCCGGACGTGCCTCGAACGTCGTCGCCTGGATCCCGCGATGTTTCTGCCGTGTCCAGTTGATCGAGCGCTTCAGCTGTCGCCCGGCATCGTCCTCCAGCCCGAGCGCATGGAAGGGCGGAACTGCCCCGTCATTGACACCAAGCCGCGCTACGTCCTGCCCGAACGTCTTGTCATGCATCGACCAGTCGCCGATGGATTGGCGCAGATGAAGGCTGTGCGCACGCACCTCCGCATCGCCGGGCCGCAGTGTCAGGGCGTTGTTGTAGCTTGTAACTGCCTCATCGAGCTGGCCCAATTCGCGTAGCGCATGGCCCAGATTGACATGCGCCTGAAAGAGCCCGGCGTCGCCTTCGATAGCCTTGCTGTAGCTGGCGACCGCACCCTTCGCGTCACCCGTCGCCAGCAGCGCATTGCCCAGATTGTTGTGTGCCTGCGGGTGATCCGGCTTGAGCCGAAGCGCCGCGTTAAGGCTTTCGATCGCCGCCCTCGTCTCGCCCCTGCGCAACAGCATGAAGCCGAGATTGCTGTGCGCCTCGGCATTGCCGGGATCGAGGCCGATTACGCGCCTGAAGGCTTCTTCGGCACGCATACTATCGCCGGCGGAGCCGCGCAGCGTGCCTTCGAGGTTCCAGACATGCGCCGATTGCGGGAAGAGCGCCGCCAGCCGGCCGGACAGCGTAAGCGCTGCCCCCGTCTCGCCGCGCGAGAACAGGCGCATGGCCTCTTCGAGCTTCGCCCGGGGTGGCCCCTCACGCCCTACATTGGCCAGACCGACATTCGACCCGTTTTGCCCAAGACGCGCGATCGCCTGCCGCGCCCGGACATTGCCCGGAAATGCGTCCAGCACAGCCTGATAGTGTCGCAGCGCCTGGCCGGGCTCGCCCTTGCGTTCGAAGGCCTTCGCCTTGCCCATTGCGCGCTCGATCGAGAGTTTCGTCATTTCTCCGCCGGCCGGAAGGAATCGGTTCCAGCCAGTCTGCCGCGCGGACCTTGCCTCTGGCGTGTCTTGGGACAGGCGAAGCAAACCAGGGCCATTTTGCACGCCGTTATTGCAGTTTGTCTGAAAACAACCGTCATCGACATTGCATTGCCGCCCGATCGGCGGGAGAAAGCCCGGTATTTGAAAATCAATGTCTGGCTGAATTCGGCTGGTTTTGCCGGCCCGCTTCGCCGGAGCGGTGTTACGCTTCGATCCGGTCCCAACGCTGGCGACGATCTCGAATCTCGTGATCGAAACCGGCATCAGGCGCGAACGCCGGTAAGGCGGTTCGACGCGTCGACTAAATCGATCTCGAAGAGAATTTGGAGCGGGCGATGGGATTCGAACCCACGACCCCAACCTTGGCAAGGTTGTGCTCTACCCCTGAGCTACACCCGCTCACGCCTGCGCCAGCCCCGATCGGTGCCCGATCAGTAAATGGGGCGAATTGCGCGGCGCCACCTATGGCGCAACGTGCCGGCGATTGCAACAGCTATTTCGAGGATTGAAGGCCGCGCGCGTGGCAGTCAATGTCCGCGAGCTTGATCGCCCGGCGATAAGCCAATAGAGCAGACGGGAAATCCGCAAGCCACTCCCGCCGAAAGGCCCGCTTTCCATGGCCGCCAAGCCCCCCGCCACGCCCGACCAGCTGTTCGCACTGCTCGATGAACTGGGTTACGAGACGACCACGCACCATCACGAGGCCGTCTTCACCGTTGCCGAGAGCGAACATGTCAGGGGTTCCATTCCCGGCGGCCACACCAAGAACCTGTTCGTCAAGGACAAGAAGGACAACTACTTCCTGATCATCGCCGAGGGCGAGGCACAAATCCCGATGAACCGCGTCCACCCGCTGATCGGGGCGAAAAGCCGCGTGTCCTTCGCCAATGCCGAAAGACTGATGGAGTTTCTCGGCGTCCAGCCCGGCTCGGTCAACGCCTTCGCGCCGATGAACGATCACGACAACCGGGTCAAGGTGATCATCGACGCGCCGCTGCTGCGCCACGATGCGATCAATTGCCACCCGTTGACGAACACCATGACCACCACCATTTCGAGGCAGGATTTGCTAGACTTCCTCGAACATGTCGGTCATCCGCCCGAAATCGTCGACCTGTCCTCGGGCAGCGAACCGTCACAATAGAGGCTTGATCGCGCCACCTTCCCATACGGCGCGAAGAACAGGCGTGGAGAAGATACGATGAGCAATGGAAACGGTGGCGTCGACTTTCTGGGCACGCTCGGCGGCGGCCAGCCCGCCAGTGGCGGTGCCCCGGAAGCGGTGAAGGACATCTCGACGGCCGAATTCATGGCCGAGGTGATCGAGGCGTCGAACGAGCGCCCGGTCCTCGTCGATTTCTGGGCGCCCTGGTGCGGACCGTGCAAGCAGCTCGGCCCGGTACTTGAGAAGGTCGTCACCGAATCGCGCGGCAAGGTCAAACTGGTCAAGATGAACATCGACCAGCACCCCGAAATCGCCGGCCAGATGGGCGTCCAGTCGATCCCGGCCGTCGTC
This sequence comes from Rhizobiaceae bacterium, assembly GCA_041987205.1. Classification (GTDB taxonomy): domain Bacteria; phylum Pseudomonadota; class Alphaproteobacteria; order Rhizobiales; family Rhizobiaceae; genus BOKV01. The sequence continues at coordinate 60,810 of JBHIWX010000004.1, read as the reverse complement.
GCCTTCGACAAGGGCAAGCCGAAAGACGCCTTCATGGGCGCGGTGCCCGAAAGCGAGGTGCGCCGCTTCATCGACAAGCTGGCCGGGCCATCCGGCCCCTCACCCGTCGAGCAGGCGCTGGAAGAGGCCGGCCGCCTCGCTGCCGAGGGCGCCAGCAGCGAGGCAGCGAACCTTTATGCCTCCGTGCTCCAGCAGGAGCCGGAAAACGTCATCGCGCTGGCGGGTCTCGGGACGCTCTATCTTGACGCCGGCGATGCCGAGCGCGCCAGGGCGATGTACGACGCCATCCCCGCCGACCAGCAGGACAAGCCCGAGGCCGCCTCGCTCAAGGCCGCCATCGATCTGGCCGAACAGGCCGCCTCGGTGGGCGACACCTCGGCACTCGTCGCGCGCATCGAGGCCGATCCGAAAGATTACCAGGCCAGATTTGAGCTGGCGGTGGCGCTCAACGCGACGGGCAAACGAGAAGAGGCGGCCGATCAGCTGCTGGAGATCATCCGACGCGACCGCAACTGGAACGATGACGGCGCGCGCACCCAGCTCCTGCAGTTCTTCGAGGCCTGGGGTCCCGCCGATGAGGCGACGCTTACCGCGCGCCGCCAGCTTTCGGCCATTCTGTTTTCTTGAGTTTTTTCGGCGCCGACTTACATTCCTGCGGAGGAGAGAGTGGGAATGAGAGCCGGTAACGCCGAATATGCCAGTCTAGCCGACATCCCCGATGTCGTGCCGATCTTTCCGCTGTCCGGTGCACTGCTTCTGCCGGGCGGCCAGATGCCGCTCAACATCTTCGAGCCGCGCTATCTGGCGATGATCGACGACGCGCTGTGCCGCGAACGCCTGATCGGCATGGTCCAGCCGCGTTTCGGCGAGGATACGGCGGTCTCTGCCAATGGCGAGCCGCTGCTGTGCAGGCTAGGTTGCCTCGGCCGCATCACTGCCTTCCAGGAGACCGGCGACGGCCGCTACCTCATCAATCTGACCGGGATCTGCCGCTACCGCATCGCCGAGGAGGTGGAAGGGAACGGCAGCTATCGCCGCTGCCGCATCGAGCCATTCGGCGAAGAGCTCGAATGCCGCGACAACGGCGCCGAAGTCGATCGCCAAACGCTGCTCGCGACATTTCGCAAATATCTCGACGCCAACGGCATGGAGGCCGACTGGGATTCGGTCCGCAAGGCCGGCAACGACACGCTGGTGACCGCGCTGTGCATGATGAGCCCCTATGGCCCGGCCGAAAAGCAGGCCCTGCTCGAAGCCGACACACTGAAGGCGCGCGCCGAGACGCTGATCGCCATCGCCGAAATCGCGCTCGCCCGCGACGCCGGTGTATCGGGAACAATCATTCAGTGACGGATGCCGGCAAAAGGAATAGCGACGAAAAGGAGGGAAAGCCGGCCGAGAATCACGGCCTGCATGTGCCGTCCCTGACGCCGGGCCATGCGCATACCGCCGCTGTCGACCCGAAACTTTTGGAAATGCTGGTCTGCCCGCTGACGCGCACCACGCTTGAATTCGACCACGAGAAGAACGAACTGGTCTCGCGCGCCGCCCGGCTCGCCTACCCCATCCGCGATGCAATCCCCATCATGCTCGCCTCGGAAGCGCGCAACCTGACCGACAGCGAATTGTCGGCCGATTAGGATCGGCCCAGCCGGGCAATCTTCAGATCGCCTCGCCCCTGAGCAGCCGCGGCGTACTGCTACCATAGCCGGCAGCCTGATCGATGAACCGCTTTTTGAGGCCCGGCAACCGGTCGACCATGCCGAGACCGGCATCGCGCACTGCGCGCAGCAGCGGATTGTCATTGGAAAACAGCCGGTTCAGCACATCCGTCGTCACGCCCATCTGCACCGTGTCGAAGCGCCGCCATTGCTGGTAGCGCTCCAGAACGGCGAGCGAACCGATGTCGAGACCCAACCGGTGCGCCTCGACCAGCGTTTCTGCCAGCGCGGCGGCGTCCTTGAAGCCGAGATTGAGACCCTGTCCGGCAATGGGATGAATGCCGTGCGCGGCATCGCCCGCTAGCACGAAACGCTCCTTGACCGTGTCGCACGCCAGCGTCAGCCCGAGCGGGAAGGCGCGGCGCTGCCCCTCGACCGTCAGCGCGCCCAGCTTGTGGCCGAAGCGCTGCTCGAGTTCCAGTTCGAAGGTCAGATCATCGGCCGCCATCAGACGTTCGGCGTCTTTGGAACGCTCCGTCCAGACCAGCGATGAACGATTGCCCTTCAAGGGCAGGATCGCAAACGGTCCAGACGGCAGGAAATGTTCCTCGGCACGGCCCTGATGCGGACGCTCATGGGCCACCGTCGCGACGATGCCCATCTGGTCGTAGGGCCAGTGAACGGTGCGGATACCGGCAGCCTCGCGCAGCTTCGAGCGCACCCCGTCGGCGGCGACCAGCACGCTCGCCCGTATCGGACGGTTGCCCAGCGTGACGTCGACGGCGCCCGGACCGACAGCGAATCCCTCGACTCGATCGGTCACCAGCGTCACGCCAAGCGATTCGGCCTTCCGGCGCAGCGCCTTGACCAGCGAACGGTTGGGCAGCATGTGCGCAAAGGGCGCCTCGTTTGCACCTGTTTCCCCGGCGCCCACATCGTTGGCACCCGTTTCATTCGCAAAAGTCAGGAACACCGGTCGCGTGGCATCCGACAGCTTGCTGTCGGTGACGATCATTTCGTTGATCGGCTGCGCGTCTTCGGCAAGTTCGTCCCACACGTCCAGCCGTTCCAGCATGCGCGTGGCGGCGGCGGCAATCGCCGAGGCGCGCACATCCTTCTCGATTGCTTCCTGCGGCACCGGATCGACGACCGTCACCTTCAGTCCGGCATCCGCGCCGGCAATCGCGACGGCCGCCGAAAGTCCGACATAGCCGCCACCGGCGATCAACACATCGATACGCTCAGGCACGCGTTCCAGCGCCGATGCGTTTTGCTCGCCCTGATTTCCGTGCGCCGGTTTCCGCGCCATGCTGTCGCTCCGCCATGCTGTCGCTGTGTTTGACCGTTCGACCCGGGTTTTCCCGTCCGGCCCGTCCTTGTCTTGCCGTCTGCCCTATCATAATGCCTATTGTGGCGCCATTGACGGCAATGCCGCATCGCATGCGAAAACAGATGTGTTTTTGAGGCGCAGAACTTGAAGGAAGACACGAACATGTCCAGGGCGGTCGCCTCACTCATCCAGTTGCTCGCACTGGAAAAACTGGAAGAGGATCTGTATCGCGGCCTGTCGCCCAAGGTCGGCTGGCAGCGCGTTTTCGGTGGACAGGTCATCGGCCAGGCACTGGTCGCCGCGCAGCGCACCGTCACCGCCGAACGGCAGGTCCATTCCCTGCATTGCTATTTCATGCGTCCCGGTGACCCGCAGATCCCCATCATCTATCAGGTCGACCGCATTCGCGACGGCGGCAGCTTCACCACGCGCCGGGTCGTCGCCCTGCAGCACGGCAAGGCCATCTTCTCGATGTCGGCATCCTTCCAGGTGCAGGAAGCCGGGCTCGAGCACTTCCTGCCCATGCCGCAGATCGCACCGCCCGAATCGCTGGCGAGCGACAAGGAGCTTGCAGACAAATACATCGGCAACGCGCCAGAGCACATTCGCCGCTACTGGCAGCGCGATCGGCCCATCGAAATCCGGCCGACCGACCTGACCCATTTTCTGTCCTCTGAAAAGCTGGATCCCGTCCAGCACACCTGGATGCGCGCCACCGGCGAACTGCCTGACGATCCGGCGATCCAGGCCTGCGTCCTCGCCTATGCGTCCGACATGACCCTGATCGATACCTCGCTTTATGCCCATGGCCGGGCGGTATTCGATCCGGAACTGCAGGTGGCAAGCCTCGATCACGCCATCTGGTTCCACCGCCCCGCGCGCATGCAGGACTGGCACCTCTATACGCAGGACAGCCCCAACGCCTCGGGCGGACGCGGTTTCACACGTGGCAGCATCTACACGCGCGATGGCGTGCTGATCGCCTCCGTGGCGCAGGAAGGCCTGATCCGCGAACGCCGGAAAGGCTGAACAATTGCTAGGCAATTTCTGGAATTTGCACATCTGATAGGCATTTTTCGGCCAATTATGCGTCACCTGCACAGGAAGCAACCGCCACTGCGGTACAATTCTGGTCAGGAATTCCAATCAATAACAATCGGTTAAGGCCACTTTTCGCGATCTGGCACGCCGCTTGATAGATTGCAGCCGGGCGGATCGCGGCGGCGCAGGCGCGCGACGTGATTCCGTTATGGCAGATCGGGAGGCATGCAGGCGCCGGGCGGCGTCTGATTTCGCATCCTGGCCGTCACAAGCCGGGACCAGGTGCGTTCACCGGTTCCGATAACAAGAAGCGCATCGGTGGCCGTTTGTCGGCCACGTCAAACGAACGGGTGATCGAATGAAGATTGTCATGGCAGTCATCAAGCCATTCAAGCTCGATGAGGTGCGCGATGCCCTCACGGCGATTGGCATACAGGGTCTGACGGTAACCGAGGTCAAGGGCTACGGCCGCCAGAAGGGCCACACCGAAATCTATCGCGGCACCGAATATGCCGTGAATTTCCTTCCCAAGCTGAAGATCGAGATCGCGGTCGCCGCCGACATGGTCGACAAGGCCATCGAGGCCGTAGCGGGCGCGGCCAAGACCGGCCAGATCGGCGACGGAAAGATCTTTGTCTACGCCATCGACCAGGCCGTTCGCATCCGCACCGGCGAAACCGGTAACGATGCCCTCTGACCGGGCCATCGCATGACCATCCATGGAGACTACCCGATGAAATCTGCTGACATTCTTCCTTCCCGCCTGGGTTCGGTCGCCGCGCGACTGGCCGGGGGAGGCCTGCTGACCTTCGCGGCGAGCGCCGCTGCCTGGGCGCAGGAAACCGCGACGGAGGCTGCGGCCGAAGCCGCGCCGGTCATGGACAAGGGCGATACCGCCTGGATGATGACCTCCACGCTTCTGGTCCTGTTCATGATCATTCCCGGCCTCGCCCTATTCTATGGCGGTCTGGTCCGCTCCAAGAACATGCTGTCCGTGCTCATGCAGTGCACGCTGATCACCGCCGTGGTGATGATCGTGTGGGTATTGTGGGGCTATTCCTTCGCCTTCGGCGGCGGCACCTCGCCCTTCTGGGGCGGTACGGCCAAGCTGTTCCTGTCTGGCGTCACGATGGATTCCACCGCCGCGACCTTCACCGACGGCGTCGTGCTTCCCGAATATGTCTTCATCGCCTTCCAGATGACCTTCGCGGCCATCACGCCGGCGCTGATCGTCGGCGCCTTCGCCGAACGCGCCAAATTCTCCGGCGTGATCCTGTTCGTGATCCTGTGGGTCACCTTTGTCTACTTCCCGATCGCCCACATGGTCTGGGACGGCGCGGGCCTTCTCTTCACCTGGGGTGCGATCGACTTTGCCGGCGGCACCGTGGTGCACATCAATGCCGGTGTGGCGGGCCTGATCTTCGCCATCGTGCTCGGCAAGCGCCTCGGCTTCGGCAAGGACAACATGGCACCGCATTCCATGACACTGACCATGGTCGGCGCCGCCATGCTCTGGGTCGGCTGGTTCGGCTTCAACGCCGGCTCCAACCTCGAGGCGACCTCCAATGCCACGCTGGCGATGATGAACACTTTCATCGCGACGGCCGGAGCCATCGTCTCCTGGTCCGTCGTCGAGGCGATCGCACGCGGCAAGTCCTCCGGCCTGGGCGCGGCATCCGGCATCGTGGCCGGCCTCGTCGCGGTCACGCCGGCCTGTGGCACGTCCGGCCCGGTCGGCGCGCTCGTCCTCGGCCTTGTCGTCTCGCCGATCTGCTACTTCTTCGTCTCCACCGTGAAGTCGAGATTCGGCTATGACGACAGCCTCGACGTCTTCGGCGTCCATGGCATCGGCGGCATCGTCGGCGCCATCGGCACCGGCATTCTGGTCGCGCCCTATTTCGGCGGCACCGGCGGTGACGATTTCTCGATGGCGAGCCAGGTCTGGATCCAGATCAAGGCCGTCCTCGTCACCCTGGTCTGGTCGGGCATCGGTTCGCTCGTGATCATCTACATCGTCAAGGCGATCACCGGCATCCGCGCCACCGAGGAAGAGGAACGGATCGGTCTCGACCTGTCCTCTCACGGCGAAAGCGCCTACCACAGCTGATCGGCTTGACGCGACAACGATCACGGCCGGGCATTCCGATGCCCGGCCGTTTTCATTTCCAGACCCGCAAGGGCCGGCACAAATGACCTAACGGAACCTCGTGAATGCGATGTCCTGATGGTCCTGATGGTCCGGGCCCATGTCTCGCTGCAGCGCAGCACAAAAGGTGCCCAAAAAATAATCAACAAGACGATTCTGCATAAATGGCGCGCAGTTCTGAGGCGCCGACTTGAGCCATTTCGCGCGCTGACCCTGATTCACGCTTTGTTAACAGTCGTTTATCGCGCCGGGTCGAGTCTGGCACGCGGTTTGAATCCCTACGCGGTTGCGGGTTGCGGGGCGCGAGTTCCGTAGCGGTGTTTCTGTAACCAGGGCGGCCTCTCCCGGGCTGTCTGAAACGAAACGGGTGATTGAATGAAAATTGTCATGGCTGTCATCAAGCCATTCAAACTCGATGAGGTGCGTGACGCCCTGACGGCGCTGGGCATCCAGGGCCTGACCGTGACCGAGGTGAAGGGCTACGGTCGCCAGAAGGGTCATACCGAAATCTATCGCGGTACCGAATACGCGGTCAGCTTCCTTCCGAAGCTGAAGATCGAGGTCGCCGTGGCGTCCGATCAGGTCACCAAGACTGTCGAAGCCATCGCGGGCGCGGCCAAGACCGGCCAGATCGGCGACGGCAAGATCTTTGTCTACACCATCGACCAGGTCGTTCGCATTCGTACCGGCGAAACCGACGCCGACGCGCTCTAAGGGCGCCCGAAGCAAAAGGAGAAACAAATCAATGAACAAGGCAATCGGTAAAAAGGCCCTTGTCTTCGGGGTAACCACGCTTGCATTGGCAGGTGCGGCATTCGCCCAGGAAACAACGGAGGCCGCACCCGCAGCCGCCGCTGCAGGCGTGCCGGAGGAAGTCGGCTTCATCCTGACCACCTTCATGTTCCTCGTCACCGGCTTCCTGGTGATGTGGATGGCGGCAGGCTTCACCATGCTGGAAGCCGGCCTCGTGCGCCGCAAGAACGTGTCCATGCAGCTCCTCAAGAACATCTCGCTGTTCTCGATCGCTGCCGTCGCCTACTACCTCATCGGCTACAATCTGATGTATCCGGGTGACAACTGGACGATCAACCTGTGGCTCGGCGCCTTCGGCACGGCCCAGCTCGAAGCCGTCGGCGTGGCCGCATCCGATGTCGACCTGACCTACGCTTCGGTCGGTTCCGACTTCTTCTTCCAGCTGATGTTCTGCGCCACCACGGCCTCGATCGTCTCCGGCACACTCGCCGAGCGCATCAAGCTGTGGCCCTTCCTGCTGTTCATCGTCATCCTGACCGGCCTCATCTACCCGATCCAGGCTTCCTGGAAGTGGGGCGGTGGTTTCCTCGATTCCAATCTCGGCTTCCTGGATTTCGCGGGTTCGACGGTCGTTCACTCGGTCGGTGGCTGGGCAGCACTCGCGGGTGCCTTCCTCCTCGGCGCGCGCAAGGGCAAATATGTCGACGGCAAGGTCAACCCGATGCCGGGTTCCTCCATGCCGCTCGCCACGCTCGGCACGTTCATCCTGTGGCTCGGCTGGTTCGGCTTCAACGGCGGTTCACAGCTCTACATGAACACCGCCGGTAACGTTGCCGACATCTCGCGCATCATGGCCAACACCAACACGGCGGCAGCCGGTGGTGCCATCGCCGCACTGATCCTGATGCAGCTGCTCTACAAGAAGGTCGACCTGACGATGGTCCTGAACGGCGCGCTTGCCGGTCTGGTCTCGATCACGGCAGAGCCGCTGACCCCGGGTCTGGGTGCTGCAACCCTGATCGGCGCCGTCGGCGGTGTCATCGTGGTCTTCGCCGTTCCGATGCTCGACAAGCTGAAGATCGACGACGTCGTCGGCGCCATTCCCGTCCACCTGCTCGCGGGTATCTGGGGCACGCTGGCCGTAGTCATCACCAACCCAGACGCAACGCTGTATGGTCAGGTAGTCTCCATCATCATCGTCGGTGTATTCGTCTTCGTGGTTTCCTTCGTCATCTGGGCAATCATCAAGATGATCATGGGCATCCGCGTCTCGGACGAGGAAGAGGAAATGGGCCTCGACAAGGCCGAGGTCGGCGTCGAAGCCTATCCCGAATTCGGCATAGGCTGATCGCAAGAGCTTCCCGCCCCGGCGACAAGATCGGGGCGGGTCACGATCCCGTCGGGACGCGCAGGTTCTTCCAGCCGTTCCAACAACTGGGCCCGGGCTTCGTCCCGGGCCTTTTTTCATGCGCTTTTCGTTCTCCACGAACCGTCGCCGGCCGCCCATGGTTAACAGGCCCTTAACCTTCCGCTCTTAGGTTTGTGCAGCAAGATCATGCGGAAGTGTGTTTACGCGACAGGTTCAAGGCGGCGGAGTTGAGGCATGCAGCTTTCCGGTATTCACTCGGGCGGAATGGAAGGGGACGGGGAACGGGCCACCGGTCGCCTGTCGCGCCAGCTTGGCGTGCTCGCCGGTCTGGCATTGCTGGCGGCCATCCTTTTCGTCTTCGCCGCGCTTGCGACCTGGAACGTATCCGATCCCAGCCTTTCGAGCGCCAATGGCCGCGTCCCACAGAATGCCGGCGGCTTTCTTGGCGCCTCCATCGCCGATCTGATGATGCAGTTCGTCGGCATCGCCAGCGTCGTCGCCCTTGTGCCGCCCGCCATCTGGGCCTGGCTCAAGATTTTCCGTCACAGCGTCGGCAAGTGGAAACGCCGGCTCGTCGTCTGGCTTCCCGCGACGCTGTTTGCCGCCGCCGCCGTCGGCTGCCTGCCGCGGCCTTCGGGCTGGCCGCTGCCGACCGGTCTGGGCGGCGTGGCTGGCGACCTCGTGTTGAAGATTCCAGCGCTCGCCACCGGCAGCTATCCGGGTGGCATGCTGGCCGTCGGTCTCGGCCTGTTCTTTGCGCTTCTCGCCTTCCCGCTGGTGCTCTACGCCGCCGGACTGCTCGGCCGCCGCAACCCGCAAGGCCTGCAATATGATGCCGAAACCGGCGAAATCCTCGACGACGAGGAAGACGATTCCGGCCTGACGCTGGGCGCGCTCACCCATTGGTATCTGATGGTGCGCGCAAGATTGCGCCCCCGTGCGAAGGCCCGCGAGGCGAACGCGCGCGGCGAAACGCCGAAGCGCTCCGTGATTTCCGGCCTCGGGCCATGGTCGGCGCGGACATGGTCGCGGTTGACCACCCCGCCCGATGACGGGCTGGAGGACTACGCCAACCCCGCAAGGCGTGACGCCGCCGAACAGGACTGGTCGGACGACGATTACCTTCGCGCGCCGGATCTCGCTCCCGATTATGGCGAGGAAGTCCACGGCCTCGACGACGATCAGGGCGACCTGCTGGACGACGACGCGTTTTCGGCGGCAATCGAGACCGACATGCAGCCGCAAGCCGGCCCGGCGACGAACCGGGTTCAGCCCTCCACCGCCAGGGTACGTCCGGGCAATCGTGCCGCGCGCGAAGCCCAGCCTTCGCTGCTGTCCGATGGCAATTTTGAACTGCCACAGCTTCATCTGCTCTCCGAGCCGAAGAAAAAGGGCGCCGAAGCCACCGTCAGCCCGGAAGCCCTGGAACAGAACGCCCGCCTGCTCGAGGGCGTGCTGGAGGATTTCGGCGTCAAGGGCGAGATCATCAACGTCCGGCCCGGCCCCGTCGTAACGCTCTACGAGCTCGAACCCGCCCCGGGCATCAAATCCTCGCGCGTCATCGGCCTTGCCGACGATATCGCCCGCTCCATGAGCGCGATCGCCTGCCGTGTCGCCGTCGTGCCGGGCCGCAATGCCATCGGCATCGAACTGCCGAACTCGCGGCGCGAAACCGTGTTCCTGCACGAATTGCTGTCCAGCAAGGATTACGAATCGACCAAGGGCAAGCTGTCGCTCATTCTCGGCAAGACCATCGGCGGCGAGCCGGTGATCGCCGATCTCGCCAAGATGCCGCATCTGCTCGTCGCCGGCACTACCGGCTCGGGCAAGTCGGTCGCCATCAACACCATGATCCTGTCGGTGCTTTACCGCATGTCGCCCGAGCAGGTGCGTCTGATCATGATCGACCCCAAAATGCTGGAACTGTCGATCTATGACGGTATCCCGCATCTGCTCACCCCGGTCGTCACCGATCCGAAAAAGGCCGTCGTCGCGCTCAAATGGACCGTGCGCGAGATGGAGGAACGCTACCGCAAGATGTCGAAGCTCGGCGTGCGCAACATCGAGGGCTACAACACCCGCGTCGCCGAAGCGCAGAAGAAGGGCGAAACGCTGAGCCGCACCGTTCAGACCGGCTTCGACCGCCAGTCCGGTGAGGCGATCTACGAGACCGAGGAACTCGAGCTCGATCCGATGCCCTATATCGTCGTCATCATCGACGAGATGGCCGATCTGATGATGGTCGCCGGCAAGGATATCGAGGGCGCGATCCAGCGTCTGGCGCAGATGGCACGCGCCGCCGGCATCCACGTCATCATGGCGACCCAGCGCCCGTCGGTCGACGTCATCACCGGCACGATCAAGGCCAACTTCCCGACCCGCATCTCCTTCCAGGTCACCTCGAAGATCGACAGCCGCACCATTCTGGGCGAGCAGGGCGCAGAACAACTCCTCGGCATGGGCGACATGCTCTACATGGCCGGCGGCGGCCGCATCCAGCGTGTCCATGGACCCTTCGTCTCCGACGACGAGGTCGAGAAGGTTGTCGCCCACCTCAAGACGCAGGGCGTGCCCGAATATCTCGACAACGTCACCGAGGAAGACGAGGAGGGTGGCGAAGGCGGCGACGCGCCGGCCGGCATCGATGCGCTGGCGCAGTCGAACGATCTTTACGATCAGGCGGTCGCCGTGGTGCTCAAGGATCGCAAGGTCTCGACGAGCTACATTCAGCGCCGGCTGGGAATCGGGTATAACCGGGCGGCTTCGCTGATCGAGCGCATGGAGAAGGAAGGGCTGATCGGCCCGGCCAACCATGCCGGCAAGCGCGAGATCCTGGTGCCGGGCGAGGACGAAACGATCTGACGGCCGGTTTTGCCGGCGCGAACGCCGGAGAATGGTCATCGCTACGCCTTGTTTCGGCCATCGCGGACCGCCATGTGAAACGTGCCTTCAAACGCCGACGGGCACAAGCAACCCTATTGTTGGATACCACCAGATGAAATTCCCCAGCCTCATCCGAAACTGGCGCCAGACAGGCCGCCGCGCCGCCATGCTCGTCGCCATGGCATCGATCGCGCTCGCCGTCCCGGCCGCCGCGCAGGCCGAAGAAGCCGCGATGACCAATGAGGAAACCGTCGAGGCGCTTTCGGATCATTTCGCCGCGGTGCCGACCATGACCGGGGAATTCCTGCAGTTCGGCCCCAATGGCGACCAGACCGGCGGCACCTTTTACATCGCCCGGCCCGGCAAGATCCGCTTCAACTACCAGCAGACCTCGCCGGTGGAAGTCATTTCCAACGGCAGGACGGTCGCCGTTCACAACAAGAAGCTGAAGACCTGGGATTTCTACCCGCTCGACAAGACGCCGCTGAAGCTGCTGCTTACCGACCGTATCGAGTTCAGCGACACCAACATCAAGTCGGTGGTCAACGAGCCCGATCTGACCACCATCGTCATGGGTGACGACAAGGTTTTCGGCGACGCGCTCATCACGCTGATGTTCGATCCCGAGACCTTCGATCTGCGCCAGTGGACGGTCAAGGATTCCACGGGTTCGGAAACCTCGGTCATGGTCTTCAACGTCGAAAAGAACGTCCAGTTGCCCGACCGCCTGTTCAAGTTCGACGAGCTGGCGATCCAGCGCTCCAAGCAATTGGGCCAATCCAACCGCTGATCAACCGCCGGATCGCAACGCGACCCGGCCAGCCGAAAGGCGTGGACAGGCTCATCCCCTGAGGCGACCGGCCTTGCATCGCGTGGTCCACCCGATCATTTTGGGTGCTCCCGCAATCTGCCCGCCGGTTTCCCATGCCTATCACGATCGCGACCTGGAACATCAATTCGGTTCGTCTGCGCCAGTCGCTGGTCGTTGAATTCCTGGAAAAATGGCAGCCCGACATCCTCTGCCTGCAGGAAATCAAGTGCCAGAACGACCAGTTCCCGGGCAAGGCCTTCACCAAACTCGGCTATGAGCATCAGGCGGTGCACGGCCAGAAGGGCTATCACGGCGTCGCCACGCTATCGCGCCGGCCGATCCGGGAAATTCACTCGCGCGATTTCTGCGGCATGGGCGATTGCCGCCATGTCTCGGTCGATTTCGAATCCGGCGGCGACCCCGTGCGCCTGCATAATTTCTACGTGCCCGCCGGCGGCGACGAACCCGATCCGGTGAAGAACCCGAAATTCGACCACAAGCTGCGTTTCGTGACCGAGATGGAAACGATCCGCGCCATGGATTCCGGCACACCGTCGATTCTCGTCGGCGATCTCAACATCGCCCCGCTCGAAAACGACGTCTGGTCGCACAAGCAGCTGCTCAAGGTGGTCAGCCACACGCCGGTCGAGACCGAGGGCCTGACTCGCGCCTTCGAGAAGGGCGGCTGGTCCGATCTGGTCCGCAATGCCGTTCCGCCGGAGGAAAAGCTCTACACCTGGTGGAGCTATCGCGCTCGCGATTGGGAGGCGAGCGATCGCGGCCGGAGGCTCGACCACATCTGGGCTGCGCCGCAACTGGCCGGAAAAGTTTCAGGCATCGAGGTCGTGCGCGAGGCGCGCGGCTGGGGGCGCCCATCCGACCACGTTCCGGTGCTTGCGACACTGGATCTCGCCTGAATTCCACACTTGGGCGTGAAAGGCCCTCGAACGCCGACCGGATTTTTCGAGTCTCGGCTCAGCTTGACGTTTCGTCGACTTCCGTTTCGCTCTCCACGTGCGCGCCGTCGCGTTCCGCCGCTTCGATCCAATCGTCTTCGCTGTCGCCTAGAGCCTTGAGCTCGCGCAGTGAAGCGATCGTGTCGAGCCTGCCATGCACATCGGCGAGCTGGCCCATCAGCTTGTGCACCGATTGCGCCAGGCGTCCGTGCAGGAAGGCAGCCGTCTCTGGATATTCGCGCAGCATGCGCAAAAACAGCGGGCGGGCGATGTGCAGCACTTCGCTTTCCACCCGCGCAACGGCATCCGTCGAGCGCTTGTTGGCCGCCATCAGCGCGACCTCGCCAATCAGCCCGCCTTCGGTCGCCGATTCGAGCACGACCTGACGCTTGCCGCGCTGAAGCATCAAATCGACCTGACCCGAGGCGACCACATAGCCGCCATCGGCCGATTCACCCTCCACGAACAGCACCGTGCCCTGCGGCAGGTGTTCGCGTTCCGACCCGAACGCGATCAACCGAAGCTGATCGGGTGAAAATCCCTGAAAAAGCCCAACCTTGGAAAGGAGGCTGATATCCTGGTCCAGGCTCACGGAACGAGCTTGTAGCCTCCGCCCTCGGTCACCAGCAGTCGGGCGTTGGACGGATCCTTTTCGATCTTCTGCCGGAGCCGGTAGATATGCGTTTCCAGTGTGTGCGTGGTAACGCCCGAATTATAGCCCCAGACCTGCTCCAGCAATTCATCCCGCCCGATCACCTTCTGCTCGGCGCGGTAGAGATATTTGACGATTGCCGATTCCTTCTCCGTCAGCCGGACCTTGTTGCCCGAATCGTCGATCATCATCTTCTGCGCCGGCTTGAACGTGTAATGGCCGATCTGAAAAACCGCGTCCTCGCTCTGCTCATGCGTGCGCAGCTGCGCGCGCATCCGCGCCAGCAGCACCGCGAAGCGGAACGGCTTGGTGACGTAATCATTGGCACCGGCTTCCAGCCCTAAAATGGTATCGGAATCGGTGTCGTGGCCGGTCAGCATGATGATCGGCGCCTTGAAGCCACCCTTGCGCAGGAGCTTCACCGCCTCGCGGCCGTCCATGTCCTGCAGGCCGACATCCATGAGCAGCAGATCGACATGCGCATTGCGCGCCGCCTGGATGCCGCGCGCCGCGCTGGCTTCGCAGGTGATCTCGAATTCCTCGTAAAGCGACAACTGCTCGCTCAGCGCCTCGCGCAGATCGTCGTCGTCATCGACAATGAGAATATGTCTTGCCGTCATCCATTCACCGCGCAAACCGTCCGAATCCGGAGTATCGCCCTTACGTAACGTGATTAATAGTCGGTTGAAGGTGCTAAACACAAAATATGCGAGTTGAAAACTGTTTGCCAGCATCCAAACTTGCGCAAGGTAAAGGCAGTCATTGCACCGGAGACCCAGATTGACGCAAGCCGGAAACCCGAATCGGTCGGCGCGAGACGTGGGCCCCTCGGCCTGGTTCCTGCGTCGCGCACCGGGTCGCACGCCGCATCGAGGGCTGATCGATGTGAGCGACCGTGTCTTTCCTTGCGTTCTGGGCACGACCGGAATCACCGCCTTCAAGCGCGAGGGTGACCGCGCGACGCCGGCCGGCACGCACCGCATCCTCGGCGGCTGGATCCGGCGCGACAGGGTCAGGCCAAATCGCATGTATGGCGAATACGAAGCCATCGGACCGGCTGACGGCTGGTGTGACGATCCCGGCCATCCGGCCTACAATCACCCGGTGCAATTGCCCTTTTCGGCCAGCCACGTACGCATGATGCGCGACGACCGGCTCTACGTCATCTGCCTTGTTCTGGACTGGAACATCCATCCTCGCCGGCGCGGCCGGGGCAGCGCCATCTTTTTTCATCTTGCCCCGGAGAATGGTAATCCGACGCTCGGCTGTGTCGCCGTCGAACCGTCGGCGATGCGCCAATTGCTGACGCGCATGCGGCCCGGTCAGGTTCTGAAGATTCTGTCCTGAAGGCCGCTACCGCGCGCCGAAGATCGCCGAACCGACGCGCACATGCGTCGCGCCAAGTTCGACCGCGATCTCGAAATCGCCCGACATGCCCATCGATACCTGCTTCAGGCCCGCCTCTTTGGCGAGCTTGCCCAGCAGCGCGAAATGCGGGCCCGGATTCTCGTCGAACGGCGGGATGCACATCAGCCCCTCGATCGTCAGACCATGTACCTCGCGGCAGCGTTCGACGAAGGCGAGCGTCTCGCCGGGCGCGATGCCCGCCTTTTGCGGTTCCTCGCCGGTATTGACCTGCACCAGCAGTTTCGGCGTCCTGCCCTGCTTTTTCATCTCGGCGGCGATCGCCTTGGCGATCTTGTCGCGATCGATGGTCTCGATACAGTCGAACAACGCAACGGCATCACCCGCCTTGTTGGACTGGAGCGGCCCGATCAGGTGGAGCTCAAGATCGGCAAAGCGTTCCTTCAGTGCCGGCCATTTGTCCTGCGCTTCCTGAACTCGATTTTCGCCGAACACGCGGTGACCGGCCTCGATCACCGGCAGGATATCCTCCGTCGCGAACGTCTTGGTCACGGCAACGAGCTGTGTCTCACCCGCTTCCCGGCCCGCGTTCTTCTCGGCCGCCCGGATGCGTTGCACGATTTCCCGGTAGTGTTCGACCGCATCGCTCATGCCGTTCAACTTCCCTTTTTCTTCCGCCATGCGCCAAGGCTTGCACCCTGCGACCGCTAGCCTGTTGACCGGCCTGTGAAATTCTGGTTGACCACGCCGGTCGGTTCGGTTGCGGCGTTTGTCGCCGTCTCCCGCGCAGATTTCAAGTCCGCCACCCGCGCGATGCGGAGCGGAATCCCGGATGGATGCATCGCCGCCCGGCGGCAGGAACCTTTCGAAGACAGCGCATATGGCAAGCGAACGCTACAACGCAAGACAGGTCGAGCCGCGTTGGCGGAAAATCTGGGACGAGCGCAAGCTCTTCGAGACGTCGAACGACGACCCGCGTCCGAAATATTACGTGCTCGAGATGTTCCCCTATCCGTCGGGGCGCATCCACATGGGTCATGTCCGCAACTACACCATGGGCGACGTCATCGCCCGCTTCAAGCGGGCCAAGGGCTTCAACGTGCTGCATCCGATGGGCTGGGACGCCTTCGGCCTGCCGGCGGAAAACGCCGCCCGCGACAACAAGGTCAATCCGCGCGACTGGACCTATGCCAACATCGACACGATGAAGGCGCAGCTCAAGACGATGGGCCTGTCGCTCGACTGGTCGCGCGAAATCGCGAGCTGCGATCCGTCCTATTACAAGCACCAGCAGAAGATGTTCCTCGACTTCTGGAAGGCGGGGCTGGTGGAACGCCGTACGGCCAAGGTCAACTGGGATCCGGTCGACATGACGGTGCTCGCCAACGAGCAGGTCATCGACGGCAAGGGCTGGCGCTCCGGCGCGCCGGTCGAGCAGCGCGACCTGACGCAATGGTTCTTCAAGATCACCTCGATGAGCCAGGAACTGCTGGACAGCCTGGACACGCTGGACCGCTGGCCGGACAAGGTGCGCACCATGCAGCGCAACTGGATCGGCCGCTCGGAGGGCCTGGCGATCAGCTGGCCGCTCGATGCGGCCACCACACCGTCCGGCGAAACCGCGCTCGATATCTATACCACGCGGCCGGACACGATTTTCGGTGCGTCTTTCATGGCGATCGCCGCCGACCATCCGCTCGCGAAGAAGGCAGCCGAGACCAATCCCGAGCTTGCCGCCTTCATCGAAGAGGTCAAGCGCGCCGGTACTTCCGCCGCGGCGCTGGAAACCGCCGAAAAGAAGGGCTTCGACACCGGCATTCGCGCCGTCCATCCCTTCGACGAGAGCTGGACCCTGCCGGTCTATGTCGCCAATTTCGTGCTGATGGACTACGGCACGGGCGCGATCTTCGGCTGTCCCTCGGGCGATCAGCGCGACCTCGATTTCGCCAACAAATATGGCCTGCCGGTCATTCCGGTGGTGATGCCGGCGGACGCCGACGCCGCGACGTTCCAGATCACCGAGGAAGCCTATGTCGGCGACGGCGTGATGATACGTTCGCGCTTCCTCGACGGCATGCGCCCGGATGAAGCCTTCGAGGAGGTCGCCAGCCGCCTCGAAAAGGTGAAGACGGACGCCGGAAAGCCGATGGCCGAGCGCCGCGTGCAGTTCCGCCTGCGCGACTGGCTGATTTCGCGCCAGCGCTATTGGGGATGTCCGATCCCGGCGATCCATTGCGACGCGTGTGGCACCCTGCCGGCACCCGATTCCGATCTGCCGATCGAATTGCCGATGGATGTCAGCTTCGACAAGCCGGGCAATCCGCTCGACCATCATCCGAGCTGGAGCCACGCGACCTGTCCGAAATGCGGTGGCGACGCCCGGCGTGACACCGACACGATGGACACGTTCGTCGATTCATCCTGGTATTTCGCGCGCTACACCGATCCGTGGAACGAGAACGCACCGACCACGCTGGACTATGTCGACGGTGAGAAGGGTTGGCTGCCGGTCAACCAGTATATCGGTGGCATCGAGCACGCGATCCTGCACCTGCTCTATTCGCGCTTCTTCACCCGCGCCATGAAGGCGACCGGTCATGTCAACGAGGTCGAGGAACCCTTCGAGGGCCTGTTCACCCAGGGCATGGTGGTGCACGAGACCTACAGGGGATCGAAGGGCTGGATGGCGCCCGCCGACGTCCGCATCGAGGAGGCCGACGGCAAGCGCCGCGCCTTTCTGATCGAGACCGGCGAGGAACTGACGATCGGTTCGATCGAGAAAATGTCGAAGTCGCGCAAGAACGTCGTCGACCCGGATGACATCATTTCCAGCTACGGCGCGGACACCGCGCGCTGGTTCATGCTGTCCGATTCGCCGCCCGACCGCGACGTGATCTGGACGGAAGCAGGTGTCGAGGGCGCCCATCGCTTCGTCCAGCGCCTGTGGCGCCTGATCTCCGAGATCGCGGCAGCAACCGAAGCTTCAGATATCGCCGGTGATGCCCCTGGCGAAGCCGCGTTGGCGCTCACGCGGGTTGCGCACAAGACAGTCAAGGCGGTCGAGGAAGACGTGTCCCAGCTCCGGTTCAACCGTTGCGTGGCGCACATCTACACCATGACCAACGAGCTGAACGCGGCATGGGGCGAGGCTTCCGGCAAATCCGATGCCGATATGCGCGCAGCCGCGCGCGCGGCGGCGATGACGCTGACCCAGCTCATCGCACCGATGATGCCGCACCTGGCCGAGGAATGCTGGTCCGCGCTCGGTGGCGAGGGTCTGGTCGCCGAAAGCGAATGGCCGACCTATGATCCCGAACTGGTCACCGAATCGCAGATCGTGCTGCCGGTCCAGATCAACGGCAAGAAGCGCGGCGATGTTTCCATTGCCGCCGATGCCGGCAAGGACGACATTGAGGCTGCAACACTCGCCCTCGATGTGGTAAAGAAGGCACTTGCCGGCGCCGCGCCGCGCAAGGTCATCATTGTGCCAGGAAGAATCGTCAACATCGTGGTTTGAAGGAACGCTTTTCGATGCCGTCGCCAGTCCGAATCCTTCGAGCCGCATTGCTCGGTGCCGCGCTTTTGGCGCTGCCGGCATGTCAGTATCAGCCGCTTTACGGCCCGAACAGCTATGCCTCGCAATCCGCAGAGACGCTGTCGCTGATCGGCGTTTCCGACGTCGAAACGCGCGTCGCGCAGCAGGTTCGCAACCATCTGATCTTCCTTTTGCAGGGTGGCGCCGCCGCTCCGCAGCCGACCTATGATCTGAAGCTCCGTGTCGTTGACAATGGCCGGCTCCAAGCCGCCGCCGCCGATGTCGGCGACACCACCGCCGGCGTCGTCACGGTCACGGCGAGCTACGATCTCTACGATCTGGCGACCCGCACCCGCATCGCCAATGGCACGCGCGTCGCCAGCGCATCCTACGACCGTACCGGCCAGAGCTTCGCCAATTCCCGTGCCGTGCGGGATGCGGAAAACCGCGCCGCCCGCGAGGTCGCCGAACAGATCCGCCTCGCCCTCGCCGCCGACATCTCGCGCCTCTGAACGCCAGATGGCGGAGATCAAATCGCATCAGGCCGACAATTTCGTCGAACGGCCCGATACGAAATTCCGCGTCTTCCTGTTCTACGGTCCCGATTCCGGCCTGGTCAGCGAGCGTGCCGACATTCTCTGCGGCAAGCTCGACGTCGACCTTTCCGATCCTTTCGCCCTGATCCGGCTCGATGCCGACACCGCCGCCGAAACCGGCAGACTGGCCGACGAGGCCGGCACCATCGGCATGTTCGGCGGCAGCCGGCTGGTTCGGGTCAGCGGCTCGACCCGACGCAATCTCGCCAACGCACTCAAACCCGTGCTCGACCATCCGCCTCAGGATTGCTGGATTGTTGTCGAGGCGGGCGATCTGAAGCGCGATGCTGCCCTGCGTAAACAAGTGGAGCGCAGCGGCAGCGGCGTTGCGATAGCATGCTATCCGGACAACGAAGCGGCACTTAGCCGGCTAATAGATACCGAGATGTCGGCCGCAAATTTGACCATCGATCCCGAGGCCAGGCAATTGTTGCAGTCCCGAATCGGAGCAGACAGACGCGCGTCGCGCAATGAATTGACCAAGCTGGCGCTCTATTGCCACGGACGCGGAACTGTCGGGGTCAAGGATGTCCTCGACACGGTCGGTGATTCATCACTCGCCGTCGTTGACGACGTCGTCGATGCCGCCGCGACAGGCAATCTGCCGGAACTCGAGAATCTGCTTGACCGGCTCTTCATCTCTGGCGCGGCGCCCGACATGGTGGTGCTCGCCACACTACGGTTCTTCCAGACCCTGCAGGTCGCGCGCCATCGCATGGAAAGCGGCCGCAAGCCGGCATCCGCCGTCGTGGCCGAAATCCGACCGCCGATCTTCTTTTCCAGAAAGGCCGCAGTCACCGCCGCGCTCGGGATCTGGCGCAGCGACGCGATTGACCGGGCGATTGCGCGCCTGGACAAGACCGCGTTCGAGGCGCGCGCCAATTCGGGGCTTGGCCGTTCGCTGGCCGGCACGGCCTTGATCGCGATTGCAGCCGAAGCCGCGCGCGCGAAACGGCGCGGCACCGCCGCCTGATTAGTCAGTCGGGAAAATCAGAAACCGTTTTCGAGACGCCGGCAGACTTCGTCGAGTTGCTCGACCGTGCCGTAACGGATGCGCAATTCGCCCGATCCGTTTTCATTGGCATGGACGCCGACCTTCAGCCCGAGTAGATCGCCGAGCCGTTTTTCCAGTGCGATTGTGTCGGCGCTGCGTTGCGTCGTCTTCTTCGCCGGCGCGCTCCCGCTCTTTTCTTCCGAAGATCCGGCCTGCGTCAGCGCCTCGACCTGTCGCACCGACAGGCCGTCGCGCACGATCCGCTCGGCCATCGACTGTGGATTGTCCACCGTCACCAGCGCCCGTGCATGGCCGGCCGACAATTCGCCGCCGGCAACCATGATCCGCACCGCTTCGGGAAGCTTCATCAGGCGCAGCGTGTTGGCGACATGGCTTCGGCTTTTGCCGATCACCTGGCCGAGATCGGCCTGGCTGTAGTCATATTCGTCGATGAGTTGCTGGTAGCCCTGCGCCTCTTCGATCGGGTTGAGGTCGCTGCGCTGGACGTTCTCGATGATTGCAAGTTCCAGCGCCTGCCGGTCCTCGACATCGCGGATCAGCACCGGCACATCGTGCAGGCCGGCTTTCTGCGCCGCCCGCCAGCGCCGCTCGCCGGCGATGATCTCGTAGCGCGCGCCACCGAGATCGACGCCCTCGCGAATGGGGCGCACGAGGATCGGCTGGACGATGCCATGTTCGGCGATCGACTGCGACAGATCCGACAGCTCTTCCTCGTTGAAGAAACGGCGCGGATTGGCCGGATTGGCGCGAACGAGCTCGATCGGCACCTTGCGATCGGCGCGAGTGTCGTTGTCGGCGCGCACCGAATCGCCCGGCGCGTCGAGATCGCCGATCAAGGCTGCCAGTCCACGGCCCAGTCTTTTTCTTGAATTGTCGTCTGCCATCGCCATGGCGCTCCGCTCTTTCGTTCCGCCGCTCGACGGAGCCGTTACGAGCTCCGCAATTTCATGCCCCGCCTGCCCGTCATGCCAAATCGTTCCGGTTCGGAATCGATCAGGCCGCAGCAAGCTTTCTTTCGCGCTTGATCACTTCCGAGGCCAGCCTGAGATAGGCCTGGCTGCCCGCGCATTTCAGATCGTAGAGAATGGCCGGCTTGCCGTAGGACGGCGCTTCCGAAATCCGCACATTGCGGGGAATGACCGTGTCGTAGACCTTGTCGCCCATGAAACTGCGCACATCCTCGACGACCTGCGACGCCAGATTGTTGCGGCTGTCATACATGGTCAACACGATGCCGTGGAGTTCGAGCTCTGGATTGATCGTGCCGCGCACTTCCTCGAAGGTCTGCAACAGCTGGCTCAGACCTTCCAGTGCGAAGAATTCGCATTGCAGCGGGACCAGCAGCGAATGCGCCGCGGCCATGGCGTTGATCGTCAGGAGGTTCAGCGAGGGCGGGCAGTCGATCAGGATGTAGTCGAACCGCACCGGCGACGGTACATAGGATTCGATTGCCTTGCGAATACGGTACGCCCGGTCGGGCTTGTTGGCGATTTCCATTTCCGCACCAAGCAGGTCAAGCGTCGACGGCGCCAGGTAAAGACGCGGCACGGCCGTCGGCACCACGGCTTCTCTGAGCGTGGCCTGCCCGGTCAGTATGTCATAGGTCGAGACGTTGCGCCGGTTCTTGTCGACGCCCAGGCCGGTCGAGGCATTGCCCTGCGGATCGAGATCGATGACCAGCACCGTGCGGTCGACCGCGGCCAGCGCAGTCGCAAGATTGATCGTGGTCGTCGTCTTGCCGACCCCGCCCTTCTGGTTGGCAACGGTGATCACTCGCGATGTCGTACTGCTGGCCATGTCGACGAAAGTCCGTTCGATGCCCCGGCCTGCCGACGCCGATTATTCCTGATGAATTCCGGCCTGGGCGCGCACGGGATTGCGCACTTCGAGAAGCACGGATCCTGCTTCGATCCGGCTTTCGTGTATTACCAGATCGAATTGCCACAAACCACGGCTATCTTCCACTTCGCGGGCAAAATCCCGGCCCTTGTGGAACAAGCCAACCGTCCCTGCCGCAAGCAATGGCTCGGCCAATTCGATGAGTTTGACCAACGGCGCCAGCGCCCGGGCCGTAACGATGTCCGGCCGGTCATTGCTGGACAGGTATCGTTTCGTGACCGACTCGATTCGTTCATTTTCCACGACGGCGTTTGCACCAGTCGCCCGTGCCACGGCGCGCAGGAAGGCACATTTCTTGTGGTTACTTTCCACAAGCACATGGCTGCGCTCCGGAACGTCGCGATTGGCGACGGCAATCGCCATGCCGGGGAATCCGCCACCGCTCCCGAGGTCCATCCAGCGGTGCGTTTCCGGATAAAGCGCGAGGGTCTGCAGGCTGTCGCTCAGATGGCGTTTCCAGAAGGTTTCGAGCGTGCCAGGCGCGACGAGGTTGGTCTTCGTCTGCCAGGTTTGCAATAGCTCACGATAGGTCTCGAAAGCGGCCATTGTTTCACGTGAAACAGGGTAAACGCGATCGACGAGGGTTTTGGCCGCGTCCAGCTGCCCGCTCTTTTCCCGCGTCATCCGGCTCGTGCCCGGTTTCGCCGGCGGACATGCGCCAGGAGAAGGGTCAGGGCTGCCGGCGTCATCCCCTCGATGCGCCCGGCCTGTCCGATGCTGACCGGGCGGGTCGTCTCGAGTTTCTGCGCCAGCTCATTCGACAGACCCGAAATGCCGCGATACTCCATGTCTTCCGGGATGGACAACGCCTCGTCACGCCGTACCGCCGCAATGTCCCGGTCCTGTCGCTGCAGATAGACATCGTAGGATGCCTCTATCTCCACTTGCTCACGCGTCACGCGATCGAGATCGCCGAGTTCTGGCCAGATACCCGCCAGCTTCGGCAAATCGACATCCGGATAGGCGAGAAGATCCCAAGCCGTCCGCCGCACGCCATCCCGATTGAGCCTGAGGCCACACCGAGCCGCTTCATCGGGGCTCAGCGAATGCGCCTTGAGCGTATCCTTCGCACTCTCGATGCGCGCTACCTTCTCACCGAAGGCCTTTGCCCGTGCCCCGCCGACGCAACCAATTGCCAGTCCGAGCGGTGTCAGCCGCTGATCGGCATTGTCCGCCCGCAGCGACAACCGGTATTCAGCGCGCGAGGTGAACATCCGATAGGGTTCGCTGACTCCGCGCGTCACCAGATCGTCGATCATCACGCCAATATAGCTGTCCGTACGGCTGAAATGCACCGGCTCAACGCCGCCCGCCTTGCGCGCCGCGTTGAGCCCCGCGACGAGGCCCTGTGCCGCTGCCTCCTCATAACCGGTCGTGCCGTTGATCTGTCCGGCGAGGAAAAAGCCCTCGACACGGCGTGTTTCCAGCGAAGGCTTCAGTTCGCGCGGATCGACATGATCATATTCGATGGCATAGCCGGGCTGCAGGATGGTCACCTTCTCCAGGCCGGCAATGGTTCGCACATAGGCTCCCTGCACATCCTCCGGCAGGGAAGTAGAGATACCATTCGGATAGACCGTGTCATCGTCCAGCCCTTCCGGCTCGAGAAAGACCTGATGGCCGTCGCGTTCCCCGAACCGGACGATCTTGTCCTCAATGGACGGGCAGTAGCGCGGACCGACGCCGGCGATCTGCCCGGAATACATGGCCGAGCGTCCGATATTCTCCTCAATGATCCGGTGTGTCTCCGGATTGGTCCGGGTGACGCCGCATTCGATCATTCGGTTCGGAAGCGAATCGGTCAGGGTGGAAAACGCCACCGGATCGTCATCGCCCTTCTGCATGGTTAGCGATGCCCAATCGATGGTTTTGCCATCCAGCCTGGGTGGCGTGCCCGTCTTTAGACGCCCGAGTTCAAATCCGATCCCCTCAAGCGTTGCGGACAAGCCGATAGCCGGTGCCTCGCCCATCCGGCCGGAGGGTATCTTCCGGTCACCGATATGGATCAATCCACGCAGGAAGGTCCCCGTCGTCAGTACCACCGCACCGGTTACGATTTCTCGTCCGTCCTGCAGCACGACACCCGCAACCCGACCCTCCCGCAGGATCAAATCCTCGGCACCGGCCTCGATCACTGTCAGCCCATCGATGAAACGTATCTCAGCCTGCATCGCCTCGCGGTAGAGCTTCCGGTCCGCCTGGGCCCTGGGACCTCGCACCGCCGGCCCCTTGCGGCGGTTGAGCATCCGGAACTGAATGCCGCCCTTGTCCGCTACGCGGCCCATCAGCCCGTCCAGCGCATCGACCTCGCGCACCAAATGGCCCTTGCCCAACCCGCCAATGGCGGGATTGCACGACATTACCCCGATCGTGTCGAAGCGATGCGTTACCAGCGCAGTGCGCGCGCCCATGCGCGCCGAGGAGGCGGCCGCTTCGCAACCGGCATGTCCGCCGCCGATCACGACAACGTCAAAGGAATCAGTCTTGTTCGTCATGGGTCCAATCTCTAGCCGGGGATCGCCATAGACCTTTAAGTCCGTGGGAATCAACCAAACTCTGCGAGGTGCCGGCGTTCGCCTCGAAATGTTTCACGTGAAACAGGGTCGGGCCGAGACAACCGACACAGGAAATGTTTCACGTGAATCACTTGCCAATGCAGAATTCACGAAAGATCACATCCAGCAGGTGTTCCGTCTCTATCTGTCCGGTGATACGCGCGATGTGATCCCCTGCCTGGCGTAACAGCTCACTGCGCAATTCCACTCCAACATGTTTGGAGGCGAGTGCAGTCCCAAGCGCATCAGCACATTCCTGTAGCGCCTCCCTGTGACGTGCGCGCGTGATCAAACCAGATTCCGCACTGGAAGAACGAATGGCCAATCTGTCGCCTATTGTCTTGAGCAAGCCATCCAAACCGCCAATGCGTTTGACGGAAATGCCCTCATTGCCAAAACGATTCTCATCATCCTTGGAACGTACGAGCAAAACTACTGCCTTGTTCGATGGCCACACATTCTCGTCCATGGTCTCGTCGACCGGCAGCAACCACACAACAAGATCGGCTCGCTCGGCGCGTGCCCTCGCCCGCCGTATGCCCTCCAGCTCGACCTTGCCCTCCGTATCCCTCAAGCCCGCCGTATCGACAAGGACCACCGGATAGCCGTTGAGATCGAGCTTCACCTCGATCAGGTCGCGTGTCGTGCCTGGTTCATCCGTTACGATCGCTGCCTCACGCTTCGCCAAAGCATTTAGAAGGCTGGACTTGCCGGCATTGGGAGCACCCATCAGCACGATCTGGAAACCTTCACGGATAATTTCCCCGCGCCTGCCATCGTCCAGAACATCCCGGATTTCTTGTACCAGCGATCCAGCATCCCCCCAGACCTGCGCTGAGGCATCGTCCGGGACATCCTCTTCATCGGAAAAATCGAGCTCCGCCTCGATCATCGCCCGCATGCGTACGATACGTGCCCGCCAACCCTCCAGCTTCTCCCGGAGTACACCGCCTGCCTGCTCCAGAGCCTGCTTACGCTGAAGTTCGGTTTCCGCGCCGATCAAATCGGAAAGGCCTTCGATCTCTGTCAGATCGAGCTTGCCATTGGCAAAGGCGCGCCTCGAGAACTCCCCAGGATCGGCAAGCCTCGTACCTTCGATGCTACCAATGGACTCGAGCAACGCCCGTACAACAGCAGGGCCGCCATGCACCTGGAACTCGACACAATCCTCTCCGGTGAAGCTGGCAGGTGCCGGAAACCAAATGCATAGCCCATTGTCGATGACCTCATCCGTATCGGGGTGACATATCTTTCCCAGCACTGCCCTTCGTGGATCGGGCAACTCTCCGAACATCGTTTCGATTACGAATCGACTCCGGGAGCCTGATATACGTACCACGGCCACGCCGCTCGGAAGACCGCCGCTGGAAAACGCATATACCGTATCCATGGCGTTCAACTGTCCATACCTTGCCAAACGCTTGCCGTCGCCCCACCCTTCGACCAAGGCAAACAAGGAAAGAAATCATGTCCAACGGATATCCGGCCCGCAACATGCTCGCCGGACAGTCGAGTCCATACCTGATTCAGCATGCCGATAATCCCGTGCATTGGCGGCCGTGGGGAGAGGATGCGCTGCGAGAGGCAGCGGAAACCGGCAAGCCTATCCTGTTGTCCGTCGGATATGCCGCCTGTCACTGGTGCCATGTCATGGCCCATGAAAGTTTCGAGAACTCCGAAATCGCGGCGTTGATGAACCAGCTCTTTGTCAACGTCAAGGTCGATCGCGAGGAGCGGCCCGACGTCGACCAGATCTACATGGCCGCGCTGCACGCGATGGGCGAACAGGGCGGCTGGCCGCTAACCATGTTCCTTGCACCCGATGGGAGACCGTTCTGGGGCGGCACCTACTTCCCGCCGGACAGCCGATATGGAAGGCCGGGCTTCCCCCAGGTACTGACGGCCGTCGAAAAGGCATGGCGCGAAGACCGAGACAATGTCGAACGCAATGCCGCCGCGCTGAACGATCATCTGCAATCGCTGTCGAGACCACCGGACGGGGTCCCGCCACCAACCCGCGCGGTATTCGACACACTTGCCGCGCGCCTTCTTCAGCTCTCCGATACCGTTCATGGCGGCCTGCGCGGCGCTCCTAAATTCCCGAACGCGCCCATGACGGAAATCTGGCTTCGCGCGGCCGAGGGAAATCCAGACAACGAACAGGCGACCGTCTTCCTGCACGCCATGACCGCCATGTGCCAGGGCGGTATCTACGACCATCTCGGCGGTGGCCTGGCGCGCTATTCGACCGATGAAAAATGGCTCGTGCCGCATTTCGAAAAGATGCTGTACGACAACGCGCACTTCATCCGCCTGCTCGCACGGGCCTACCAGCTGCGAACGGATGAATTGTTCCGAGTCCGAATCGAAGAAACGATTGCCTGGCTGGTGCGTGAGATGAAGCAGCAAGGCGGGGCTTTTGCGTCATCCCTCGATGCCGACAGCGAGGGCGAGGAAGGACGGTTCTACGTCTGGACGGTGGACGAAATCGATGAAGTTCTCGGGGCAGATGCGGAGCAATTCAGGAATGCCTATGGCGTCACTCAGGCCGGCAACTTTACTGAAAGCAATATCCCCGGCGCCAATGTGCTGAGCCGGCCAGTCGGGCCCGGAACCATTGACGTGGACGAAGCACGTCTTGCCGGCAGCCGTGAGGCACTGCTGACTGTCCGGGACAAACGCATCCGCCCCGGCATCGACGACAAGATCCTGGCCGACTGGAACGGTTACATGATCCGGGCACTGGCGGAAGCCGGCTTCGTCTTCAAACGGAATGACTTGGTCGAGCTGGCGGATCAGGCTTATCATTTCATTTGCGAATCGATGTCGGATAACCATGAGCTTTCGCATGCCTGGCGCGATGGCGTGCACGTCCGGCCCGGGCTTGCCACCGATTACGGCGCCATGGCCAATGCGGCCATCTCGCTTTGTCAGGTTAAAGGAATAATTTCCTACCTGGAAGATGCCGCAAAATGGCTGGCCATCCTCGAACGTGACTATTCCGATGGTCATGGCGGCTATTACCTGACCAGCAAGGACGCCGGGGACATCGCCATACGCCCGCGCGCCGACAGTGACGAAGCCAATCCGTCAGGCGCTTCCCAGATCCTCGAAGCCACCACAAGGCTGGCGCGGATTACTGGAAACGCCGAACGACTGGAAGACGCCCACAAGCTGGCGGGCAGCCTCCACGCGGCGGCAACGAAATCGGGTTACGGCAGTGCCGGCTTCGCCAATGCGCTGGAGTCCCTGCTGAACGGCCGCCACGCCAAACTGTTCGTCGACAACCCGGAAGATGCCGAACCATGGCTCGAGGTGCTGCGGCAGACACCTGACCTATCGCTGAGCTGGCAGATTGTCACAACCGGCGAAGCTACCACGCACATGGGTATCGAACTCACGCCACCGACGAAGCTCCCCGCAGCAATCCTCTGTTCGGATGGAGCCTGCTCGGCACCGCTGACCGACCCCAGTTCATTCGCCGAAGCCTTGAAGTCACGCTGAGTTGGACAACCCAAAGAAAAACGGCGGGCCCATCCGGACCCGCCGCCTTGCATGATTCATGTGAAACATTCCGTCGCCGAATCGATCCGGCGTCGGACTGCCTCGTTACGTATTCATCGTGTCGAAGAATTCCGAATTGGTCTTGGTCTGCTTCAGCTTGTCGATGAGGAATTCAATCGCGTCCGTCGTGCCCATGGAAGACAGGATGCGGCGAAGCACGAAGACCTTCTGCAGATCGGCTTTCGGAACCAGCAGGTCCTCCTTGCGCGTGCCGGACTTCATGATGTCGATCGCCGGGAAGACGCGCTTGTCGGCGACCTTGCGGTCGAGCACGATTTCCGAGTTGCCGGTACCCTTGAACTCTTCGAAGATCACTTCGTCCATGCGACTGCCGGTATCGATCAGCGCGGTCGCCACGATGGTGAGCGAGCCGCCCTCCTCGATGTTTCGGGCCGCGCCGAAGAAACGCTTCGGACGCTGTAGCGCGTTGGCGTCGACACCGCCTGTCAGCACCTTGCCGGAAGACGGCACCACGGTGTTGTAGGCGCGTCCCAGACGCGTGATCGAATCGAGCAGAATGACGACGTCACGGCCGTGCTCCACCAGGCGTTTGGCCTTTTCGATCACCATCTCGGCGACCTGGACGTGGCGTGACGCCGGCTCGTCGAAGGTCGACGACACCACCTCGCCCTTGACCGAGCGTTGCATGTCAGTGACTTCTTCCGGCCGCTCGTCGATCAGCAGCACGATCAGATAGCTTTCGGGATGATTGGCCGTGATCGAATGCGCGATGTTCTGCAGGATGACCGTCTTGCCGGTCCTGGGCGGCGCGACGATCAGCGCGCGCTGGCCCTTGCCCAGCGGGGCGACGAGATCGATGACACGCGCCGAAAGATCCTTCGTCGTCGGATTGTCGATCTCCATGCTGAAACGCGCATCGGGATAGAGCGGCGTCAGATTGTCGAAATGGACCTTGTGCCGGATCTTCTCCGGGTCCTCGAAATTGATCGTGTTGACCTTGAGCAGCGCGAAATAGCGCTCGCCTTCCTTCGGGCTGCGGATCGGTCCCTCGACCGTGTCGCCCGTCTTCAGCGAGAACCGCCGGATCTGCGAAGGCGAGATGTAGATGTCGTCCGGGCCCGGTAGGTAATTGGCGCTGGCCGAACGCAGGAAGCCGAAACCGTCCTGCAGGATTTCGACCACGCCTTCGCCGATGATCTCGACATCCTGCTCGGCAAGGTTTTTCAGGATTGCGAACATCAGCTCCTGCTTGCGCATCGTGCTGGCGTTCTCGACCTCGAGCCCTTCGGCGAAGGAAACGAGATCAGTCGGAGTTTTTGCTTTGAGTTCCTGTAGCTTCATCTGCTGCATGAAGTCGGCCTGTCTGGCTTGGAGGGTAAGTCGATGCAACCTGTGCTGAGACGAGGGCGGCGCTTGGCCGCTGGTCGGGAGCATCGCGATAGGGAAGGAAGCGCAAGGATAGACACGCCGAACGATTCCCTCAAGAGAAAAGTTGACGTGTCTTTTCGGTGCAAATGCGGCGACGCCCCCGCCGCACGTCAGAACGGTTTCACCACCACGAGGATGACGATCCCGATCATCAACAGGGTCGGGAATTCATTGACGAAACGATAGAAGCGTTGCGGTCGCCGGCGCAGATCGTTCCGGAACTCGCGCACCCAGACGGCCTGGAAGCCATGCGCCGCCGACAAAAGCACCACAAGCATCAGCTTGGCATGCAGCCAACCCGACATCAGCCACCCACCTGCGAACAGGAGATAGAGCCCCGCCGCCCAGGTGACCAGCATGGCTGGATTCATGATCGCACGCAGCAGGCGCCGCTCCATCACCTTGAAGGTCTCCGACTGCTCGCTGCCGACCTCGCTGACCGAATGGTAGACCATCAGCCGGGGCAGATAGAGCAGGCCCGCCATCCAGGCGATCACCGCGATCACGTGCAGCGCCTTGATCCACTCATACATCGTCCATCAACCCCTGATCCGCTTCAGCAATTGCTCGACATGCTCGACCGGCGCCTGCGGTGTGATGCCGTGCCCGAGATTGAAGATCAGCGGACCCTTGCCAAGCGTCTCGAGGATCCGGTCAATGCCCTCGTCCAGCGCCTTGCCGCCGGCAACGACCCGAAGCGGATCGAGATTGCCCTGTACCGGTCCCTGCGCCTGCAGTTCCGCCGCCGCCGGCAGCGGTACGGTCCAGTCAAGCCCGAGCGCCGTCACGCCTGTCTTTTGCCGGTAGGTCTCGTAGAGCCTCCCAGCGCCTTTCGGAAAACCGATGATCTTCGCCCCCGGAACTTCCGAGCGAACCTTGTCGACGATCCGTTTCATCGGTGCCACGCACCAGCGCTCGAACTGATCCTCGTCCAGCACGCCAGACCAGGAATCGAAAACCTGAACCGCATCGGCGCCGGCCTGCAATTGGGCGACGAGATAGTCGGCCGAAACATCGGCGATGAGGTTCAGCATCGTCTCGAAGCGTTCGGGATCGCGATAGGCGAGCAGACGCGCCGGTGCCTGGTCCGGCGTTCCCTTGCCCGCCACCATGTAGGTCGCCACCGTCCAGGGCGCCCCGCAGAAGCCGAGCAGCGTGGTCTTGCCAGGCAGCTCCCCGCGCAGACCCGCAACGGTCTCCAGCACCGGCTTCAGCCTACCGCGCACATCAACAGGTTCAAGCGCATCCATACCGGCCTCATCGATCGGCTCCAGCAATGGCCCCTTGCCTTCCTCGAAACGCACCTTGCGTCCAAGCGCATCGGGAATGACAAGGATGTCGGAAAACAGGATCGCCGCGTCGAAGTCGAAACGCCGGATCGGCTGCATTGTCACTTCAATAGCCAGTTCCGGTGTGTAGCAAAGATCGAGGAAGCCATTGGCTTGCGCCCGCATTGCCCGATACTCGGGCAGATAGCGGCCGGCCTGGCGCATCAGCCAGACCGGTGGCACCTCCAGTGCCTCCCCGTTCAGCACGCGCATCAGGGCTCTGTCGGAAGACTTGTCCACATCGGACTCCTTAAAGGAAAAAAGCTCTTTTCGGGATTTGATTCTTAGACTCTGTGAACAGCGGGAATCCTTGTTCTTTCAACGGCTTTCAACAGGCAATGCCACAGCGCACCTTGTCGCGCCCCGTGGAAAACCAATCTGTGATTAACGTGGACAACCACGAAATGGCAAAATTAACAAAGCGTTAACCATTTCGCGCCGAACCCGCTTTTTGACACCGTCATCTCGTCCGTTCTGGATGACCTCTCATCCCCGCATTCCTGACATCCGTCTGAATCTTCTTTACAACCGCCCATATGTGAAATCAAAAAGGGTCAGCGGGCATGAAATCCCGACGCCCGCCCGAAACCCGTGATAAACGGCAAACTTTCCCACAGACCCCGGAACCGAACGTGCCGACCCGCGAAGGCTATTTTCACCTGCACCTGATCTCCGACGCGACCGGCGAAACGCTGATCGCGGCGAGCCGTGCGGTCGCCTCGCAGTACAAATCCCGCCAGGCGCTGGAGCATGTCTACCCGCTGGTCAGGAGCCGCAAGCAGCTCCTGCCGGTGATCGAGGCGATCGATCGCCAGCCGGGGATCGTGCTCTACACCATGGCTGATGCCGAACTTTGCGACCATCTGGAAGAGAGCTGCAAGTCGATGGGCATTCCCGTCGTCAACGTGCTCGAACCGATCCTTCAGGTCTTTCATTCCTATCTGGGTGTTCCCTCGGCGCGGAAGGTCGGCGCCCAGCACGAATTGAACGCCGATTATTTCAGCCGCATCGATGCGCTCAACTTCACCATGATGCATGATGACGGCCAGTTGCCCGAAAACATCGAGGACGCCGATATCGTCCTGATCGGCATCAGCCGCACGTCGAAGACACCGACATCGATCTATCTCGCCAATCGCGGGATCAAGACCGCCAACGTGCCGCTGGTGCCGGGAGTCGAACCGCCGCCGGCGCTGCTTGCCGCAAAGCGTCCGCTTGTCGTCGCGCTGATCGCCAGCACCGACCGGATCTTCCAGGTTCGGCAGAACCGGCTGCTGGGCATGCAGATGCAGGGAAGCTCGTCGGAATATGTCGACCGCTCCGCCATTGCCGAAGAACTGGCAGAGACCCGCCGGCTTTGCGCGCGGCAGGGTTGGCCGATGATCGACGTCTCGCGAAAATCGATTGAGGAAACCGCGGCCGCCATTGTCGCGTTACGCAACAGGCACCTCGCCGAAATGCGTGACGAAGGATATGAAAGATGAACACCGCAGAAACGACCCAACTCATTCTGGCCTCGCAGAGCAGCTACCGCGCTGCCGTGATGGCCAATGCCGGTCTCACATTCGAGACCGCGTCGGCCGACATCGATGAACGCGCCGTCGAGGAACCGCTGTTGCAGGCCGGCATGGACGCCGTCGATATCGCCAGCGTCCTGGCGCTCGCCAAGGCGGGCGACGTTTCGGAGCGTTTTCCGGGCGCCCACGTCATCGGTGCAGACCAGACGCTCGGGCTGGAGGGGAAGATCCTGCACAAGCCGGCCGACATGGAAGAAGCGCGTCGCCGCCTGCTGGCATTGTCCGACCGGACCCACCAGCTCAACTCCGCCATCTGCATCGTTCGCGATGGCGAAACCGTCTGGAGCCATGTCGAAATCTGTCGTCTGCGCTTCCGCAAGCTCGACCCGGGCTTTGTCGGCCGCCATCTGGCCGAAGTCGGTGATGCCGCGCTGCAGAGCGTCGGCGCCTATCATATCGAGGGGCGCGGCGCCCAGCTTGTCGAATCGATCGACGGCGACTTTTTCTCGATCATGGGCCTGCCGCTCCTGCCGTTGCTCGCCACCTTGCGCAACCTCGATCTGATCGACGGATGAGGAACCGGGAAACGCCTTTATGACCCGTGCATTCGTCACCGGCTGGCCGGTTGAACACTCCCTGTCCCCCCTGATCCACGGTCACTGGCTGAAGCGCTACGGCATTGAAGGCAGCTATGAAAAGCTGGCGAAGAGCCCGGATGAGGTCGAATCGTTCCTGACCGGCCTTCCGGAATCTCAATGGGCCGGCGGCAATGTCACGATCCCGCACAAGGAGACCGCGTTTCGCGTCTGCGCGACCTTGGACGACGCCGCTCGCGCCATCGGCGCCGTCAACACGGTCTGGATCGAGGACGGCCGGCTCGCCGGCGCCAACACCGATGCCCATGGTTTTCTCGCCAATCTCGACGACCGGGCCGAAGGCTGGGACCAGGCATCCACGGCGCTCGTGCTGGGTGCCGGCGGCGCGGCACGCGCCGTCATCCATGGGCTGCTGACACGCGGTTTTTCCGATATCGTGGTCGCCAATCGGACGCTTGGCCGTGCCGATGCACTGGCCAGACATTTCAGGGACAAGGTTCGGCCATTGATCTGGGACCGGATCGCCGAGGAGGTGCCCCGGGCCGGCCTGATCGTCAACACGACCTCGCTTGGCATGAAGGGCCAGCCAGCGCTCGAAATCGATTTTGCCTCGGCGCGACCGGACACGGTCGTGACGGACATCGTCTATACCCCGCTGGTGACGCCGCTGCTCGCAGGCGCAAGTGAACACGGCCTCAAGACGGTCGATGGTCTGGGCATGCTGCTGCACCAGGCCGTGCCCGGCTTCGAGAAATGGTTCGGCCGCCGACCCGAAGTCGACAACGAATTGCGCGCCGTGCTGTTGGACGCGCTGGAAAACGGGAGCCGCAATCCATGATCATCCTGGCGCTGACCGGCTCGATCGGCATGGGCAAATCGACCACGGCCGACATGTTTCGCGATCTCGGCGTCCCGGTGCACGATGCCGATGCCACGGTCCATGCACTTTATGCCGGACGGGCCGCGCCTGTGATCGACGAACATTTTCCGGGCGTCGTGAAGGATGGCGTGGTGGATCGTGCCGCGCTGGGCGCCATCGTACTTGCCGATGCCGAAGCCATGAAGAAACTGGAATCGATCGTTCACCCGATGGTGTGGCAGGAGGAACAGGATTTTCTCGCCGCCACGCGCGAACGCGGCGAACCGCTCGTCGTGCTCGACATCCCGCTGCTGTTCGAAACCGGTGGCGAAGGCCGTGCCGATGGCGTCGTGGTGGTCACCTGCGAGCCGGATGAACAGCGCCGCCGTGTGCTCGCCCGGCCCGGCATGACGGAAACAAAATTCGAATCCATCCTGGCTCGGCAGGTTCCCGATTCCGAAAAGCGCGCGAAGGCTGATTTCCTGGTCGTCACCGATGGCGGCAAGGACGATGCGCGCCATCAGGTCGCCGACATCGTCGAACGGATTCGTTCCGGACAATGGCAACCCGAAAACCGGGCCTGATTTCCACAAGCACGTACCTATTGCCCTGCCCGGGATTCCGCTTTGCAACGCAAAGCTCTAGGATGACGGACGCCGCCTCGAACGGGACATTCGGGGCGTGCGGCAGCAAAGGGCACAGCGGCGATGCGTGAAATCATTTTCGACACCGAAACCACCGGTCTTAGCGCCGATGGCGGGGACCGCGTCATCGAGCTCGGTGCCGTCGAACTGGAAAACCGGTTTCCAACCGGCCGCAATTTCCACGTATACATCAATCCCGACGGCAAGACGGTCGACCCGGGCGCTTTCGACGTCCACGGCATTTCGGACGAATTCCTCGCCGACAAGCCGAAATTCGCCGACATCGTGCAGGATTTTCTCGATTTCGTCGCGGAGGGAAGTCTCGTCGCCCACAATGCCAGCTTCGACATGAACTTCATCAATGCGGAGCTCGCGCGGCTGGACCTGCCCGCCTTTCCCGCTGACCGGGTGATCGACACGCTCGCCATCGCCAGGCGCAAGCATCCGATGGGGCCGAATTCGCTCGACGCGCTGTGCCAACGCTATGCGATCGACAATTCACGCCGCGACAAGCACGGCGCGCTGCTCGATTCCGAATTGCTGGCGGAAGTCTATATCGAGCTCAATGGCGGCAGGCAGGCGAGCCTGCTGCTCGACGCCGAGACGTCGTCGGATTCGTCGGGCGAGACGATCGTGCTGACCGGAGGCGAACGCCGACAGCGGCCGGCACCACTGCCCGACCGGATTTCGCCCGAGGATCTGGAAGAACATCGCGCCTTCGTCGAAACCCTCGGCGAAAGCGCGATCTGGAAACGCTACGGCTGAACGGTCTTAATTGACCTTGCCGGCTTCCTCGCCCTGATTGGACTGATAGAGCCGCGCGAAATCGACCGGATCGATCATCAGCGGCGGGAAACCGCCATTGCGCGTGGCATCGGCGATGATCTGACGGGCAAACGGGAAGAGCAGCCTCGGGCACTCGATCATCAGCGTCGGCCGGAGGGCCTGTTCGGGAATGTTCTGCGCACGGAAGATGCCTGCATAGAGAAGTTCGGCGCTGAACACGACTTCCTCGCCATCCATGGCCTTGGCATCGAGCTTCAGCACGATCTCGTAATCGGTCTGCGACATCGAATTGGCTGTCACATTGATGCCGATATTGATGTTGGGCGAATTCTCGCGGGCGCGCAGCGAATTGGGGGAGTTCGGATTCTCGAACGAAAAGTCCTTGATGTACTGCGCCAGAACGTTGAGCGAGGGTCCCGCCTGCTGGCCGGCCTGCTGATTCGCGCCGTTGCCGTTCTCTTCGCTGCCGGCCGGAGCTTTTGCCATGATCTTTTTCCTGTGCTTCGTGCAACGCCGGGTTGCGGCGGCTTTTCAGCATTCGCCCCGGCCAAAATGGTCGGCGAGTGGCTAACACGTCGGGACGCCAACCACAAGCCGGCTGAACACCGCTCAATTGTGGCCCGGAGGGTCCAATTCGCGACCGGAATTCCGGTCTTTTGGCCCGTTGCCGTGGCTGGCTTCATGAAACTCGTCGGGATCGAGATCGACTACGTCGTCGCGTCCCGGTCTGCCACGCCCACCGCTGGGCCCACCGCCGGACCGGCCGGAGGAAGAAGGACCACCGCCGACGACGGTGACGACGACGCGCGCGGCCAGTGCCCGCCACAGCAGCGTGCGGAATGCCGGCACGAACAGGGCGAAGCCGATCGCATCGGTCACGAAGCCCGGCGTCAGCAGCAGGATGCCGGCGGCCAGGATCATCACGCCGTCGCCCAGTTCGCGGCCGGGCACGCGACCTTGGTCGGTCTCGCTTCTAATTCGCGACAGAACGGAGAATCCCTGGACCCGCAGCAGGATGCTGCCGATGACGGCGGTCAGGAAGATGCAGGCCAGTGTCGCAAGGACGCCGATCTCGCGCCCGACCGCGATGAAGACCGCGATCTCGAGAACGGGAATCGCCAGCAAAGCGAAGGGTATGAGCGCAAACGGCATGAACGAAATCTCCGTTACTGGTCTGGTCGCCGAAAGTCGGCACCGCTCTTGCCAGCGGGCGCGCGGCATGGGATGGAGTGCTTGGCTTTGAAACTTCTCATCAAAAGCTTATATCAGACCGGTCAAATAGGTAGGGCCACCCCGAATAGATAGGCATCGCGGCACATCCAATGAACATTTTCGGCGATCTGACGACTCTTGTGACGCTGGCGATAGCGGTGTTCATCTTCCTGCGTCTGCGTTCGGTCCTCGGCAAGCGCACCGGTCACCAGCGCCCGCCCTTCGAACAGCGCGACATGCGCGAGCAGGCGCCGCGCGAGCGTGGCAAGCGCGAATCCGGCAAGGTCGTTTCGCTGCCGTCGCGTGGCGAGGAGGCCGAGACGGAGACCGTCGACGCGACCCAGGCCGCCGTCGATGCGCTGGCCAAGCCGGGCACCAAGCTGAACAAGCAGCTCAAGGAAGTCATCGCCGCCGATGACACCTTCGAACCGAACGCTTTCCTCGACGGCGCCAAGCTCGCCTACGAGATGATCGTCACCGCCTTTGCCGATGGCGACAAGAAAACGCTGAAAAATCTCCTTTCCCGCGAGGTCTATGACGGCTTCGCCAACGCCATCACCGAGCGCGAGGCCCGCGGTGAACAGGTGCGCGCATCCTTCGTCGGCATCGATTCGGCGAAGATCACGGCCGGCGAGGTCGTCCGCAGCGACATCCACGTCACCACGCGCTTCGTCAGCCAGATCATCTCGGCGACCTACGACGCAGAGGGCAAGGTCATAGATGGCGATCCGGAGCAGGTGGCGGAAGTCACCGACATCTGGACCTTCGCTCGTGATGCGCGTTCGCGCGACCCGAACTGGAAACTGGTCGCCACCGAATCCGAAAACTGACCGGTTCGGCCGGCCATGTCCCCACAAGCCCGCCAACCGCGCAAGGACATGACCGACAACGACACTGTACCGACAGGCTCAGGCCTTCTTGAACCGACCGGCTTCGACGCCATCGAGGGCTGGGCCGGCGACGACCACGCCGCCGCGCTGAGCTGCTTTCGCGTCACGGCACGGCGCATGCTGGAACAGCCCTACAGAACCCGGTCGCTCGGCATCGATTCGGGCAGGCTCGCACGCATTGCCCGATTGGCACTGACCGATGGGCCCGCATCGGCAAGCGCCACGGCGGCGCGACAATTCTTCGAAAAACACTTCAGGCCGCACCGGATCGTGCCGGGCGCCGGCCGCAGCGGCTTCGTCACCGGCTATTTCGAGCCGGAACTGCCGGCGTCACCCGTCCGTACCGAAAAATTCACCTATCCGCTCTATCGCCGCCCGCCCGATCTCGTCGACATCGACGACAGGACAAGGCCGGGCGGCATGGACCCTTCCTTCCGCTTCGCCCGCCGGACGGAGAACGGGCTGGCCGAATATTTCGACCGCGGCGAGATCGAGGCCGGCGCGCTCGCCGGCCGGGGGCTGGAGCTTGCCTGGCTCGAAAGCCCGGTCGACGGCTTTTTCGTGCATGTCCAGGGCTCGGCCCGGCTCGCCATGGTCGACGGCACGGTCATGCGCATTTCCTATGCCGGCAAATCCGGCCATCCCTACACGGCAATCGGCGCCCTGCTGATTGAAACGGGCGAGATGCGGCGCGAGGATGTCACCATGGCGACCCTGCGCGACTGGCTGAAAGCCAATCCGGAACGCGGCCGCGCCCTGATGGCGCAAAACCGGTCCTTCATCTTCTTTGCCGAATCCGATGTGAGCGATCCCGCGCTGGGACCGGTCGGTGCCGCCGGCGTGCCGCTGACCGCCGGGCGCAGCATCGCGCTCGACCGAACGGTGCACACTTTCGGCACGCCGGTCTGGGTCGCCACCCATGACCCCCTGCCCGGCGAATCAAAGAGCTTTCGACGTCTGATGATCGGCCAGGATACCGGTTCGGCGATTGTCGGACCGGCACGCGGCGATCTGTTCATCGGTTCGGGTGAAGAGGCCGGTACCATCGCCGGGGCGATCAGGCACAAGGCCGATTTCGTGGTGCTGGTACCGGGAGAGGCCCGGTGAACCGGAAAGGCGGCACCGGCAGGAAACCGCTGATGTCGGCGGAAGACCGGCGGCTTTGGGACGAGGTCCGCCGCTCCGTTAAGCCGTTGAGCCCGGCGCGCAAGCGAAAGGAGATTGTCGAAGGCATGGGCGAATCCTTCGCCGATCTGGAATCCGGTACGGCCGTCGAGCCGCCCGCCCCCGTCCGGCGTCGCGCGCCGGTTCTGCCGCCCTATCGACCGCCCGCGCAGGAAAAGCCCGTCCGCCAGGTCGCGACGATGGACGACAAGACGGTGCGCAAGCTCAAGAAGGGCCGGCTTGCCATCGATGCCCGCATTGATCTGCACGGCATGGCCGAATTGCAGGCCCATCACGCCTTGCAGCGTTTTCTGGAACGCGCGCGCCATGATGGTGCGCGCATCGTGCTCGTCATCACCGGCAAGGGCGAACGCTCCGGCGGTATTCTGCGCCGCGCCGTGCCGCTCTGGCTGGCCGAACCGCCGATGTCCCAATTCGCCGGCTCCTGGCGCCGCGCCCATCTCTCGCATGGCGGCGAGGGTGCGCTTTATGTCCGGCTGCGGCGCCTGCGTGAACCGGGAGGTTCTGCCCGATGACACCCTTCGGCCGACGCATCCGCGAATTGCGCGCCGAACGCGGTGTGACGCAAAAACAGATGGCCGCCTCGCTCGGCGTCTCCGCCGCCTGGCTGTCGGCACTGGAAAAAGGCCATCGCGGCCGTCCGAGCTGGGATTTCATCCAGCGCGTCATCGCCTATTTCAACGTGATCTGGGACGATGCCGACGAGCTTGCCCAGCTGGCCCACATCTCGCATCCGCGCATCGTCGTCGACACGTCGGAACTGTCTGCGGAGGCGACCGAATTCGCCAACCTTGTCGCCGATCATGTCGGCGAATTGAGCGAGGAGGAATTGCGCGGCCTGATCCACGAGGTCAGGCGGTTGGCCGAGAAGGCAAGGCGCGAGCGTTCGAAAGGATGAGGCTCAGCGCACCAGCGGCGCCAGTTCCGACAGTTTCTCGTTCACCAGCCAGCCATAGTAGTTTTCTTCCGGCAGGCTCGGTTTGGCCTTTCCGGCATTCTTGCGCTTCAGCGCTTCGGCGCGCTTTTTCACGTCGCCGAGATTGTAGAGCGTTGCCGTGATCCCCGGATTGCCCGAAATGTCCATGCCGGCGATCCTGGCATAGGCGTCGATCGAGGTGCGGATCACCGCCGACATGTATTGCAGGGTCGAATCGGGATCCATGATCGCCTTGTAGACTTCCGGCGCACGGTCCGGCGAAAGCGACCGGAAATGGCTGACCCTGACCACCATGTCGTTGACGCTGAGCGCCGCGAGCGGGTTGAGCTGGCCGAGGCCGAAGGTCTGGCCGGCATAGAGCGGCTGGAAGAAGACCCGGCCGAAACGGTCGTTCGGCCAGCTTTTTCCGCCGACATTCTTGCCGCGGAACGTGTTCTCCCAGACCTGGTCGCGGCACGACCAGAGATCGTAGCTGTCCGTGAAGGCCGCGCAGGGGGCGAATTCCGGACGCTGCACGAATTGTGAAACCTTCTCGCCGTCATAGGCGAAGACGAGCCCGGACTTCAGATAGGACGCCGCCTTGACGACATAGGTCTGGATGAAGTCGAGCGCATCGACATTGTAGGTGTGTTCGCCGACCAGCGCGCCGACGATGTGGATCGGATCGATACCGTAGCGTGCCGCCGCCTGCTTGATCTTGCCCTGCAGCTGACGATTGCCGGCGATCATGTCGCGGATCTTCTCGTATTTCCCCTGGAAGCTTCCCTTCGTCGCCCGCGTCCGCGAAACCGCGCCGGCCGGAATGCCGGGCTGCGTCGCATGACGATTGCCCGGCGGCACCTTGACGAGCTGGGCCTGTGCACCGGTGGCCGCACCCATGGTCAGCAGGACTGCCAGCAAAGAGATAGCCAGTACCAGGCTTGCCGCCATCAGGGGCGTTCGCCGCGGAGAAGGGGTCGAGGAAACGTTCATGAGCGCAATTTGCCACGGATTTGCAGTGAAGCGGCGGCACCATGCCGCAAGGGAAACGCAAAGTCGAGGTGGACCATGGGCCTGTGCCGCTTCGACGGTAAACAGACCGCTACAGGATGAACCGGCTGAGATCGGTATTCTTGGCCAGCTCCCCGATACTCTCGCGCACATAGTCGGCATCGATCTCGAACGTTTCGCCGCCCCGGTCAGGCGCGGTGAACGAAATGTCGTCGAGCACGCGCTCCATCACCGTCTGCAGGCGCCGCGCGCCGATGTTTTCGATCGAGGAATTGAGCTCGACCGCGACATCGGCGATGGCGTCGATGGCGTCCTCGGAGAAGCTCAGTTCGACCTCTTCCGTGCCCATCAGCGCGACATATTGGCGGATCAGGCTCGCCTCGGTCTCTGTGAGGATGGAGCGGAAATCCTCGCGGGTCAGAGCCTGCAACTCGACGCGGATCGGCAGTCTGCCCTGCAGTTCCGGCAGCAGGTCGGACGGCTTCGAGACATGGAAGGCGCCTGACGCGATAAACAGGATGTGGTCGGTCTTGACCGGTCCGTGCTTGGTCGCGACCGTCGTGCCTTCGACCAGCGGCAGCAGATCGCGCTGCACGCCCTCGCGGCTTACCCCGCCACCCATCGAGCCGTCGCGTACCGCGATCTTGTCGATCTCGTCGAGAAACACGATGCCGTTGTTTTCGACCGCCGCAATCGCCTCCTGCACCACCTGCTCCTGGTCGAGAAGCTTGTCGGATTCGTCGCCGATCAGCAGTTCGTAGGATTCCTTGACGGTGGTCTTGCGCTTCTTGGTGCGCTGGCCACCGAAGGCCTTGCCCAGCATGTCGTTGATGTTGAGCACACCGACGCTGGCGCCCGGCATGCCGGGAATGTCGAATCCGCCCATCGGATTGGATGTGTCGGCAAGCTCGATTTCGACTTCCTTGTCGTCGAGTTCGCCGTCACGCAGCTTCTTGCGGAAGGATTCGCGCGTGCCGGGGCTCGAGGTCGAACCGACCAGCGCGTCGAGCACGCGTTCCTCTGCAGCCAGATGGGCCTTCGCCTTGACCTGCTCGCGCTTGTTCTCGCGCACCAGATTGATCGCCACCTCGACGAGATCGCGGATGATCTGTTCGACATCGCGGCCGACATAGCCGACCTCGGTGAACTTCGTCGCTTCGACCTTCATGAAGGGCGCGTTGGCGAGCCTGGCCAGCCGGCGCGAGATCTCCGTCTTGCCGACGCCGGTGGGCCCGATCATCAGGATGTTCTTCGGCAGCACTTCCTCGCGCATCGGTCCGTCGAGCTGCTGGCGGCGCCAGCGATTGCGCAGCGCGATGGCGACGGCGCGCTTGGCGTCCTTCTGCCCGATGATGAAGCGGTCGAGTTCGGAAACGATTTCCCGTGGGGAGAAATTGGTCATCAATGCCTCTTGTCTTCGGTGCGAACCAGTTCCATCAGCAATGCGCCGCCGGAACCGTTTTCGCCTTCAAGCCTGAGAAACGGACGGAAGCCGATCTTCTCATAGGCCCGGATTGCTCTTGTGTTGTGCGGGTCGGGATCGATGACAAGGCGCTGGGCCCCCTTTTCGAACAGCCGGCCGGCAAAGGCCCGCAGAACCTTGCCGCCAACACCCTTTCCGGTCATGTCGGCCGGCCCGATGAACATGTCGATGCCATAGGTCCCGGGCGACAGTTGTTTCTGCCATTCCTCTTTTTCATCACCGCGCGGCTGCCAGTGCTGAATATAGCCAGCCGGCCGTTCGTCGAAGGAAAACACGAAGCCTTCCACGAACTCCTCGCTGCGATCGACACGAATGTGCCCGAGTTCGGTTTCCGGCTCGCCCCACCATTCGCGTACATGCGGCTGCATGAGCCATTGTCGCAGCAGGGGAAAATGGGACTCGGCAACCGGCTCGAACGCTATTGCGTTGATTTGGGCCGCGTCAGCCTTCATCGAGGCTTTCCACGATGATGTTGGCATTGGTGTAGACGCAAATGTCGGCGGCGATCTCCATCGCGCGCCGCGCGATCTCCTCTGCCGACTTGTCGCCGTCGACCAGCGCGCGCGCGGCGGCGAGCGCATAATTGCCGCCCGAACCGATGGCCATGACGCCGTGCTCGGGCTCGATCACGTCGCCATTGCCGGTCAGGCCGAGCGTCACCGTCTTGTCGGCGACCAGCATCATTGCCTCCAGCCGCCGGAGATAGCGGTCGGTGCGCCAGTCTTTCGCCAGCTCCACGCAGGCGCGCATCAGCTGGTCGGGGTATTGTTCGAGCTTGGCTTCCAGCCTTTCGAGCAGGGTAAACGCATCCGCCGTCGCGCCGGCGAAACCGGCGATCACCGCGCCGCCCTTGCCGATGCGGCGCACCTTGCGCGCATTGCCCTTGAGGATCGACTGGCCGAAGGAGACCTGGCCGTCGCCGGCGATCACCACCTTGCCGCCCTTGCGCACCGTCACGATGGTGGTGGCATGGGGGCTGCCATATCCGTTGCTCTGATCCATGAAAACTCCGTCTACGCGACCGATGGCAGGGCGCCACCGGCATGCATTCCCGTCGAACCCATATCTATGTTCGATTCGCCGCAATGCAAACCGGGCACGGCTTCAGGGGCAATGGCAACCTTCTCGGACCACTGAACGACGTATGCCGATCATCAACGCTTATGGTTTTTTCAACCCTTTATTGCTATGAGCCGCCGACCGGCGAAAGCGGCCGGCAAAGGGAGTCAGTGGACGTGGCGAGCAAGGCGAACCGCACGGCGAAAATCGAGCGCAAGACGAACGAGACCGATATCTCGGTCGCCGTCGATCTCGACGGCACCGGCGCGTACGACATTTCGACCGGCATCGGCTTCTTCGACCACATGCTCGAACAGCTCTCGCGCCATTCGCTGATCGACATGACCATCCGTGCCGAGGGCGATCTGCATATCGACGATCACCACACCTCGGAAGACACCGGCATTGCGCTCGGCCAGGCGCTGGCGAAGGCGCTGGGCGACCGTGCCGGCATCCGCCGTTACGCTTCGATCGATCTCGCCATGGACGAGACGCTGACGCGCGCCGCGCTCGACGTGTCCGGCCGGCCCTATCTGATCTGGCGCGTCGAGTTCACCCGCGACAAGATCGGCGGCTACGACACCGAACTGTTCCGCGAGTTCTTCCAGGCCTTCGCCCAGCATGCCGGCATCACGCTGCATGTCGAAAACCATTATGGCGAGAACAGCCACCATATCGCCGAGACCTGCTTCAAGGCGGTGGCCCGCGCACTGCGCGCCGCGATCGAGCCCGATCCGCGCACGGCCGGCGTCATTCCCTCGACCAAGGGCACGCTTTCCTGATCGGGGCGTGCAACTGATCGCGCGTGCTTCACTCTCTTGTGCAACGCCACATGCGGGGCTATCACCTGCGCCATGACGACCTACACTGTCCATCTTCCGCCTTCCGGTTTCGGCGGTGAAACCGATGACGAGCGCATCCGCTTCGTGCCGGAGCGCCCGGCTCTGCTCGCCCTGATTTTCCCGGCAATCTGGCTGTTGTGGCACCGGCTCTGGTACGCCTTTGCCGTCTATCTGCTGATCGCCGGTATCGCCTGGGTGCTCGCAAGCTGGACCGGCAGCGCCCCCATGGCCCTGCTGGGTTCGCTGCCCGGTCTCTATCTCTTTCTCGAAGGCCGCCAATTGTTGCGCGGCCGGCTGGAACGGACCGGCTGGCGCTTCGCCGGCGTGGTCGAGGCCGACAGCGCGCATGAGGCCGATCTGCGCTATTTCTCAGGCCGGACGGAAACGGCCGTGGGTAAAACGGTTACAGTAAAAGCCGCGGCGGGAAGCGCCTCGCCTGCACCCGTGGCATCCAGCCCTGCCGATCGGCAGGAAGGCGTTTCGCCCATCGGAATTTTCGGCCAATGATCACCCCCGGCTTCAAGATGCGGGTCGCCATCGTCGATTACGGATCCGGCAATCTGCACTCCGCCCTCAAGGCGTTCGAGCGCGCCGCCCGCGAATCGAGCCTCGACGCCGACATTTTCCTGACCGACAAGGCGGACGAGGTAGCGACCGCCGACCGCATC
Source organism: Rhizobiaceae bacterium (assembly GCA_041987205.1). Classification (GTDB taxonomy): domain Bacteria; phylum Pseudomonadota; class Alphaproteobacteria; order Rhizobiales; family Rhizobiaceae; genus BOKV01. The sequence goes on along the minus strand of JBHIWX010000004.1, from coordinate 16,294 downwards.
GTCCTGCCGGGCGTCGGCGCCTTCGCCGACTGCCGCGCCGGCCTCGACGCCGTGCCGGGCATGGTCGACGCCCTGCGCGAGGCTGTGGAGCAGAAGGCGCGGCCGTTTCTCGGCATCTGCGTCGGCGCGCAATTGATGGCAGAGCGCGGCCTTGAAAAGACGGTGACGCCGGGGCTCGGCTGGATCGCCGGCGATGTCGTGGAGATCGCACTCGACAATCCGGGCCTGAAGATCCCACAGATCGGCTGGAACATCCTTCAGGTCGAGCGCGACCATCCGATCCTTGCCGACATCCCGACCGGGCTTTACGGCTGGCACGCCTATTTCGTCCATTCCTATCATATCGCTACGACCGTCCCGGAACAGCGCATCGCCACCACCGATTACGGCGGCCGGGTCACGGCCATCGTCGGTCGAGACAACATGGTCGGCACGCAGTTTCACCCCGAAAAGAGCCAAAAGCTGGGGCTGGCGCTGATCGCCAATTTCCTGCGCTGGAATCCCTGAGAGAGGACTTCGATGAAAAAGGGCTACTGGATTCTCCATGTCGATGTGACGGACGAGGAGAACTATCCGAAATATCTGGCTGCCGACGCGCTGGCCTTCGAGAAATACGACGCGAAATTCCACGTTCGCGGCGGCCGCTGCATCGGCCCCGAAGGTCCGGTCAAATCGCGCCATGTCGTCATCGAGTTCGAGAGCTACGACAAGGCGTTGGAATGCTACAACTCGCCCGAATACCAGGCGGCGGTGAAGCTGCGCCAGCAATATGCCGTGTCCGAAGTCGTCATCGTCGAAGGCGTGTGAGGGAGCGCGGGGCAACGCCATGATCCTGTTTCCCGCCATCGATTTGAAGGACGGCGCCTGCGTTCGCCTCAAGTTGGGCGACATGAACGAGGCCACGGTCTACAACGCAGATCCCGGCGCGCAGGCTCTTGAGTTCGAGCAGGCCGGCTTCGAATGGCTGCATGTCGTCGATCTGAACGGTGCCTTTGAGGGTAGGGCGGTCAATGCCCGCGCGGTGGAATCGATCCTCGAATCGACGAAGAACCCGGTGCAGCTCGGCGGGGGCATCCGTACCATCGCCGATATCGAGAGCTGGCTCGAAAAGGGGCTGGCACGCGTCATCCTCGGTACAGTCGCCGTGCGCGACCCCGAACTCGTGAAAGAAGCCTGCAAGCGCTTTCCCGGAAAGATCGCCGTCGGCATCGACGCGCGCGGCGGTTACGTTGCCGTCGAGGGTTGGGCCGAGACGTCCGAACTGACGGCGGCCGACCTGGCCTCGCGTTTCGAGGATGCCGGCGTCGCCGCCATCATCTTCACCGACATCGACCGCGACGGCGTGCTGACCGGCATCAACTGGGAATCGACGCTGGAACTGGCTGATTCGACCTCCATCCCCGTCATCGCCTCGGGCGGGCTGTCCTCGCTGGCCGACATCGTGCGCATGACCATGCCCGATGCAGCAAAACTCGAGGGCGCCATCTCCGGCCGCGCGCTCTATGACGGCCGCATCGACGCACAGGAGGCGCTGAAAATCCTGAAGGAAGCGGTAGCCTGATGCTGAAAGCCCGCGTCATTCCCTGCCTGGACGTCAAGGACTGCCCGCGTCGCCCGCAGCGGCTCGGCCGCGAGGACGCGCAAACAGAAAATAAGGCCGTCCCATGCTGAAAGCCCGCGTCATTCCCTGCCTCGACGTCAAGGACGGCCGTGTCGTCAAGGGCGTGTCCTTCGTCGACCTGATCGATGCCGGCGACCCCGTCGAGGCGGCGAAGGCCTATGACGCGTCGGGTGCCGACGAACTGACCTTTCTCGACATCACGGCGTCGTCCGATGACCGTTCGATCCTGTTCGACGTGGTCACCCAGACCGCCGAGCATTGCTTCATGCCGCTTACCGTCGGGGGCGGCGTGCGCGAGATCGCCGATATCCGGAAATTGCTGCAGGCTGGCGCCGACAAGGCGTCGATCAATACGGCGGCGGTGAACCGCCCGCAATTTGTCGCCGAGGCCGCCGACAAGTTCGGCGACCAGTGCATCGTTGTCGCCATCGACGCCAAGCGGGTCTCCGGTCTGGGCGAGCCCGCGCGCTGGGAAATCTTCACCCATGGCGGGCGCAACTCGACCGGCATCGATGCCGTCGAATTCGCGCGCACGGTTACCGATCTGGGCGCCGGCGAGATCCTGCTTACCTCGATGGATCAGGACGGCCGCAAGACCGGCTACGACATCGCGCTGACACGCGCCGTCGCCGATGCCGTGCGCGTGCCGGTCATCGCGTCGGGCGGCGTCGGCAATCTCGACCATCTGGTCGAGGGCATTCGAGATGGCCACGCCAATGCCGTACTGGCGGCGTCGATCTTCCATTTCGGCACCTACACGATCCGCCAGGCCAAGGAACATATGCAGAGCGCCGGAATTCCGGTAAGACTGGATTGAAATGACGGGAAAAGGGAACAGGCGCAAGGCCATGTTCACGCTAGCCGACCTCGAAACCATCGTCGCCAGCCGTGCGGCGGCGACCGACGGTTCGTCCTATACCGCGAGCCTCGTCGCCGACGGTCAGGCCCGCTGCGCCCGGAAAATGGGCGAGGAAGCGGTCGAGACCATCGTCGCTGCCCTGGGCGGCGACCGGGCCGAACTCACCGCCGAAGCGGCCGACCTCCTCTATCATCTGCTCGTCGTCCTCAAGGTGGGCGGTGTGCCGCTCGCCGACGTCATGGCGGAGCTCGAGCGCCGAACCGGCCAGTCGGGACTTGCCGAAAAGGCTGCCCGCGCGAACCGGACCGTCGGCGGTGCGGGCTGAAAGGGTGGTGCCGTGGATCAGGTAAGGCGCAACGACCCGGAAGAATTCTGGGTAGACGAGGATGTTGACGGCGCCGATCCGCGCCGCATCTCGCCCTATCGCTATTTCTCTGCCAATCGCTGGGCGGAATTCCGCGCCGACACGCCGCTCACCCTGACCATGGAAGAGGTCGAACGCCTGCGTTCGCTCGGCGACCCGGTCTCGCTCGACGAGGTCGCGCGCATCTATCTGTCGCTGTCGCGGCTTCTGTCGGCCCATGTCGAGGCGATCCAGTCGCTGTTCCACCAGCGCAGCCGATTCCTGAACATCGATACCGAAAAGACGCCCTTCATCATTGGCATCGCCGGTTCGGTTGCCGTCGGCAAGTCGACCACGGCGCGCATTCTCAAGGAATTGATGGCCCGCTGGCCGTCGAGCCCGCGCGTGGCACTGGTCACGACCGACGGCTTCCTGTTGCCCAACGCGGTGCTGGAAGAACGCGGCCTGATGGAGCGCAAGGGCTTTCCCGAGAGCTTCGACGTAGCCGAGGTCCTGCGCTTCCTGTCCTCGATCAAGGCGGGTGAGGCGAGTGTCACCGCGCCGGTCTATTCGCATCTGCGCTACGACGTGGTGGAGGGCGAGACCATCCGCATCGACCGCCCGGATATCCTCATCTTCGAGGGCATCAACGTGCTGCAGACGCGCGACCTGCCCGAGGACGGCAAGGTCGTGCCCTTCGTTTCCGACTTCTTCGACTTCTCGATCTATATCGACGCCGACGAACGCGATACCGAACGCTGGTATGTCGACCGCTTCATGAGCCTGCGCAAGACGGCCTTCACCAATCCGGAATCTTTCTTCCACCGCTACTCGACGATCAGTGACGAGGAGGCGCTGGAACGCGCGCAATATCTCTGGAACCGGATCAACCTGGTTAATCTGAAGCAGAACATCCTGCCGACGCGTCCGCGCGCCGACCTTATTCTCAAGAAGGGCGCCGATCATCTGGTCGAGCAGGTGGCGCTGCGCAAGCTGTGACCTGAACGCGGCTCACGCCTTCACATCACCTGACGCAGTTTCGCGCGCACGGGTTTTGCGACGGGGCTTGCCCTGCGGGTTGCATGTTCGTCCAGAAAAGCGACGAGACCGTCAAAGGTTAGCGGCCGCGCGATAAAGTAGCCTTGCGCCTGGTCGACAATGCCGCCGCGCCGCAGGCTTTCCAGCCGCTCTTTCGTCTCCACGCCCTCGACCAGCACCTTGTAGCCCGTCTTGTCGATCAGGTCGGACGCGCTTATCTGAAGGCCGGCCATCAGCGAGCCTTCCGGCGCCTGTCCGAAGCACCGGTCCAGCTTCACGCCCTCCAGCGGCAGATGGCCGAGAAACTGGATGTTCGAGAACCCCGCCCCGAAATCGTCGACATAGGTCAGGATGCCGTTCTCCCGCAGGATCTCGATGGCGTTCCTGAGCTCGTCGAGCGAACGTTGCTGGCGTTCCAGGATTTCCACCACGACGACGAAGCGGTCGCGCATGGCCAGGAACGGGCTGAAAATGCCCAGAAGCCATGCCGCGTCGAAATCCTCGGGATAGATGTTGAAATGGACCCGCATCGGCTGGTCCGTCACCGGCAGGCTGGAGAGTTCGTGCACCACATTGCGCACGAGCACTTCGGTAAAGGCACGCGTCATGCGGCCGGTTTCCGCGATGGGCAGGAAGTCGCCCGGCATCACCGTCTCTCCGGTGATGTCGCGCCAGCGCGCCAGCACCTCGATGGCATCGACGCGATTGTCCGACAGGGAGAGAATGGGCTGATAGACGCAATGCACGCTGTCCGCGTCCATCAGCTTGCGGAAACGCGTGGGCAGCGCCCATAGCCGGCCGAGACGTGTCTCGACGATGTGCATCGTGGCGATACCGCAGAGTATGGCGAGAACGAAGCCGAATACCACACGCACGAATCGCTCGGACAACGCCTCGAACACCGAAACGCTCCCCTCGACGCAGAAGAACCTGTTCACGTCGCAGCCCTTTTGATGCAGGTCGATGCTGCGATTGTGGAACTCGTCGATGTCCCGACCCTCCAGGTCATCCCTGTTGAAGGAGACGGAAGAATCGATCCAGTCGGTATCGGAAGTCACGGGACCGGGCTGTGTCACCACCATCAGGTAATTGCCCGCACCGATCAGCGTGACGTCCTCATGGATCGGTCCGGGCACGGCCAAATCGCGTTTCGTCCAGATGTCGATTTCGCCATCGCGGATCGCGAAGTCGGGCGTTCCGACATCGACACTCTGCTCCAGCCTTCCCCTTGCCGTACACACCACCTTGTTATTCGGGGCATAGAGAAATTCGTGGATGCCGTCGGGCAGGAAGGCGATCTCCTGCAATTTACGCATGAATGCCGGCGAGCAGGCATTGCTCTGGTCGACCTCTTCCAGTTGGTTCAGCGTCGTGACCCATTTGCTGGTGAGTTCGTCCAGCGAGTGCAGCTGGTGGTCGATGTGATGGCTGAGCGCCGTACCGAGCGAAAGCGCGCCTGCAACAACGAACACGGCCGCCGCCATGGCAAAGCCGACGAGAAAGGCGGCAGCCAGCAGGATGCGCTTGTGGGGAAGGGCGCGAAGCGACAGGCGGTAGAGATCCAAAGACGGAAGTCCCGTATTCAATTGCCACGCCCCGACGGGTTTCAACCTAGGCTAATTCCCTTAAGAAATCGCTCTCGTGATGGTTTCGATTGGAGCATTCCGGCAGGAGGATTCAGTCGGGCCGTGTGACCCGCCGCAAGGTGAGGTTGATCCGGCCGCCATCCTTCAGGAGCGACGACGTGCCCGGATGGATCCGGTCGACCCCGTGATGGGCGAGTCGCGAGGCGCCGCCCAGCACCACGGCGTCGCCGCTGGCGAGCTTGAACGAAACGGTCTTGCCGCCGCGTTGCATGCCGCCGACCCGGAAGACGCAACTGTCCCCGAGCGAGATCGAGACGACCGGGGCGTCGAAATCGGCTTCGTCGCGATCCTGGTGAAGGCCCATCTTCGCCCCGGCCTCGTAGAAATTGACGAGGCAGGCCTGCGGCGGATGCGTATAGTCCGCAAGTTCCGCCCAGATGCGCAGCAGCCGCTCCGGCATGGCGGGCCAGGGTTCGCCCGTTGCCGGATGGGTCGCCTGATAGCGGTAGCCATTTTCCTTGTCGGTGACCCAGCCCAGCTCGCCGCAATTGGTCATGCGCACGCTCATCGGCTTGCCACTGCGCGGCATGACCGGCACGTAGAGCGGCGCGGCACGCACGATCGTGCGGATCTCGGCGAGCAGCGCCTCCTGCGCCGGCCGGTCGAGATAGCCCGGCAATAGCCGCAGACCGTCGGGGGGGACGGCTTTGTCAGTCACGGCGGCGATGTCTTCGCATTGCGTTAACCATTCGTTGGGCTCGTTCTGTCATGCAGGCCTGCACCGGGTGATGGACGAGGGGAACCCTTTGGCCCCCTTCCGGATTTCCCTTCGCGCAATCTTGCAGCGGCGGAAAGGCCCTCTTATATACGCCGCAACGCGGTTATAGGGCTTATGACCGTCTGACAATTCCAAAAGGACCGGCCAAACGGAACGCCTCTCATGGGTCCCGGCCGGTCGCTAGAAGGAGCAGCATCAATGGCTAAAGTAATCGGTATCGACCTCGGCACCACCAATTCATGCGTCGCCGTCATGGATGGCAAGGAACCCAGGGTGATCGAGAATTCCGAAGGCGCGCGCACCACGCCTTCCATGGTGGCCTTCACCGACGACGACGAGCGCCTTGTCGGCCAGCCGGCCAAGCGCCAGGCGGTCACCAACCCCGAGAATACGCTTTTCGCGGTCAAGCGCCTGATCGGCCGCCGCTATGACGACAAGACCGTGTCCAAGGACAAGGGCCTCGTCTCCTACAAGATCACCAAGGCCGACAATGGCGACGCCTGGGTCGAGGCGGGCGGCAAGTCCTACTCGCCCTCGCAGGTCTCCGCCTTCATCCTGCAGAAGATGAAGGAAACGGCCGAAGCCTATCTCGGCGAGAAGGTCGAACAGGCCGTCATCACCGTCCCGGCCTACTTCAACGATGCCCAGCGCCAGGCCACCAAGGACGCCGGCAAGATCGCCGGTCTCGAAGTCCTTCGCATCATCAACGAGCCGACGGCCGCGGCCCTCGCCTACGGTCTCGAGAAGAAGGACGGCAAGACCATCGCCGTCTACGACCTTGGCGGCGGCACGTTCGACGTGTCGGTCCTTGAAATTGGCGACGGCGTTTTCGAGGTGAAGTCGACCAATGGCGACACCTTCCTCGGCGGCGAAGACTTCGACATGCGTCTGGTCGACTATCTCGCCAGCGAGTTCAAGAAGGAACAGGGCATCGACCTGAAGACCGACAAGATGGCCCTTCAGCGCCTCAAGGAGGCCGCCGAAAAGGCCAAGATCGAACTGTCTTCGGGCTCGCAGACCGAAATCAACCTGCCCTTCATCACCGCCGACAAGTCCGGCCCCAAGCACTTCACCATGAAGCTGACCCGCTCGAAATTCGAGTCGCTGGTCGACGATCTGGTGCAGCGCACGGTCGATCCCTGCAAGGCGGCACTGAAGGACGCCGGGCTGAAGGCGGCCGAAATCGACGAGGTCATCCTCGTCGGCGGCATGACCCGCATGCCCAAGATCCAGGAAGTCGTCAAAAGCTTCTTCGGCAAGGAGCCGCACAAGGGCGTCAACCCCGATGAGGTTGTTGCCATGGGTGCCGCCATCCAGGCCGGCGTGCTTCAGGGCGACGTCAAGGACGTTCTCCTGCTCGACGTGACCCCGCTGTCGCTCGGCATCGAGACGCTGGGTGGTGTCTTCACCCGCCTGATCGACCGCAACACGACGATCCCGACCAAGAAGGGCCAGGTCTTCTCCACTGCCGAGGACAACCAGTCGGCCGTGACGATCCGGGTCTTCCAGGGCGAGCGCGAGATGGCCGCCGACAACAAGATGCTCGGCCAGTTCGACCTGATGGGCATTCCGCCCGCACCGCGCGGCGTGCCGCAGATCGAGGTCACCTTCGACATCGACGCCAACGGCATCGTCAACGTGTCGGCCAAGGACAAGGGTACCGGCAAGGAACAGCAGATTTCGATCAAGGCGTCGGGCGGCCTGTCCGACGAGGACATCGAAAACATGGTCAAGGACGCCGAGTCCCATGCCGAGGAGGACAAGAAGCGGCGTGAGGCCGTCGAGGCCAAGAACCAGGCCGAGGCGCTCATCCACTCCGCCGAGAAGTCCCTGTCGGAATATGGCGACAAGGTTTCCGAGGAAGACAAGACGGCCATCGAGCAGGCCGTTGCCGACCTCAAGGCCTCCGTCGAGGCGGGCGACGCCGACGACATCAAGGCCAAGTCCGAGGCACTGGCCAACGCTTCCATGAAGCTTGGTCAGGCCATGTACGAAGCCGCGCAGACCGAAAGCGCGGAATCCGATGCGGCCGCTGATGCCGCCAAGGACGAAGACGTTGTCGATGCCGATTTCGAGGAAATCGACGACGACAAGGACGAAAAGAAGAGCGCCTGATTTGATCTCGCGCGAGGCCCGTCCGGTGAAAATCCCGGGCGGGCCTTTGCCTGTCTGGAAGCGTTGCTGTAACCCTTGTCCATTCATGGCGGACCCCACACATCTCACTCATGGAATTGAAGTCGCGACGCGATCCGTTCGGATCGGGCATCGCGATGGAGCGCGAGTTGCAGGCTGGTTGAATGGTCAAGGTTGATTATTACGAAATCCTCGGCGTCGTGAAGGGCTGCGACGACAAGGAACTGAAGGCCGCCTTCCGCAAGAAGGCGATGCAGTTCCATCCCGATCGCAATCCCGACGACAAGGAATCCGAGCACAAGTTCAAGGAAGTCAACGAGGCCTACGAGGTCCTCAAGGACCCCCAGAAGCGTGCTGCCTATGACCGCTTCGGCCACGCCGCCTTCGAGAATGGCGGGGGCGGGTTCTCGGGCTTTGGCGGCGGTGGCGGCGCGAGCGCCTTCTCCGACATCTTCGAGGACATTTTCGGCGAGATGATGGGCGGCCGCGCGCGCCGTTCCGGTGGCCGCGAACGCGGTGCCGACCTTCGCTACAACATGGAAATCACGCTGGAAGAGGCCTGGGCAGGCAAGACCGCCGAGATTTCGGTGCCGACCGCCATTTCCTGCGAGACCTGCTCGGGCACGGGTTCCAAGCCCGGCTCGTCGCCCAAGACCTGCGCGACCTGTTCGGGTTCGGGCCGCGTGCGCGCCAGCCAGGGCTTCTTCTCGATCGAGCGCACCTGCCCGACCTGCCAGGGCCGCGGCGAGGTTATCTCCGACCCCTGCGAATCCTGCCACGGCCAGGGCCGCATCACGCGCGAACGCTCGCTGTCGGTCAACATTCCGGCCGGTATCGAGGATGGCGTGCGCATCCGCCTTGCCGGCGAGGGTGAGGCCGGCTTGCGCGGCGGCCCCTCGGGCGATCTCTACATCTTCCTGTCGGTCAAGCCGCACGAGTTCTTCCAGCGCGATGGCGCCGACCTGTTCTGCCGCGTGCCGGTTTCCATGACCACGGCCGCGCTGGGCGGCCAGTTCGAGGTCACCACGCTGGACTCGACCAAGACCCGTGTGAAGGTGCCGGCCGGCACCCAGAACGGCAAGCAGTTCCGGCTAAAGGCCAAGGGCATGCCGGTCATGCGGTCTTCGAATTTCGGCGATCTCTACATCCAGGTCGCGGTCGAAACTCCGCAGAACCTGACGCGCAGGCAGCGCGAACTGCTCGAGGAGTTCGACAAATTGTCGTCCGAGCAGAACCATCCCGAATCGACCGGGTTCTTCTCGCGGATGAAGCACTTTCTCGACGGGCTGACCGAGTGATTCCCCCCTGCGTTTCAGACGGTTGTCGAAGTCCCGCGCCTCCAGGTGTGTGTTCCGGTCATCGGCCGGAGACAGCGCCGATCGATTACGCTACAAGCTGACACCGCCCCCCGCATGACGCTCGCCGGGTATCGCTGGCGACCAGCCTGAAAGTTGACCGAATGCTGCGTACCTCCGCGAAACTCAAAAATCGTTTGGGCACGGAGCTGCGTTTTTTTCGGGAATGGATACGCGAACCGGGCGCCGTCGGTGCCATCGCGCCGACCGGCAAGGCAGCCGCGCGGGCCATGGCGTCGCACGCCCCGCTCGACAGCGACCTGCCCGTCCTCGAACTGGGACCGGGCACCGGGCCGATCACCGCCGCCATCCTGGAGCGCGGCATCTCGGCCGAGCGGTTGGTGAGCGTCGAGTATTCCAGGGAATTCTACGACTATCTGAAGACGCGCTTTCCCGGCGTGAACTTCATCAATGGCGACGCGCTCGACCTCGCGACCACGCTGGCCGATACGCCGTGGCGTCGCTTCTCCGCCGTCATCTGCGCGATTCCGCTGCTCAACCTTCCCAAGGCGGCACGCACCAAGATCATCGCGGATTGCCTCTCGCTGGTCGAGCCGGGCGCGCCTTTCGTTCAGATCTCCTACGGTCCGCGCCCACCGGCGCCGGTGGCGAAAGGGCAATATGTCGTCGATTCGAGCGACTGGGTGATGAAAAACGTGCCGCCGGCCCGCGTTTTTGTTTATCGGCGTCAGGAATTCCTGTAATCGCAGGGCATGCGCCGCCCGAAGATCCTCGTCTTTCCCGGCACCCTCAACGCGGGCTCGCCCAATGCGAGACTGGCCGGCGCCATCGTCAAGGCGCTGACGCGCTTCGATTGCGAGATCACCCGCATCTCCCCGCGAGACTACGAACTGCCGCTCTTCGACGCCGATCCGGAACACGCGCCGGCCCTGCCGAGGCAGGCCGTCCAGCTGGCGAGGCTGTTTCACGAACACGACGCGGTCGTGATTGTCTCGCCTGAGTGCAACGCCTCCGTGGCGCCCCTCCTGAAAAACGCCTTGGACTGGATCAGCCGGGTTGAATCCGACGCGGCGGGTCCGCTGTGTCCCTTTGCCGGCAAGCTCTTTGCGGTTTCCTCTGCCGCGCCGGGGGCGTATGGAGGGATACGCAATCTGATTCATCTGCGCGAAATCCTGACTTCGCTGGGCGCGCTGGTCATGCCGGAACAGCTGGCGCTTTCGCATGCCGGCGATGCCTTCGACCGCGACGAGGCCCTGAAGGACAGCAGGATGGCGCAACGCATGGAAGCTATGTGCGCATCGCTGGTTGACAGGGCACGGCTGCTTTCGACAAGATGGGAGAACGAGTGATGCTGGCAATCGCCCCGGAAGACATTCGCGAACGCATGATCGTGGCGCTCGATTTGCCCGATGTCGAACAGGCGCGCGCCATGGTCGAGACGCTGGGCGATGCGGCCGAGTTTTACAAGATCGGCTTCCAGCTTGCCCTTGCCGGCGGTCTCGACCTCGCCCGCGATCTGGTCGGCGACGGGCGCAAGGTCTTCCTCGACATGAAGATGCTCGACATCGACAACACGGTGGCCAAGGGCGTCGAAAGCGCGATCGGTCTCGGCGTCCACATGTTGACCATCCATGCCTATCCGCGCGCGATGGCCGCCGCCGTCGAGGCCGCGAAGGGCAGCGATCTCTGCCTGCTCGGCGTCACCGTGCTGACATCCATGGACGATTCGGACCTGCGCGAGGCGGGCTATGCCATGTCCGCGCTTGAACTGGTCGAACGCCGCGCCGGCCAGGCACGCGATCTCGGCATGGGCGGCATCGTCTGCTCTCCGCTGGAGGCCGCCGCCGCGCGCGCCATCCTCGGCCCGTCCATGGCGGTCGTCACGCCAGGCGTCCGCCCCGCCGGCGATGCCAAAGGCGACCAGAAACGGGTGATGACCCCGGCCGAGGCGAGACAGGCCGGCGCTTCGCATATCGTGGTCGGCCGTCCGGTCACCGCCGCCGCCGATCCTGTCGCTGCCGCGCGCGCCATTCTGGATGAACTCGGCGCGGCGTCCTGATACGGCGCCACCCTGCCGGATTTCTGCCAGTTTAGTGAAGACACGCCGTACGGCGATTTTCTATTCGCTGCGTCCTCAAGCTGAAGGGATCGGCGGATTCGCAGCGAAATCAGGCACTAGCGCGTAAGATTCGCGACAGTTCCGGTCCGGAACCAGCCCTCTTTTTAGGGCTTGCCAAGAATGCTGCGCTGCAAAATAATGGCGCCGGGACTTCAGATACCGCGTGACTGCGGTAAATAACGGCCACCGTCTCCACCCGCCTTCACAGGGCGGGGTGCCTCACGGCAGGGCCGCAACAAGAACAGGACGGGCGTGCATGTACTACCAATTCTATGAAATGTCGCACGCGGCATTGGCGCCATGGCGTGCCTTCGCCGACATGAACCGGCTTTACTATTCCAACCCGATCAATCCCGTATCCCACACCAGCGTCGGCAAGCAGATCGCCGCCTCCGCCGAACTCTTCGAGCGCCTGACCCGGCGCTACGGCAAGCCCGAATTCGGCCTCGAGCGCACCCTTGTCGGTGGCATGTCCGTGCCGGTGCGCGAGCGCGTGGTCTGGTCGCGACCGTTCTGCAACCTCATCCATTTCGAACGGCTGATGCCGGAAAAACACAAGCAGGGACCGGCGATCCTGATCGTCGCGCCCATGTCCGGTCATTACGCGACGCTGCTGCGTGGCACCGTCGAGACCATGATCCAGTATGCCGATGTCTACATCACCGACTGGGCCGATGCGCGCATGGTGCCGGTCACCGAGGGCGTGTTCGACCTCGACGACTACATCGACTACGTCATCTCGATCCTGCATTTCCTCGGCACCAACACCCATGTGATGGCCGTGTGCCAGCCCTCGGTGCCGGTGCTCGCCGCCGTGGCGCTGATGGAAGCGGCCGGCGACCAGCATTCGCCGGCTTCCATGACCCTGATGGGCGGACCGATCGACACGCGCGAAAACCCGACCGCGGTCAACAAGCTCGCCGAGGACCACGACATTTCATGGTTCCGCGACAACGTCATCATGAAGGTGCCGTTCCCGCAGCCGGGCTTCATGCGAGAGGTCTATCCGGGCTTTCTGCAGCTTTCCGGCTTCATGTCGATGAACCTCGACCGCCACATCATGGCGCATCAGGAATTCTTTCAGCACCTCGTCCAGGGCGACGGCGATTCGGCGGAGAAGCACCGCGATTTCTACGACGAATACCTCGCCGTGATGGATCTCGACGCAGCCTTCTACCTGCAGACGGTCGAGACCGTGTTCATCCAGCATGCCCTTCCGAAGGGCGAGATGAAGCATCGTGGCAATCCGGTCGATTGCTCGAAGATCGTCAACACCGCCCTGATGACGGTGGAAGGCGAGAACGACGACATCTCCGGCCTCGGCCAGACAAAGGCGGCGCATATCCTGTGTTCGAGCCTGAAGGACGACAAGCGGGTGCACTACATGCAGCCCAAGGTCGGCCATTACGGCGTGTTCAACGGCTCGCGTTTCCGCTCCGAGATCGCCCCGCGCATTCTCGACTTCATGGCGACGCATGACCGCGACACAGTGCGGGGACGCAAGGCGAAGGCGGCACAATAGAACAGGAAAAGCCATGTAACATCAGATACATGGCCCTTACGCAGCGGAATTCGACGGGATTTTCTTGATTCCGGCACAATCAGTCCCCACCTCGAATGAGGGAGCGACAACGTTTCCTTTTTCAGGAAGGGGTGAAGTGTACATGACACATTCCGCAATGATCCGTCCTGCATGGACGCCGGCGACCATCGCCCTGATGATCCTCGGCTTCATGATCTTCTGGCCGCTGGGACTGGCCATGCTTGCCTACATTCTGTGGGGCGACCGGCTCGACGAGTTCAAGTCGGAAGTCAATCGCGCCACCGACCGCATGGGCAGCGCCTTTGGCCGCAATGGTCACAAGCACCATCGTCACCACCATGCCCGTACCGGCAATGTGGCCTTCGACGACTGGCGCGAAGCCGAACTGACCCGGATCGAGGAAGAGCGCCGTCGCCTGGACGAGGCACGCGCGGAGTTCGACGAATACCTTCGCGAACTGCGCCGCGCCAAGGACCAGGAGGAGTTTGACGCCTTCATGTCGGCCCGACGCAAGCGGGGCAATGGCGACGAGCCGTCCGGTCCGGATGCACCCAGGACGGTACCCGAAGTCTGATCTTCAGCAGTCACGACGAATGATAAACGGGGTCCGCTGGGCCCCGTTTTCGCGCGGGGCCTGACATTTCGGCCTCGCCATTCCATCAACCTGTCGCTCAAATCGGCTATGGTGCAGGCGATTCGCGTCCACACGTTCCCGCCGGTTGCCCCCGGCTTCAAGGAGGAGCGGCATTTTGGGTTTCCTGTCCCTGCGCAAGACAAGGGCCGAAACGGTTGCAAGGCCGGGCCGTCGCGACCGCGAGATCGAGGCCAATGGCGAGGCGCTGCCCGTCAGGGTGGTCGAGCACGCCAAGGCCCGGCGCCTGACCCTGCGCATCCTGCCGGGCGGCCGGGCGCTGAAACTGACCGTTCCGCCCTATGTCGGTGACGACCAGATCGACGCCTTTCTCGACCGCAACCGCGACTGGGCATCGGCGCGCATTGCCCGCCTGCCTCAATCCGTACCGCTGGGGGAGGGCGCGACCATTCCCTATCTCGGCGTCGACCATCGCATCGTTCATCTCGACCGGCTGCGCGGCGTCGTCGAGGTGCGCGACATCGCCGGCGAGCCGTCGCTTCTGGTGCCGGGCGAGCCTGACCACGTGCCGCGCAAGGTCGTCGATTTCCTCAAGAAAGAAGCACGCACGCACCTCAACGAGGCCGTGGCGCGCCATGCCGCCGTCCTCGGCGTGCGCGCGAAGACGATCCGCATCACCGATACCAAGAGCCGCTGGGGCTCGTGTTCGTCGACGCGGACGCTGTCCTTCTCATGGCGCATCGTCATGGCGCCGGAGGAAGTGCTCGACTACCTCGCCGCCCACGAGGTCGCCCATCTGCGCGAGATGAACCATTCCGACGCGTTCTGGAGCCTCGTTCGGCAAACCTGCCCGCAGATGGAACGCCATCGCCACTGGCTGCGCAGCCATGGCGCGCGACTGCACGCGGTGGCGCTCGACTGACGCGTCTGCCGTGCCGTTGGACTCGGCACTGTTTTTCTGGCAGGAAACCGGCTTCGCACAATCTGGCGACCGCACAACCGCATCGGTGGGATCCATGCCGCTCGACATCAAGATATGCGGGCTTTCAAAGCCGGGCAGCATTGCCGCCGCGCTTGACGGCGGCGCGAGCCATGTCGGCTTCATTTTCTTCGCCAAAAGCCCGCGCAATGTGACACCGGACCGGGCCGCGGAACTGGCGGAAGCCGCGCGCGGCCGCGCAACGATCGTCGCCGTCACCGTCGATGCCGACGACGCCTTTCTCGATGAGATCGTCGGCAAGCTGCGCCCGGACCTGCTGCAACTGCACGGCAGGGAGACCCCGGAGCGCGTCGCCGAGGTCAGGGCGCGCTACGGACTGCCGGTCATGAAGGCGCTGTCGATCCGCGAGGCCGCCGATCTCGACAAGGTCGCGACCTATTCGGGCGTCGCCGACCGGCTGCTGCTCGACGCCAAACCGCCAGCCGGCGCCGAACTGCCCGGCGGAAACGGCGTCACCTTCGACTGGTCCCTGCTCGATGCGCTTGACCCGGACCTCGATTACATGCTTTCGGGAGGGATCGATCTCGCCAATCTCTCGATGGCGCTCAACGATGTTCATCCCGCCGGGATCGATATATCCTCGGGCGTCGAGCGCGCGCCGGGCGAAAAGGACGACGATCTCATCCGCCGCTTCCTGGCAGAGGCCGGACGCCTGCAGGGCGAAGCGGTGTGACAGCGGGCTTTGGCCCGCCACAAGGAGTTATTCAGCGTGAACCAGCCAGTCGAACCCAATTCCTTCCGAACCGGACCGGACGAGAACGGCCATTTCGGGTTGTTCGGCGGCCGCTATGTCGCCGAAACGCTCATGCCGCTGATCCTCGAGCTCGAAACGGCCTATGAGGAAGCCAAGAATGATCCGGAGTTCCAGGCCGAGCTGACCGCGCTCAACAAGCATTACACCGGTCGGCCCTCGCCGCTCTATTTCGCCGAGCGGCTGACCGAGCATCTGGGCGGCGCGAAGATCTACTTCAAGCGCGACGAGCTCAACCACACCGGGTCGCACAAGATAAACAATTGCCTCGGCCAGATCCTGCTGGCGCGGCGCATGGGCAAGACCCGCATCATTGCCGAGACTGGCGCCGGCCAGCACGGCGTGGCGTCCGCCACCGTTGCCGCGCGCTTCGGCTACCCTTGCATCGTTTACATGGGCGCCACAGATGTCGAGCGCCAGTCGCCCAACGTGTTCCGCATGAAGCTGCTCGGCGCGGAGGTCAATCCGGTGACGTCCGGCGCCGGCACGCTCAAGGACGCGATGAACGAGGCGCTGCGCGACTGGGTCACCAATGTCGAATCGACCTATTACATCATCGGCACGGCAGCCGGGCCGCACCCCTATCCGGAACTTGTGCGCGACTTCCAGTCGGTG